>NZ_JBSMTP010000015.1:0-30104 GCF_053758945.1 Gemella parahaemolysans
TGCTTATGTTTTCATTTATATACTCTAGTACGACTTTCTTTTTAAATTCAAAATTATATTTAGTCATAAAAATACCGACCTCCAAAAAGTTAGATTTTTTGGTCTAACTTTTTGGGGTCGGTACAAAAGCCTTGTCTTTTTTATTATACCAGCAGCCGGGGTCGAACCGGCACGATGTTGCCATCGCTGGATTTTGAGTCCAGTGCGTCTGCCAATTCCGCCATACTGGCATATGTATATGATAACATACATAAAATACTTTGTCAATTTAGCAGTAAGATAAACTATGTAGGAGAAATGCTGAAAATATTTAATTTTAATTTAAGTTTCATAGTTTATAATAAAATCGTAAAATTTTGCAAAGTATTGTACAAGTGTATTATTATATAATTTATTTTAACTAATCAAATAAAAAAATGTAAGGGTAGAACATAAGGTCTATGTCTACAAGGATAGTCAGTGTAAAATGATATCAAATAAGTGTTTTTAGTTGACAAATTAAAATATTTTTTTCAATACTATATTGTAAAACGACAACATATGTAGTATAATATAATAGTATATAGAATTATAAAAATATTAATGTTATTTTTATAAAGGAGTGTGAGTGCTGGTGGTAGTTACGTTGTTTACATCGCCAAGTTGTACTTCTTGTAGAAAAGCGAAAGCTTGGCTTATTGAAAACGAAATAGACTTTGTGGAAAGAAATATTTTTTCAGAAGCTCTGACAACAGATGAGATTAAAGACATTTTGTCTATCACGGAGCACGGAACAGAAGATATAATCTCATTCAGATCGAAAACTTTCCAAAAATTGAATTTGGATATTGAAAGTATGTCAATTCAAGAATTATATAAAGTTATTCAAGATAATCCAGGAATGCTTAGAAGACCTATCATTGTTGATGATAAGAGATTACAAGTAGGGTATAATGAAGATGAAATAAGAAGATTCCTTCCAAAGGAAATAAGAGTAAATCAATTAAAACAAATAAAAAATATGGTTAAGTAAGTACGCCCTGATACTACTTTTTCCGATTAATTTAAAGGTTGATATTAGGTATCAACCTTTTTTTATGAGAAGATGTTTAGTAACATTGCTGTAAGTTGTTATACGAAAATAAAAGAAAGAGGTACTTGATGGAAAGAGAAGATATTAAATTTATTACTGGAGAAATCCATTTCTTAGAATTAGTAGAGAAGAAAAGTTCATCATTAGTTTTTAAAGGACCAAATGATGAAGAAATTAACTGTAACGAATCTGACGTAGAGAGTTTAGATGATTACGAAATTGGAGAAGAATATTCAATGTTTGTATATCCTTCTCGTAGTGGAAAGTTATTCGCAACACCGAATATTCCAGAAGTGACATATGGTGATTATGCTTTTAGTAAAGTGGTTAAAGTTGAAGAAGATAGAGTCGGTCTTGATATTGGTTTCTCTCGTGAAATTCCACTTTTAGGAGAAGATTTACCAAAATTAAGAAGTGTTTGGCCTAAAGAAGGTGACGAACTATTTATTACACTACGTCGTGACTTTAGCGGACAACTTTTCGCACGTTTAGCGACAGAGACTATCGTAGCATCACTTTATTCAAAAGCAACTAGAAGTATGAAAAATAAGGATATTGAGGCTTATCCGTATCGTTTAATGCGAGTTGGGACATTTCTATTAACAAAAGATGGTTATAAAGTATTTGTTCACGAAAGTGAACGTGAAAAAGAACCTCGTTTAGGTGAAAAAGTAACACTACGTGTTATCGGTGTTAAAGATAATGGTGAAATCAATGGTTCATTCTTGCCACGTGCACATGAAAGAATGGATAGTGACGGACAAGCAATTATGGATTATATTGAAAATAATGGTTATTGTGAATTCACTGATAAATCTGATCCAGAAGAGATTAAAGCCGTATTTGGAATGAGTAAAGGAAGCTTTAAGCGTGCTGTTGGAAGATTGTTCAAGAATAAGCTTATTATGATTGAAGAGGACGGATTATATAAACGTAAAGGAAGATAAAACTATGAAAAAAATTAAATTAGATAAAAATGCGTTATTAGGTGGGATTATTTTAGAAAATGATAGATACCAAGTGGTGCACATGAATCTTAAGACAGGGAATCAAACAGATTCATACAGCAATGATAAAAATATTTTATTATTAAATATTAGTGGGAAAATTACAGTTTCTTTTGAGGAACAAGTGGAATCTGTGAATGAATTTGAACTATTAGAAATTCCAGCAGGAGTAGAACATGTAATAACATGTCTACAAGATGCGCAGATTTTTGTAGTAAAACTATAACATACATAAAGTGGCTTAAATGGAATATCTTTTTAGGCCACTATTATTAATTATTGAGTAGAGGAATATAATGGAAGTACAATTTTTAGGAACAGGAGCTGGGCTTCCAGCAAAATTTAGAAATACACAGAGTTTTGTATTTAATTTTATGCAAGAACTAAAAGAGTGTTGGATGTTTGATTGTGGAGAGGCAACTCAACACCAGATTTTGAAAACAAATATTAAGCCAACCAAAATAACTAAAATTTTTATTAGTCATCTTCATGCTGATCATGTGCTAGGATTGATTGGTTTTTTATCTTCAAGAAGTTTTCTTTTAGATACTAAAGCGTCAAAGGTTACTATTTATGGACCTGTAGGTATTAAGGAGTTTATAGAGAAGAATATGATGTTCACACATTGTTCACTTTCTTATAGCGTGGAATATATTGAAATTTCTAGTGAACAGTGTATAATAGATAATAAAACTGTTACTGTTTTTAGCTATCCACTAGCTCATAGTATTGAATGTTTTGGATATAAAATTATATTTAAAAAACAAAAAGGGAGCTTAGATGCAGATAAGTTAAAAGAATTAGGAATTACGCCAGGACCATTTTATAGAGAAATAAAGGAAGCAGATACTTTCGAATTTAATGGTAAGGTGTATAATTCAAGTGATTTTTTATCTGAAGATAAACCTGGAAAAGAAATCTCAATTATACCAGATACAAGATACTTTGAAGGATTGAATGAATTTGTTAAAAATAGTAATATTATAATTACAGAATGTACATATTTATTAAAAGAAGATGCACATCATGCGAAAAAAAATTATCATCTAAGTGTATTAGATATAGAAAAGATAATAGAGAAAAGTAGAGTCGAAAATGTATTTTTAACGCATATTAGTGCAAGATATGATAGAAGCATTGAGAAAGAGGCTATTGATACATTAAGTAGTAAATGTATGGTGAGAATAGCACATGATTTAGAAGAATATAGTTTGTAAAAATTTGGAGGAAATTATGAGAATAGACTTAGAAGAAAAAACTATTGATGTCGAAAAAATATTCAAAGGAAAAGTATTGGATGTAGAAGTGCATACAGTTACTTTACCGAATGGAGAAACTTCCAAACGCGAACTAATAAATCACAGAGGAGCAGTAGCAATCCTAGCATTAACAAAAAATGATGAAGTGGTTCTAGTTGAACAATATAGAAAAGCTATAGAATCGGTGACTTTAGAAATTCCTGCAGGTAAGTTAGAGCTTGGGGAAAGCAATAAGAAACTAGCGGCTATTCGTGAACTGCAAGAAGAAACAGGATATGTGGTTGAAGAAGACAGACTAGAAAAACTATGTGATGTTCATGTAGCTTTAGGATATAGTTCAGAATTAATTACAATATATTATGTAGATAATTTAGAGTATCCTGGGGAACAGAATCCAGATGACGATGAGTTTATTAATCTACGTAAGTATAAAATTGAAGAAGCAATTAAACTTTTAGATGACAATGTTATAACGGACAGTAAGACTATGCTTGCATTATCTTACTTAAAAAATAGGAAAGGCGCAAAATAGTATATGAGCATTTATGATGAAATAATAAAAATAATTCAACAATCACCTTATAAACTAACACCACAAAGGGAAAAAATTGTTGAAATTCTAGTAGAGAATAAGGATCAGCACCTTAGTGCAGAAGAACTATACTTTATTTTAAAAGAGAAGACACCAGATATTGGTATTGCAACAGTTTATAGAACTTTAGATATTTTCTATGAATTAAAAATTTTAGAAAAAATATCTTTTAGTAACGGTGTTTCTAAATATCATTTAAGACAATCTGTAGATGATGAGCTTCATCATCATTTAATCTGTACTAATTGCAATAATATAGAGAAAGTATCTAATCCTATATTTAATAAACTTATTGAATATATGAAAAAAGAGTATTCTTTTGAGGTTCAAGATAATTCTTTATCATTCTATGGAACTTGCGCTAAGTGTAAGGGTAAAGGTGAAAAATAATGTATTTTGACAAATTAGAGAAAATATTATTACTTATCTCTAGTGTAATATATATCTTGTATATTGGTTTTATTGGAGGAATGATCAACTTATTTCGAGAGTATGCAGGAAATGAGTATTTAAGAACTAAAATAGTCGATCAAATTCGTGAACAAACAAAACTTACTCAGGATAGTGCTAATGTTTCTACGAAAGATATGCATTTTATCTTTCAAGTTATGGGACAATTAGCGTGGTTATATTTTGCACTACTAGTAATTTTATTTTTATTATTACTATTTGTAATGTTTAAAAAAGGGATAAATCACAATATAGTAGCATTTTTATTCTTAGTATATAGCATATTATTATTAATCTTTAGCTTAGGTATATTATTTATTAGCTGTATAATATACTTCTTCTTAGGAATAAGAATAATATTAGTAAGAAATTCAGAAAAATATAATAGTCAACTTTAGTTTTCGAAGAGAGATGATTTCTTCGAAAACTTTTTTTATAAAATTTTTAAAAATATATTCCAATGCTGAAGTAATATAATAGTAAAATATTAAAATTAACAAGAATAAAAAATAATAACTAAAAAAAGTGTATAGAAGTGGGTGAAAATAAAAGAAAGTGAAATATATCATATTTTAAAGAGATATGAAACATCTATCATATATAAATTAATGAAGATAAGTGAAAAAATAACTGTACTTATTTAGAGTTTTTTAAGAAATATTAATTTGCAAAATGTAATTGAAGCTAATATAATTCTTAGTATAATTTATTTTCTAGGAGGTCTTATGAAAAATAAAGTTATTAAGATATTGAAAAGATTAGCTATAGCACTAGTGTTAGTTATATTGTTGGCTGGGGGATATGGATATTATTTTATTCACAAATCTCTACCAAAAGTTGAGGGAAAG
Organism: Gemella parahaemolysans; assembly: GCF_053758945.1. Classification (NCBI taxonomy): domain Bacteria; kingdom Bacillati; phylum Bacillota; class Bacilli; order Caryophanales; family Gemellaceae; genus Gemella; species Gemella parahaemolysans. Next base: position 5,229 of record NZ_JBSMTP010000015.1, read on the forward strand.
ATAGAATTAAATATATTAGATAAAAGTGCAAAAGTATCACGTGATAAAAATGGAATTCCTACAGTTGAGGCTGAAAATGATATCGATGTGTATAAGGTGCAGGGGTATACTCATGCTCAAGACAGATTGTTTCAAATGGACTTAGCTAGAAGACAAGCTAGTGGAAGACTTTCTGAAATTGTAGGAGAAGCGGCATTAGAAAATGATAAGAAATTTTTAGTATTTTCTCTTAGAAAAGCAGCCGAAGCCTCATATAATGACTATTCAGAAGAGGCTAAGAAAATATTGGAAAGTTATGCACAAGGGGTTAATGCGTATATAGACGAAGCGAAGAGAGATAATAAATTACCTTATGAATTTTCTCTATTAGGATATTCTCCTGAAAATTGGACACCAATTGATTCGCTAACTGTAGGAAAATATATGGCATATGACTTAGGAGGACACTGGGATCACTTAGGTTTTAATAATTGGATTTTAAATAATTTAGGGGAAGAAAATTTAAAACAATTATTACCAGATAGTTTCTCGAATAATAAAGATAATGAAGAAATAATAAAAGCAAATTTAGGTCTAGATGTGAGTATAGATAAGAATACAGCAGAAACAGAAAGACCACCTATGGAAAATGGTAGTAATAATTGGGTTGTCTCTGGTAAAAAGACTAAATCAGGTAAACCGTTATTGGCAGATGATCCACATTTAGGACTCGGAACACCATCAGTATGGTATCAGATGACTCTATCAACTCCAAGTAATAAGGTTTCTGGTGTAATTTTCCCTGGGGTGCCTGGTATTATTCTAGGTCATAATGAACATATAGCGTGGGGTGTTACTAATTTTGGACCAGATGTACAAGATTTATATATTGAGAAAAGACAGGAGAATAATCCATATGGATTTAAATATGATAATGAGTATTATGATGCTCAGGTCGATAAGTATTCAATCAAAATAAAAGGTAAAGATGCAGTTGATTATGAGGTAGTTAACACAAAACATGGTCCAATAATCGATCAGTTACTTAAACCGTTAGGCAATAAAGATGCAAGTTTTTCGATGCAATGGACAGCACTAGAATCAACACAAGAGTTAGAAGCTATTTTAAATATTGATAAATCAAAAAATTGGAAAGAATTTGAAAAATCATTAGAAAAATTCAAAGCTCCAGCTCAAAATTTTGTTTTTGCTGATAATGAAGGTAATATAGCATATAAATCAAATGGTAATGTTCCGATTAGGAAAAAAGGTGATGGAAATCTCCCGGTGCCAGGATATAGTAGTGACTACGGTTGGAGTGGTTATGTTTCTTATGATAAATTACCGAAACTCGTTAATCCAGAAGAAGGATTTATAGCCACAGCTAATACCGAGACTGTAAAAACTGATTACCATACATCAAATGTATGGGCACAACCGTATAGAAAAGCCCGTATAGATGAAATATTATCGAAAAGAAATAACTTAACAGTAGATGATATGAAAAAACTTCAAATGGATATAAAAAATTTATATTCTCAAGAATTTTTACCGAATTTCTTAAAAAATATAAATATTGACAAAATTTCAAAAAGGGAAATTATTGATAAGTTGAAATTGTGGAATAATGTAGATGATAAGGATGATTCTTCGCCACTTATTTTTGACCTTTGGATGAAAAAGATACAATCATATATATTAAAAGATAAGATGAATTCTGATGTTTATAAATTCATGCCACATAAAGAAAGTTATGTAGATAAGATTCTTAGAGATAGCATAAATGATAAGAAGGTAAATCTTATTGAGGAAAAAGGTGGGCTAAATGAGGTATTGACTAACAGTCTAAATGAGACGATATCTGAATTAGAAGGAAAGTATGGAACAGATGTATCTAAATGGAAGTGGGGAGAGGCTCATAAATTAGGGTTTAGACATCCGTTATCTAAATCATCAACATTATTGGCGTACTTCTTAAATCCTAAAGAATACCCAATTTCAGGTTCGAAAGTAACAGTTCAAGCGGCTAAACAAAATGATGAGGGGCTGGTAAATCACGGGGCTTCTTGGAGATTTGTCTATGATTTTGAAACTAAAACAGGATATCACGTTGTTGGGCCGGGACAAAGTGGACATTTTCTAAGTGATAATTATGATAATCAAGTAGAAAAATGGATAAAAGGTGAATATACTACAGAATCTATAGCTAATATTCCTAAGGATAAAGTATTGGAGTTTGTACCTAAGAAATAAGATGAATAATAGAAAGTAACGAGGTTTTCTTGTTACTTTCTGTATTTTAATTAAAAAATGTGGAAGATTATATAAATAATTTGAATAAAGAAAAGAAAGTTGATATAATAAAATAACAAGTAGGGCAGTAGTTCAAAAAGGATGACACCTTTCTTAATTAAGAAGGGAGATGACGGTGCAAATCCGTTCGACTACTTGTTATGGCATCTATTTTAATAGGTGTCTTTTTTTATTTATTTAATAACAAAATAATAATCATCATGTTATAATTATAATATAACATTAAAAATATAGAGTAAGTAGGATAGAAAATGAACGTTAGAGAGAATTTTGAAATAATAACAAGAGAAATAGCGGAAACTTGTGAAAAAGTAGGAAGAAATACTGATGAAGTGAACTTAATAGCTGTAACTAAATATGTTACTGATGCTAGAGTGGACGAAGCTATAGAAGCAGGTATTACAGATTTTGCAGAGAATCGTCCACAAAATTATGTTGAAAGAAAAAATAATTATTCTAATAAAACGTGGCATTTAATTGGAAGTTTACAAACTAGAAAAGTACGTGATGTGATCAATGAGGTTGATTATTTTCACGCATTAGATAGAGATAGTTTAGCTAGAGAAATCGAAAAACGTGCTGATAAGAAAATTAAATGTTTCGTGCAGGTGAATGTTTCGGGAGAAGAGAGTAAACATGGTTTAACTTCTGAAGAAGTTATTGACTTTATAAAATCATTAGAGCAGTATTCAAAAATAAAAGTTGTAGGACTTATGACAATGGCACCTTTTGTCGAAGATGAGGATGTGTTACGTAATTGCTTTAGAAAATTAAGAAAATTATGTGATATAGTAAAAGGGCTGAATTTATCATATGCACCATGTGAGTTTTTATCTATGGGTATGAGTAATGATTATAAGATTGCAATTGAAGAAGGTGCAACTCATATAAGAGTAGGTACTGCATTAGTAGGTTGTGAGTTAAAATAATAAAATATAGAGGAGGGGCAGTATGCAAAGAGTAATAAGTGTCGGTGATTTAGTAGTTACGATAAAATACAGGAAAAGCATGAAAAACATTTATTTAAGAGTGGAAAAGAATGCAGATGTAGTAGTAAGTGCCCCTCCGAGAACAGCTAATTATATTATAAAAAAACTTGTTCAAGATAATATTGATGAAATAAAACTTAGAAGGAATAATATCTTGAAGAATGGTCATACTGTTAAAAATTATGTAACAGGTGAAAAACATTTTGTTTTTGGGAAAGAGCTAACTTTAGAAGTTAGAAGCGGTTTGAAGAATTCGGTTGGAATAGTTAATGATAAATTAATCCTAGTTATAAAGGATAAAGAACAAGATCGAGAGCAAATACTAATAAAAGAGTTGAGAAAAATTTTATATAATAGCTCGTTAGAGTTTATTAATAAATACGAGAAAATCATGAATGTTCATGCTGAAGAACTTAGAATTAAAAAGATGAAAACACGCTGGGGTACATGCAATATTACAGCCAAAAGAATCTGGATAAATTATGAACTTGTAAAATACCCGATTGAATGTTTAGAACATACTATTGTCCATGAACTTACTCATTTGTTAGAAACAAACCATACACCCAGATTCTATTCGTTATTAGAGAAATATTACCCTAATTTTAGAGAAAATGATAAATTAATAAAAGAATTTAGTAAAAAACTAGTTGGTAAATAGAAAAAAGTATGTAAGTATTATAATTTTTTTGAAATTTAGTATTAATTTGAAGAGGGGTTAAAGGATTTTTTGAGACTATTTAACTAACTCTTAAAAACGATAATTTAAATGTGTAACGATTGACTTTTTATGCTATTTACTATATAATTAATCAAGAGTTTTTAGTATTTTTATACTAACATTTTTGATGATACTTAAAAGTATTTTTGGAGGAAAAATAAATGTCACAAATTTTAAATAAAGAAGATGGAAAAGTAGTTATTTCTTTTTCAGCAACAAAAGAAGAATTTGCGAAAGGATTAGACCAAGCATTCAAACGTGCAGTTAAACGTGTTAACGCACCTGGATTCAGAAAAGGTAAATTACCAAGAGCCGTATTCAACAAAATGTACGGAGAAGAAGCATTATTCCAAGATGCAGTAGATTTCGTATTACCAGCAGCTTATACAAAAGCTATTGACGAATTAGAAGTTTCACCATTAGCTATGCCTGATATCGATGTTAAAGAAATCAGCAAAGAAGAAGGTGTTAAATTCGAAGCAGTTGTTACTGTTAAACCAAATGTTGAATTAGGTGAATACAAAAACCTTGGATTAGAAAAAGATTCAGTAGAAATAACTGATGCTGATGTAGAAGAAAGATTAGATAGCTTATTAAGCCGTCAAGCTGAATGGCAAATCAAAGAAGGAGAATCTAAAAAAGGTGATATCGTAGTTATCGACTTTAAAGGATTCATCGGAGACGAAGCTTTTGAAGGTGGAGAAGCTAAAGGTTACGAATTAGAATTAGGTTCAGGTTCATTCATCCCTGGATTTGAAGAACAATTAGAAGGAAAAGTTGCACCAGTTGACACAGAAGTTAACGTAACATTCCCAAAAAACTACCAAGTAGCTGACCTTGCAGGTAAAGCAGCTAGATTCGAAGTTACAATTCACGACGTAAAAGAAAAAGTTTTACCAGAACTAACTGATGAATTCGTTAAAGAATTTTCTAAAGAAGCAGCTTCAACTGTGGCTGAATACAAAGAAAAATTAAAAGAAGAAATCAAATTAGAAAAAGAAAACTTAGCAGAAAAATCTTACTCTGATAAAGTAATTTCTACAGCTGTAGAAAACGCAAAAGTTTCTGTACCAGAAAAATTAGTAGAACAAGAAGTTAACTCTATGTTCGAACAATTCACTGGAAACTTATCTCGTCAAGGATTATCATTCGACTTATATGAGCAATTCACTGGAAAAGGTGAAGCTGATCTTAAAGCTGAAATGAAATCAGATGCTGAAAATAAAATCAAAACTTCATTCGTACTAGGTGAAATCGCTGAAGTAGAAAAAGTTGAAGTAACAGATGCTGACATCGATGCTGAAGTTAAAGAACTTGCTACTATGTACAATATGACTGAAGAAGGAATCAAACAACGTATTAGTGTTGAAGACTTACGCGGTGAGTTAGTAATCCAAAAAACTGTTGATTTCTTAAAAGCTAACAACTAATTTTAGCAAATCATCCTTAAGCATATAGAGTGTCTAACATTCTATATGCTTTTTTTAAGAAGATGATTATAGGAAAGGAGTTGAGAATATGACAAGAGGAAAAAATATTAATATGTTTCTGATGGAAGGTGATGTAACAAGTTCTATTAAATGTACACTATCTAATTGGACAGGGGTTATTTACAAAATTCCAAGGACAAAACTAAATTCAGAATTGATTAAACAGAGACAACATTTAAAGTATAGTGGAATATATTTTTTGATAGGTAAAAGCGATAAGGAAGATAAGAATCTAGTTTACGTAGGTCAAGCTGGAAATAGAAAAAATGGAGAGGCTTTATTACTAAGATTATTAGAGCATACCAAAGATGAAAAAATGGATTTCTTTAATGAAGTGATAGTTTTAACAACTGATACTAATATCTTTGGACCTACAGAATTAAATTATCTTGAAAATAAATTTGCAGAAAAAATTAAATTCTCAAAAAGATATATATTGAAAAATCAAAATGAACCGAATATAGGAAATGTTACAGAGGAAAAAGAATCTGAGTTAATTGAAATTCTTTCTAATAGTGAAATGATAATAGGTACATTAGGACACAAATTATTCATCCCAACTTTAGAAAAAGATACAGTTGATGATGTGGTTATAGCTGATGAAGAACTATTATTTTTAAGTAGAAAAATCAGAAAGAGTAATCTTCAAATTGAAGCAAAATGTAAAAGAACGAATGAGGGATTTGTAGTTTTAAAAGGAAGTATGATTTCTTTAGAAGATTTAAAAACTATGCCTAGATTAATTAAAGAATTACGCGTTCAATTAATCGACTCTGGGATAATAAAAGATGGAATTCTAAAAGAAAATCAATTATTTACAAGTGCATCTTATGCTGCAGCATTTGTATTGGGGACTAATGCTAATGGATTAACACATTGGAAAACAAAAAATGGCCAGACTTTAAAAGAATTAGAAGATAATTAAAGAGGTATGTCTAAGTATGAATGAATATATTAAAATCTTAGAACAAGAATTTTCTTTAATAAAAAATGGATTTAAGGAAGAAGAGAAAAGAGCGTTAATTGATTATAAAAATAATGATAGGGATTATACTAAGGAGTTGGCTTTCTTATCATATGAGTCTAAAGTATATCAGGTTAGAATGTACGGTGTATTTCTTTTTGGATATTTATCAGCTGATATTGGTATTCTTAAGTTCATGTGTGATGAGGTATCTAAAGATAATAATTGGAGAGTACAAGAGGTATTAGCGAAAGCATTTGATGAATATTGTAAAAATAAAGGATATGAAAATGCAATCCCTGTAATTGACGAATGGCTAAGTTCTGATAATTCGAATACGAAAAGAGCTGTAACAGAAGGATTAAGGATATGGACTAGTAGACCATATTTCAAAGAAAATCCACAAGAAGCAATAAAAAGACTAGCAGCATTAAAAGAAGATGCTAGTGAATATGTAAGAAAATCAGTAGGGAATGCATTAAGGGATATTAGTAGAAAGTTCCCAGAGTTGATAAAAGAAGAATTAAAAACTTGGAATTTAGAAAATAACGAAATTAAACAAGTGTATAAATTAACTAGTAGGTTTGTTGAGAAGTAAAATATTTTGAAATAAAGTTTATTGTGTTTTATAAGTTTTTGCAGTATAATGAAACTAATGAGAGATGTCTATCCTCCTCCCCCGTTTTTATTTTTTTTGAGGGGGGTCGACATCTCTTTTTTATTTTACGCGTACATAATCTATACGTGTCTTTTTTTATGTACATGATATATGCTATGATAAAATTGATACAAACTGATTTCAAATTATTACTAACTTGAGGAGAAGGATATGTTTAAAAGATGTTGTGGAAATAGAAAAGAGATAGATTATAAAATAGAACACAGTCCTAGACCGATAAAACTTTCAGACGATATGGATAAGGTAATAAAAAATTTACTTTGGTATACTCCTAATATTGATTCTTACCAATCAATTAAAAATGAATTAATTTCTGATAAGATATATGATGAATTTTCATTTACTTATGTTATGGATCAAATGGAAATGGATGAAAGTTATGATGTGAAATTGATAGGTTCGAAGGATGTAATAAGTAATGATGATTGGAAATTTTTTGAGGGGAATATTTGTCCTAATTGTCAAAAAATAATAGTTGCGAAGTATACTACTTTTTCAAAAATTAATGCTTTGCTGACAGCTATTAGAAACTGTATAGCACATGGTCATTTTGCTATAGTGGAGGATTATATTATTGGATTTAATAGGAAATTATTAACAAAAGATTCTGAGGGATTAAAGAAATCTGTTATTAAGATTAAACCTAAACCATTACTTGCAGCTTTAGAGAAGTTGACTTCACCAATAGGTAAAGAACTATTACTAGCATATGCTTTTAAAAATGTTGGTTATAAAGTTACGGAACCCAAAAATAGAAGTGCAGACTTTGATTTATGTCTTGAGAAAAAAGGAAAGAAATATGTAGTAGAAATAAAATCATATAAAGGTCAGACATATTTACATCCTGAACATGTTGAAATCTTCCTTAAGAGAGCAGAAGAAAAAGTACCTGACTATGAAAAGATATTACTTATTGATACATCGAGGGTGACCAAGTCAGTAAGACAGCTGGAATCAAAGATCAAAGGCTTTAGAATTGTTGACATTAATGATGTAAAACTGTTACTAGGTGAAGAACCTGTAGATATATTGGAAAAAAATGAATAATTAATAATATGAGCAATTTAAAAATAATAACTTTGAATCGCTCATATTTTATTTCATCTGTTCACTTATGCTACTTATTTTTTCTAGAATTTCATCTAGACTGAAGTAGCCGCTTTTTTGAATTGATAATCTTCCTTCAATATATACTTCTACAGTTGGTGAAGAAAGAATACCACGCTGTGCAGCAATTTCCATATTTTCTTCTAATGAGATGTAGTATGCTACGACATCTTTGTGATCTTCTTGCCAAGTAGTAATTCTGTTTTTTATAGAGTGACATGGCATACATGTGGCAGTTCCGTATTGAATAATGGCTATGTCATTGTCACTGATAATTTTATTCAAGTCGTCATTTTTTGTAAAGTCAATCATATTTTATCTTCCTTTTATTATTTTAGTAATAAGCATTTTAGTATACTGTCTTATCTTAATATGTGTATATTATAGTTGTTTTATAGAATGATTACAATCAATATTAATTGTGTATATACTAGATTCAAAATAAAGATATTATAAAAATTTTCTGAAAACTATTGACAATAATTTTAAAACGTGATATTATTTATACAACGTAAATAGATAAGTATTATAAAAAGAGGCCGCGATGACTAATTTAAAAGGTAGCATCGCCGAAGTGATTAATTTCACTGGGGTTATGTCGAATAGGCATAGCACTGTCATTAGAAAATGCCCATTTTCTTCATGGTGAGCTTTTTATAATAAGGGCAAGAGGAATAGGATAGAATTATAAGCTAGACTACAAGGACCTTTTGTTCTTGTAGTCTATTTTTTATAACACTTTATGAAGGAGAATATAATGAGATTATTTGATGGTATGACGGTAGAAAATGGTGAACTGAATATTTCAGGAGTTGGGGTAAGCGAGTTAAAAGCTCAATACGGCACACCACTTTATGTTTATGATGAGAATATGTTAGTGAACCAATGTAGAACTTTTATCAATAATTTTAAAAGTTCGAAGTTCAATACAGAAGTTCTTTACGCCTCAAAAGCTTTTAGTTGTTTAGAGGTATTAAGAATCGCGAGTAGTGAGGGCTTAGGTGCTGACGTGGTTTCACTTGGAGAGATTTATACAGCATATAAAGCTGGATATGATATGAGTCGAGCTTATTTCCATGGAAATAATAAAACTCGTGAGGAACTACAATATGCTCTTGAAGTTGGAGTAGGAACTATCGTCATAGATAACGACTATGAATATGAAATGATTAATGAAATCGTAAGAGAGAGTGGAAATACTGTAGATGTACTGTTAAGAATTAATACAGGTATCGATGCTCATACTCATGAATACATCAAAACAGCAAAAGATGATTCAAAATTTGGTTACTCAGTATACGATGAAACAATTTATGATTTAATCGCAGATATTAATAACCAAAGTAATCTTAATTTTGTAGGATTCCATTCACATATTGGATCACAAATTTTTGAAAAAACTTCATTTTTTGAAGCTGTAAAAGTAGTAATGGAATTTACGAAAAAAGTTCAAGAAAGATTAGGTTTAACTATAAGTGTTCTTAACCTAGGAGGAGGTTTCGGGGTTTATTATACTGAAGAGGATAGACCTTTTGAACTTGCTGAATTTTTAAGAGAGTATATCGAAGTAGTCGAACGTGAGAGTGATAATTTCGGATTAGATTTAACTAAGGTAGTTATTGAACCTGGTAGAAGTCTAACATGTAATTCTGGTAGTACACTATATAGTGTTGGTGGAGTTAAGAAGACTTTTGCAGGTCGTGAATATGTGTTTGTCGACGGAGGTATGGCAGATAATCCTCGTTATGCATTATATAAAGCAAAATATGAAGCGATGTTAGCCAATAAGATGAATGAAGAAGCAGATATAACTTATACAGTTGCTGGTAAATGCTGTGAGTCTGGAGATATGTTAGTAATGGATGCTAATTTACCTAAAGCTGAGCAAGGTGATTTATTATTAGTATCATCAACAGGAGCTTATAACTACAGTATGAGTAGCAACTATAATAGATTACCGAAATTACCAGTAGTGTTTGTGAAAGATGGAACTAGCCGCCTAGTAGTAAAAGGTGAAACGTTAGAAGATTTAATTAGACAAGATATTTAATTTAAAAAACATAAAAAATATTATTAAAAATATATAAATAAGATAGAAACAAGGAGAATAAGATTATGACAATTTATACAGGAAGCGGAGTAGCAATAGTAACACCATTTTTCGAGGATGGAAGTGTAGATTATGAGACTTTTGGAGAATTAATTGAATTCCAAATTAGTGAAGGTATAGATGCGATTATTGTAGCAGGAACTACTGGTGAGAGTTCGACAATGCCTGATGATGAGCAAGTAGCGGTTATTAAATTTGCGATTGACAGAGTAGCAGGACGTGTGCCAGTTATCGCAGGTAGTGGGGTTAATGATACAGCTCACTCAATTAGATTAAGCCAAGAGATTGAAAAATTAGGACCAGATGCATTATTAGTAGTAACACCATACTACATTAAAACTAGTCAACAAGGGTTAATCGAACACTTCGAAGCAATTGCTAATAGTGTTGATTTACCAATCGTACTTTACAATGTACCAGGAAGAACTGGACAAGTTATGGCGCCAGAGACTATCTTACACTTATCTCAACACAAAAATATTGTAGCTTACAAAGATGCTGTAGGAGATATCGCTCATACTTTAGCAGTTAGAAACTTAGTAGGGGATAACATTGATATTTATTCAGGAAATGATGATATTAACGTACCTATTATTTTAGCTGGTGGTAAAGGTACAATCTCTGTTTTAGCTAATATTTATCCAAAAGCAACTCACTTAATGTGTAAATATGCTTTAGAAAGACAAGTAGAGAAAGCTTTCGGACTTCAACTTAAATATTTAGACTTCATTCACATGTTATTCGCTGAGCCAAATCCAATGCCAGTTAAAAAATGTGTGGAATTAATCGGAAAATCAGCTTGTCACTACCGTCTACCAATGACACATGTTGCTCCAACATTAGCGACAAGATTAGAACAAGAGATTGCAAGACTTAATTCATTACAAGGAGAGTAAAAATGAGAGTTTTATTAAGTGGTTATAATGGAACGATGGGACAAGTTCTAAAAAACTATATTCAAGATAGTACTGATTTAGAAATTGTTGCAGGTGTAGGTCGTGAATTGCTAGATGAAGAATTTCCTACTTATACTTCATATGAAGGTTTAGAAAAGATAGCAGATGTGATTATTGATTTTTCACATCACGCAGGTACAGCAGAACTAGTAGAGTATGCTAAACGTACAGCAACAAAAGTCGTAATTGCGACAACTGGTCACACTCCAGAAGAATTAGAATTAATCGATGAACTAGCTACACAAGTAGGGGTAGTTTATGCAGGGAATTATAGTTTAGGAGTAAATGTTTTAGTAGAATTAGTGAAAAAAGCTAGTGAATTTTTACTAGGATATGATATCGAAGTTATTGAAAAACACCACAATAAAAAAGTAGATGCACCAAGTGGAACTGCAAAAATGTTAGTAGATGCGGTTAAAAACGTAGAAGATTATAATAGAGTTTATGGTCGTCATGGAGATATGAAACGCCAAGAAAAAGAAATTGGAATCCATGCGGTACGTGGTGGAACTATAGTAGGTGAACATGAGGTGATTTTTGCTGGAGAAGATGAGGTAATCGAGATTAAACATACAGCTCTAAGTAAAAAAATGTTCGCAAAAGGATCTGTTACAGCTGCACAGTGGCTTAACACTGTAGAAGAACCTAAATTATATTCTATGAAAGATGTACTAGGTATAAAATAATAAAGTCAGAAGCGATTCGAGTGATTCTGTATAAGAGTTTTATTGTATCGCCTTCACACAGTTTATAAAAATATTAATAAACATGGGGCTGCGCCAAAAGTCCTAAATTTTAACAAAGTGTATATGATAACTCATAGACGCAGTGGTTTATTGATATCTAAAATCGCTTTATAAAAGCTTTTTAGATATCTAATAAACTGTGCGGGGGTGACTCGACAAAATCGATTTCTACGAAATCGCGGTTTTTGAGTCACTCCCTAAAAAAATACTATAATAAAGTTAGATTGACATATGTAAAAATTAAATATAAAATAGAAAAAAATCATATAGATAATAGGAGAAAGAAATGAAATCAACAGAAGAGATTATTAAATTTATAGCAACATCTAAAAAGAAAACACCGGTTAAAGTTTACGTTAATTTTAACGCGGATGTAGAATTTCCAGAAACTTTAGAAGTGTATGGTGAGGGGAACTCAAGAGTTATTTTCGCAGACTTTGCTGATTGGGTGGAATTTTACGAAGCTAACAAAGCCGTGGTAGTAAATCACCGCGTAGAAAATGATCGCCGTAATAGTGGTGTACCAATGATTGACTTAACTCAGTTTAATGCTCGTATCGAACCAGGATGTTCTATACGTGAACACGTTAGTATTGGGGATAATGCGGTTATCATGATGGGTGCTGTTATTAATATCGGAGCTAAAATTGGTAAAAACACTATGATCGATATGAATGCTATTTTAGGTGGACGTGCGGAAGTTGGAGAGAACTCTCACGTTGGTGCTGGATCTGTCTTATCAGGAGTTATCGAACCAGCTAATGCTACACCAGTACGAGTAGGTAACAATGTTCTTATCGGAGCTAATGCTGTTGTCTTAGAGGGTGTACAAATCGGAGACAATGCCGTTGTTGCAGCTGGAAGTGTAGTAACAAAAGATGTAGCTAGTGGAGATGTAGTAGCGGGTGTTCCTGCAAGAGTAATCAAAACACGTAGTGAAGTTGCAGAAGAAAAAGTAGACATTATAGCAGAATTAAGAAACTTATAATAAAGTAGGAAGAGAAGATGAAAGTAATCACTGAAGAGAATTTAACATCATGGCGTAGACATTTGCACCAAAATCCAGAGTTATCTTTGGAAGAGTATAAAACAAAAGAATTTATTTCTAGTGTTTTAAAAGAATACGGGATAGAATATCAAGAGTCACTTGAGACAGGACTAGTAGTGATTTTTAAAGCTAGTGTGGAAACTAAAGATACGATTTTGTTTAGAGCGGACATTGATGCACTTCCTATTTCAGAGGAAAATGATGTTGATTTTAAATCGAATAATGATGGTGTAATGCACGCGTGTGGTCATGATGGACATACGGCTATGCTTTTAGGAAGTGTTATAGAAGCGGCTGACTATTACAAAAATAATACTACAAAGGTAAATAGTATTTTTGTATTTCAACCTGCTGAAGAAACTTTCGGTGGCGGTAATTTATTAATCAATGATTTTGATTTTTCACCGTACAATACTTTAGCAAGTTATGCTTTACATATGAATCCAGATTATCCTGAAGGGCACATAGTTTCTAAACCGAAAGAAATTATGGCTAGTGCTAATGAATATAGAATTTATATAAAAGGACGTGCAGCTCACGTAGGTTTAAAAAATACTGGAATTGATGCCCTTAATGTAGCTACAATGTTCTTTCAAGAGATGTTAAAACTTAATGCGTTACATACTAAAGCACGTAACACTAACATTATTCATATTGGTAAAATGTACGGTGGGGATGCGATGAATGTCGTTGCCGAGAATGCATATATGGAAGGAACTATTAGAACTTACAGTATGGAAGATTTAGCGACAATCAAAACTGCGATTGAAAATACTCGTGTTGGACTTGAACATCTAACTGGTGCAAGCATTCGTGTAGACTTTGCTGAAGGATATCCAGCGGTAATTAATGATGAAGTTCCCTATCAAGTGATTAAAGAAGTTATTGAAAAAGAAAATATCGATTATATTGAGTTAGAGGAAGCTTATCTATATGGAGAAGATTTCTCATTCTTCAGTAGACTTTCTCCTATAAACTATAGCTTTTTAGGTTTAAGAAATGAAGAGAAAAACTATGTTTCAGGACTTCATACACCAACTTTCAACTTCGATGAAAAAATATTAAAAGTAGGGGTTCAATATTATCTTGGTATATTGAATTATTATAACGAGTAATTTTTTGATTTTTTAGTGAGATAAATGGGAGTGATTTAAAAATCGCGATTTTTGAGTCACTCCCGTCTAATTAAGAAAGGACCTTTATGGCAACAATTGAGTTAAATTATAATAATATACGACAAAACGCTATTAATTTAAAAGAACAGGCACAGGATATAATAGCTGTAGTTAAAAATAATGCATATAATTTAGATTTAAGAGAATGTGTAAAATTATACTCAGAAGTAGGAATTAATTATTTCGCTACGACAAAAGAAGAAGAGTGTAAAGTAATAAGGGAAACACTTGGTGAGGATGCTAATATCTTTCTTTTAAATCCAACTTATGACTTTGATTTAGCAAGAGAGTACAATATCGAGATAAATATATCGAGTTTGGAATATTTAAAAGGAAATCTTGAAAGACTAAAAGATTTAACATTGCAGTTGGAATTTGCTGGTAGTATGAGACGTGCAGGGGCAAGAAATTTGGAAGAAGTGTTAGAGATTATAGATTTCTGTAAAAAAAATAGTTTGAAATTAAAAGGATTTTGGTCTCATTTTTCATTTGCGGATGAATTTGATGGTTTCTATGAAAAAGAAAAAGGGTTGGTGTTAGAAGTTCTTGATGAAGCGCAGAAAGTTCATGAATTTGAAGTAGTCCACTTGCAAAACAGTGCATCATTCTTGCGTGACGGTGCTTTTGAAAAAACAACACATCAGAGATTAGGTATAATTCTTTATGGAGCTATGCCATATAATGTTAAGGAAAATCCAGTAGCCCTTAGGGATTTAGTTATTAAAAACCCGATTACTGTTTATGGTGAGATAATTAATATAGTAACATTAAATAAAGGTGAATGCATTGGATATTCTAATTCATATATAGCTGATGGTGACAAGAAAGTAGGGGTCGTTAATATTGGTTATGGCGATGGAATACTAAGAGACAGGTTAAAAGGGAAAACTTGTATAATTAATAATAAAGAAAGAAATATTTATTCAACTATGATGAGTCACTTAGTAGTAGAAATAGGTGATGAAGAACGCATTGGAGATATAGTTTATATTTATGATGATAAACAACAGCTTCATGATTATACTAAGTATTTTGGACCAAATTCTGTACAACTTTCCGCTTTTAATTATAATAGTTTAAAAGTGAAGAAAGTATATTAAAAAGTTATGGACTGATATTGTATCAGTCCTATTTTATATAGTAAAAAAGAAACGACTCATGATAAACATGCGCCGTTTCTTTTAAAAAGGAAAAATTTTAAATGAATTTAAATCAATAATTATTAATTTAAATATATTAGAGATACTTATTTATCTTGTTCTTCCTGGAATTTTTTAGCAATAGTTGCCTCGAAATCTGCTGGGATAGAACGTTGTTTAATAATAATTACGTCAGATTTAGCATATCTAACGATACCTTCAGAAACTGATCCCATAAGCATACGTTTGAATCCAGTTAAACCAGAAGATCCACAAACTACAAGGTCGATACCTTTTTCATCAACGATATCTTCACTAAGAACAATTTTAGGAATTCCTTGTTCAACTATTCCGAATACTTTAGTTAATCCAGCTTCTTTAGCAGCTTCCACGTAGCTATCAACTAATTCTTTTGTACGTTTGTAGAATGAGTTGAAAATATATGGATCTGATAAACCAGAAGTTGCGATAGTCGCATCAATAACAGAAGCGATATATAATTCTGCATCCTCATTTCTTTGAGCTATAGCTACAGCATTTGTAAATGCCCACTCAGCTTGTTTAGAACCGTCTACTGCGACTAAAATTTTAGAATATTTATTTTCCATGATCAAAACCTCCGACTTCTATGTCTTTATATATATTATAACATATTTACAAAAAAAGTAAACGCTATTTTCAAAAAAAAACAGTATTAATTTATTTGAAGAAATCAAGAAAAACCTATAGAATCATACTACTTAGTATTTGTCTATAGGTTTAATACATTATTGTTTTATGAATGTTTATTACACGTTTTCATCAACGACTGTGATAAGCCTTTTTCTCTTATGTTCTTTATCATCTATTATTACTTTATATACTAGTTCATAAGTTCCTGGTTTAGTATTATCTACTTCACCCTCGATAACAAGATCTTCTAGATAAGATTGTCCTGCTTTACGAGCAATTATTCCATCTTTACCTAAATCAACTGTGTCTCCTACTTTAATAGTAGTATTTTCAGGAATAATAAAGTAAAAAGTACGTTCAAGACGACGTTCAAGACGTTTTCTATATTTTTCTTCATCTTCTGCACTCATACGATCTCTAAGTTTTTCATCAACTAATGGCATTAATTCGACTTCAGTATCAGCAATACAGATTCTACTATTTACAAGGGTAAATGTTTGAGTTCTTCCAGGTCCACAATAAGATTGACATCCTATGATGAATTCAGCGTTCGGTGCTTTCTTTTTTAATTTTGGAATTAAAGTTTTAAGATTAACACCAAGACAATCATCGCATAATCTAAATGTTACTTTATCTTCAGTAACAATATTTTTATCATTTTGAGCCATATTTTGTCCTTTCATGTTTTATTAATATTAAACTAAAATTTATTATAACACATAATTTCAATAAATTAAATTTTTAATACATTACCTATGAGTAAATCTTTTTAAACTTCTTTTTTAAAATATTGTTTAATACAAAAAGAGATACAAAGAGTACTAATATGTGCAAGATAATCGTTGTAATAAGACTGATGAAAAATTCCTCAGGGACCATTTTTATTAGATTAGACTCATCTGGACTTAGTAACCAAAGATCATTAGAAAACAATAATTGGTGAAATCTTATCCAAAAAGAAGTGAAGTTATAAGAAATAATACCAGCTAAGACAATAATTAAAAGAATAAATGCTAATAATACCTTATTGAAAGTTTTAGTAATATAAAATATTGTATTTTTTTTGAAAAGAAATACTATTAATATAGTAGAAATTATAAAAATTATAATAAAAGATATCATAATATAAAAATTTATATTATATAATCTCTTTACATCTTCCATATGTAAAATATCTTTTTGAGAAAACCACTCTGTATTTAACTTATTTTTTTCATTAAGATACCCAAGAAGGTTAGTTGTATTTTCTATTAACTTATCATATGTTGTATCTATTTTAGGGGCTAAATTTTCTCTTGAATAGAAATTTTTATAAAAATCCAAGTTAAAACAATTGTAAAATATTATTCCTAGTATTGCACTAATAAATAGTGAAAAATTTTGGATAAAAATAAGTGATAATCGTATATATTTGTTCATAAAAAATACCTCCATTAAATATTATAACATATAAATAATAGTGAAGCTAAGAAGTTAGCGTTCAATTTGGTTTACATATTTACAGAATTTAACAAAAAATATAGAATTATAAAAGTTTTTGAGTAAAAAAAGTTTAATATTTACATGATTTATGTTAAAATATATACATATAGTTATTTATTTTGGGGGAAATCATGAATAAGTTTTTTAAGATCTATTTAGAGTTAAGAGAAAAAATAGAGGATAGGCAATATAGGTCTAATTCTCTTTTGCCAAGTGAGAATGAACTCGCAAGAGAATATGATGTTTCTAGGGAAACTATAAGAAAGGCATTGTTATTATTATTAGAAAATGGGTATATCCATAAAATTCAAGGTAAGGGGTCTATAGTTTTGGATGTTCATAGATACAGATTACCAGTAACAGGACTTTTAAGTTTTAAAGAACGTCGACAATTTCAAGATGTTGAAGCAACAACTAAAGTATTAGTAAATAAAGAAGTTGATGCTCCAGATTTTCTTGTTCGGCTAGGACTTGTAAAACAAGGTGAGAGACTAATTTATTTAGTTCGACAAAGAATTGTTGATGGTGAAGCAGTAATATTAGATAAAGATTATATAAATAAAAATGCAATTGAAGAATTGCCTACAGATCGTGTAGAAGAATCATTATATGAGTATTTAGAAAATGATTTAGGTATAAAAATTTCATATGGAAATAAGGATTTTAAAATAGAACCAGTTAGTGAGGAAGATACAACATATATTGATTTAAAAGGTCATAAACATATTGCGGTATTGAGAAGTGATGTCTATACAGAAGGAACTGATTTTCTTCATTACACAGAAAGTCGTCATAGAGTAGATAAATTTCATTTCTCAGAATTTGCTAGAAGAAAAAGTAATAAAATAAACTAATATAATAATTGTAGAGAAGAGCCCTGAACAAAAAATGTTTGGAGTTCTTTTTTTATTTTAGTGAAGAACATTGTCGAAAAATTTTTTTCTTATAGTAGTTTTCTTTTTTATTCCTTTATCACTAAATAATAAACTTCACAAATATTAAATTAATATAAAAATTTCCAAAAAAAGAAGCAAACCTTTTCATCAGAAAATTAATCGTTGAAAAAATAAAAAATAGAGTGTATAATAAATATATATTTGAAATTTCCGGGAAATAATCCTCGGAAATATTTTTGTGGGAGTGTGAGGAAATAATGAAGATTATTGTTTATTCATTGACTGGAAATTGTAAAAGATTTGTAGACATGTGTGAGATTCCCAAAGAAGATGTAATTTATTTACAGGATATTGATTATGATGTAGATTTCGATTATATCCTTATAACACCAACATTTGGCTTTGGAGAAGTACCGGTTGCGGTTGCTAGTTTTTTAGAAGAGAACCATAATCATTTAAAAGGTGTTGTTGGTAGTGGAAATAAAAATTGGGGTGAACGATTTGCCAATGCTGCTGAAATTATTAGCAGTGAGTATAATATTCCACTACTAATGAAAATTGAATTACATGGAAATAAAAAAGATATAAGTGAATTTAAAAAAATATATTTGGAGAGTGTAAAGAATGGAGAAATTTAACCATATTGAACTAAATAATGAAGTAACAAAAAGAGGCGATAATGGCTTTTTCAAATTAGAGAAAGATGTTGAAGCTATAGAAGAATTTCTTCGTGAAGTAGACTTTCGTACAGTGCCATTTAACTCAGAAATTAAAAGACTTAGATATTTAGTAGAAGAAAATTACTACTATAATATCTTTGATAAGTATATTGAAGATGAAATTTTAGAATGTTTAGAATTAGCTGCAAACTTTAAGTTTGAATTTAAGAGTTATATGGCAGCAAGTAAGTTCTATAAGGACTATGCATTAAAAACAAATGATAAAAAACAATATTTAGAAAACTTTAACCAACACGTATTTATCGTAGCTATGTACTTAGCAGATGGTGATGTTGCTTTAGCAAAAGAGCTTATGATTTCAATGCTTGAGCAAAGATTACAACCAGCAACACCAACATTCCTAAACTCAGGAAGAAGTCGTCGTGGTGAGTTAGTATCATGTTTCTTATTAGAAGTAGGTGATTCACTTAACTCTATTAACTACATCGATTCAACTGCTAAACAACTTTCAAAAATCGGTGGGGGAGTTGCGATTAACTTATCAAAACTACGTGCACGTGGTGAAAGTATCAAAGGTATTAAAGGAGTAGCTAAAGGTGTTATTCCTGTAGCAAAATCATTAGAACAAGGTTTTGCATATGCTGATCAACTTGGACAACGTCCAGGAGCTGGAGCTGTTTACTTAAACATCTTCCACTATGACGTATTAGAATTCTTAGATACTAAGAAGGTTAATGCCGATGAAGAATTACGTCTTCCAACGATTTCTACAGGTATTATCGTACCATCATTATTCTTTGATTTAGCTCGTGAGAATAAAGATTTCTATATGTTTGGACCTCATTCAATTTATGAAGAATATGGTTTAGTGTTAGATGATATCGATATTGCTAAATACTATGATAAATTTGTAGCGAATGAAAATATTATGAAGCGTAAATTCGATGCTCGTGATATGCTTAACTTAATAGCACAAACTCAATTACAATCAGGATACCCATACTTAATGTTCAAAGATAATGCGAACAAAAATCACGCACTTCGTGAAATTGGACAAGTTAAGATGAGTAACCTATGTACTGAGATTTTCCAATTACAAGAAACTTCAGTAATTAAAGATTATGGTGAAGGAGATATCATTAAACGTGATATTTCTTGTAACTTAGCTTCATTAAATATCGTTAATGTGATGGAAAGTAAAAAAATTAAAGAATCTATTTACTCAGGTATGGATGCATTAACATTTGTAAGTAATTCTACTAAGATCAAAAATGCGCCAGGTGTAGTAAAAGCTAATGACGAATTCCACTCTGTTGGATTAGGAGCTATGAACCTTAATGGATATTTAGCGAAAAACTTGATAGCTTATGAAAGTGAAGAAGCAAAAGATTTTGCTAATGTCTTCTTCATGATGATGAACTTCTATACATTAGAACGTTCAATGCAAATTGCTAAAAAACGTAATGAAACATTTAAAGACTTTGAAAAATCAGATTACTACAATGGAAGGTACTTTACAAAATACATTGAAAATGATTATTTACCTGTAACTGATAAAGTAAAAGCATTATTCGAAGGAATTTATATTCCTACAAAAGAAGACTGGAGAAGTCTAAAAAATAGAGTAAAAGAAAATGGTCTATATCATGCATATAGAATGGCTATTGCACCAACTCAAAGTATTTCATATGTTCAAAACTCAACATCAAGTGTATTACCAATTGTTGATAAAATTGAACGTAGAAGTTATGGTAATGCTGAAACATTCTATCCAATGCCATATTTAAGTCCAAAGACTCAATGGTTCTATAAATCAGCATTTACCATGGATCAAATGAAACTTATTGACTTAATGTCAGTTATTCAAGAACATGTAGACCAAGGTATTTCTGTGATTTTATTCGTAAATTCTGATATTACAACAAGAGAACTTGCAAGATATTATATTTACGCACATCACAAAGGATTAAAATCACTATATTACACAAGAAACAAACTACTTTCAGTAGAAGAATGTACTTCTTGTTCTATATAGAAAAGAGAGGAAAAATTACTAATTATGAAAGCAGTAAACTGGAATAAACAAGATGACTTAACTTTCATGTATTGGCGTCAAAATATTGCACAATTTTGGGTTGATACTGAGTTTAAAGTGTCAAAAGATATTAAAAGTTGGAATGAAGATTTAAACGATAAAGAACGTGAAGCTTATAAAAAAGTATTAGCTGGTTTAACTGGTCTTGATACTCAACAAGGTGATAAAGGTATGCCACTTGTATCATTACATACTGAAGATATGAGAAAACAAGCTGTTTATAGCTTTATGGGAATGATGGAGCAAATTCATGCGAAAAGTTATTCTACTATCTTTACGTCATTAATTCCTTCACAAGAAACAGACTATCTACTAGATGAATGGGTACCAAGTAATCCGGAACTTCAATTTAAAGCGAAATTAATTGAAGATTATTATATGAAATTATTCAAGCCAGAAGTGCCAACATATGACTTATACATGGCTCGTGTAGCATCTGTATTCTTAGAAAGTTATATTTTCTATAGTGGATTCTTCTATCCATTATATTTAGCTGGACAAGGTAAAGTAACTACTTCTGGAGAAATTATTCGTAAAATCTTATTAGATGAAACTATCCACGGAAGTTTTACAGGATTCGATGCTCAAGAAATCTTTAAAACCCTTACTCAAGAAGAGCAAGAACGTGCTGAAAAAGAAATGTATAAACTACTATTAGATTTATACGAAAATGAGTTGAAATATACTAAAGATATATATGATGAAATTGGTTTATATGAAGAAGTAAAAGACTATGTTGAATATAATGCTAACCGTGCATTAGCTAACTTAGGATACCCAGGGTACTTTGAAGATAAAGAAATTAACCCAATTATTGAAAATGCGATGAATACAAATACTAAGAACCATGATTTCTTCAGTGTTAAAGGTGATGGATATGTAGTTAGTATGAATGTTGAATCAATTGAAGATGAGGATTTCATTTTTGAATAGGTAAGTGATATGAAAATTTTATTAGTTAGACACGGCGAAACAGATTATAATAAAAATAGATTAATCCAAGGTCACAGTGACATTGAATTAAATGAAACTGGTAGAAATCAAGCGACTTCTGCGGGAGAAAAGCTAAGTGATCACAATATTGATTATGCATTTAGTAGTCCTTTGAAAAGAGCGGTAGAAACAGCTAGACTTATGCTTGATAACTCTAATAATAGTCAAAATATTTCTAAAGAAATAACTACTGATGAGCGTTTAATTGAAAAATTCTTTGGAGATTTTGAAGGAAGTACATTTGATGAGTATTTTTCTGCACTTGAATCTGAACAAGGACTAGAGTCGGTAGAAAAAGATGAAGACGTTTATGAGAGAGTTAATTCATTTTTCAGTGAACAATATTTAAAACATAAAGATGAAACAATTTTAGTTGTTTGTCATGGTGCATTAATCCGTATATTTTTAACTGCAGTAAGAGCATATCCAAATACGACTACATTGGTGGATAATACTGGATTAAATATCTTAAACTATGATGGACAAGAGTTTATATTAGAAAAATTTAATATATAGGTAAAACAAGGGGAGACTTAAAGATTGTGATTTAGTAAAAATCAATTTCTATAAGTTTCGCCCTTATTTTTAATAAAGGAGAAGAATATATGCGTATAATTTTAGCACGACATGGAGAAACAGATTACAATAAAAATAAAATGGTTCAAGGGCATACTGATATTCCTCTAAACGAAGAGGGAATTCGTCAAGGAATTGCAGCTGGCAAAAAAATTGAAGGATATAAGATTGATATAGCGTATAGTAGCACTTTAGGAAGAGCATTTGATACTGCTAGATATATGCTAGATAATTCAAGTAGTGAAGATAATAAAAAATTAGCTGTAATTAAAGATAAAAGACTAATAGAAAAATCATATGGAGAATATGAAGGAGTTTCTTTTGCTGAATATGGAGCTGGTCTTAAGGCTGGGGAAACGAGAGGAATGGAACTAGATTCTGATGCAGCTGATAGAGTAGAAGCATTCTTCAAAGAAAAGAATGAAGAACACCCAGATAAGACAATATTGGCTGTATGTCATGGTGGTTTAATTCGTTCTTTCTTAACTCAAAAGGGTATTAAAGAAGTAGGACGTGGAGTTATAGTAAATACTTCAGTTAGTGTCCTTGACTATGATGGTAATAAATTTAAACTTATAGAATTTAACAAATAATTTATAGATAATAGAGAAATGAAGATTTTTTGCTTTTAAGATTTTTGAGATGCTTTCTATTGACAAATAGTGTTAAATTCTTTATACTATTAAGTAAATTAATATGTAAAACATTGAAGAGATAAGTAGATTATAATTAATTCAAAACAGAGAGCTTTCGGTTGGTGTGAGAAAGTAAGAAGAGGTGTAATTGAAAATGGTCTCGGAGTAATAATTATCTAATAGGTAATTACGTTGGTGCGCGATATAGCACAACGGTATGAACACGTACCGATTAAGGTGGATATTTATATCCATAAACATGGGTGGTAACACGATAAACTCGTCCCTATTGCATTAGTTTGTAATAGTGACGAGTTTTTTTATTTAAGATTAAGAAGAGTTAAGGAGATAATACAATGCCAATATGTATTCAAAATGAATTACCGGTAAAGAATAAATTATTAGAAGAGGGAGTAGTTGTAATAGAAGAAAATAGAGCTAAGAATCAAGATATACGACCATTGAAAATTCTAATTTTGAATCTAATGCCTAAAAAAGAAGAAACTGAACGTCAATTATTAAGACTTTTAGGAAATTCTCCGCTTCAAATAACTGTAGAATTTCTTCATATGACTAGTCACATTGCTAAAAATACAGCACAGTCGTATTTAGAGAAATTCTATAAAACATTTGATGAAGTGAAAGATAAATATTATGACGGACTTATTATTACAGGAGCACCTGTTGAACAATTAGAATTTGAAGATGTAAATTACTGGGGAGAACTGAATAGCATTTTTGAATGGAGTAAGACTCATGTCTTTTCAACATTAAATATTTGTTGGGCAGCTCAAGCTAGTTTATACTATCACTTTGGTGTTAAAAAAGAGCAGGTAGATGATAAGATATTTGGAGTTTTTGAACATGATGTCCTTATAGAAAATCATACATTAACACGAGGATTTACAGATACTTTCTTAGCCCCTCATTCTAGACATACTAAAATAGAAGAAGAGAAATTACCTATTATTTCTGAACTTGATGTATTAGCAAGATCAGAAGAGGTTGGGACATTAATCGCTGCGACTAAAGATCTTAGAAAGGTTTTTGTAACAGGGCATATAGAATATGATGCAGATACACTTCATAATGAATATGTACGTGATAAGAATAGTAATCTTCCAATCGAAGTTCCTGTGAACTATTACCCAGGAAATGATGATACGAAGTCTCCTAAAAATAGATGGCGTGGAGTGGCTTACTTATTCTACCACAACTGGTTAAACCAAGTTTATCAACAAACACCGTATGATTTAACAGAGTTAGGAAAATAATATAAAAGAAAAAGACTTTACAGATATGCTAAATGATCTGACCCCAAAAAGTTAGACTTAGAATAGCGTAGTAGTTATAATGACTGCTACGCTATCTTTTTTATATTTATACAGTCATATGTTTTATTCTATATTGCTTAGGACTTAAGCATCCTAG
>NZ_JBSMTP010000016.1:0-27806 GCF_053758945.1 Gemella parahaemolysans
CTAATGCTGCATCTACTGCTGCTTTCGCTTTTTCTTTTCCTACTGGGTTTACTGCTGCTACTGCATCTGTTCCTTCAGTTGCTTTTGCGTCTACTCCAGCTTGGTCAGCTGCTGCTTCGATTGCTTTCTTAGCTTCGTCTGCTGCTTTCTTAGCTTCTTCTTTCGCTGCTGTTTTTTCTGCATCTGAAAGTTTGTCGTTAGCTTCGATTGCTTTTTCTTTTTCTGCTAATGCTGCATCTACTGCTGCTTTCGCTTTTTCTTTTCCTACTGGGTTTACTGCTGCTACTGCATCTGTTCCTTCAGTTGCTTTTGCGTCTACTCCAGCTTGGTCAGCTGCTGCTTCGATTGCTTTCTTAGCTTCGTCTGCTGCTTTCTTAGCTTCTTCTTTCGCCGCTGCTTTTTCTGCGTCTGAAAGTTTGTTGTTAGCGTCGATTGCTTTTTCTTTTTCTGCTAATGCTGCATCTACTGCTGCTTTTGCTGCTGGTTTTGCTTTTGCTAATGGATCTACATTATCAACTTTTGTAGTTCCTTTCTCTTCCGCAACTGCTACTGCATCATCTGTTTTCGCTTTGTCAACATTTACTTTTGCTGCATCTGCTAATTTACGCGCTTCTGCTTTTGCTGCTTCTTTCTCTTCTGTTGTTAAATCTGAACGTTTTTCGATTTCTGCAACTTTATTATTATAAGCATCTTCGATTGCTTGTTTTGCTGCTGGTTTTACTTCCGCTTTTGGTTCTACAGGTGTAATAGTTGCTACTCCTGCTTCTTTTGCTGTTGTTACGTCCGCATTAGAAGCTGCTGCATCAATTGCTGCTTTTGCTGCTTCTGCTTTTGCTCGTGCTTCTTCCTTCGCTGCTTCTTTTTCCTCTATTGTTGAGTCAGGTTTTGCATCAATTGCTTTTTCTTGCGCTTTTAGTGCCGCATCAATTGCTGCTTTTGCTGCTGGTTTTGCTTTTGC
Source organism: Gemella parahaemolysans (assembly GCF_053758945.1). Classification (NCBI taxonomy): domain Bacteria; kingdom Bacillati; phylum Bacillota; class Bacilli; order Caryophanales; family Gemellaceae; genus Gemella; species Gemella parahaemolysans. Next base: position 959 of record NZ_JBSMTP010000016.1, read on the forward strand.
TGCTGGATTTACATTATCAACTTTTGTAGTTCCTTTGTCTTCTGCTGTCGCTACCGCATCATCTGTTTTCGCTTTGTCAACATTTGCTTTTGCTGCATCTGCTAATTTACGTGCTTCTGCTTTTGCTGCTTCTTTTTCTTCTGTTGTTAACTCAGGACGTTTCTCGATTTCTGCAACTTTATCATTATAAGCATCTTCGATTGCTTGTTTTGCTGCCGGTTTTACTTCCGCTTTTGGTTCTACAGGTGTAATAGTTGCTACTCCTGCTTCTTTTGCTGTTGTTACATCCCCATTAGAAGCTGCTGCATCAATCGCTGTTTTCGCTGCTTCTGCTTTTGCATGTGCTTCTGCTTTTGCTGCTTCTTTTTCTTCTTTTGTTGAATCAGTTTTTGCATCAATTGCTGCTTCTTGTGCTTTTAATGCTGCATCAATTGCTGCTTTCGCTGCTGGTTTTGCTTTTGCTACCGGATCTACATCTGCTACTTTTGTAGTTCCTTGTTGCTCTGCTACCGCGACTCCCGCATCTGTTTTCGCTTTATCAACATTTGTTTTTGCTGCATCTGCTAATTTACGCGCTTCTGCTTTTGCTGCTTCTTTTTCTTCCGTTGTTAATTCTGGACGTTTTTCGATTTCTGCAACTTTATCATTATAAGCATCTTCGATTGCTTGTTTTGCTGCTGGTTTTACTTCTGCTTTTGGTTCTACAGGTGTAATAGTTGCTACTCCTGCTTCCTTAGCTGATGTTACATCCGCATTAGAGGCTGCTGCATCAATTGCTTTCTTAGCTTCTTCTGCTTTTGCTCGCGCTTCTTCCTTCGCTGCATCTTTTTCCTCTTTTGTTGAATCAGGTTTTGCATCAATTGCTGCTTCTTGTGCTTTTAATGCTGCATCAATTGCTGCTTTTGCCGCTGGTTTTGCTTTCGCTGCTGGATCTACTTTTTCTACTTTTTCCTCTCCACGGTCTTTGTTACGTTCAACAGATTCTTGAGTAGTTGCTGCATCTACTCTATTTTTAGCTTCTTGAGCTAAACGTTCTGCTTCTTTTACAGCTGCTTCTTTTTCTTCTGTTGTTAAATCTGAACGACCCGCTATTTGAGTTTTCTTCTCTTCAAGTATACTTTGAATATCATTTTTCGCCGCTGTCTTAACTTCTTCTGCTGGAAGTATCGGTGTGATTTTGTTTGTTTCTTCTGTAAGTTTTGCTGTTACATCAGCTTCTGTTGTTGCTGAATCTACCGCTTTTTTAGCTGCTGCCAATGCTTCAATTACTTTTGCTTTAGCTGCTTCTTTTTCTTCTTTTACTGAACCATCAACTGCATCAATTGCTGCAAGTTGATCTTTAGCTGCCTTCTCTAAGTCTAATTTAGCTTTTTCTTTTTCTAATAATACTAATTTAGCGTTAATTTCAGCTTGATTTTTTCTATCAGCTACAGGTACATTATCTTGTTCTTCGTTTAGAATTTGCTTAGCTGTAGCAAGTTGATCTTTCATCGCTTTCCAGCTTTCTGGAGTATAGTCACTTTCATTTAGCTGTGCTAATTTAGTCTCTAATTCGTTAACTTTGTTTTCTAAATCTGTTTTATACATGTTAACTGTTACATTTTGAGTTTTTACCGGAATATTACGAATCTTCGCTCCAGGTGTACCGATTACAGTACCACCTACAACTGTTCCTTCTAATCCATTAAATGCTGTATTTGTTTTCCATGTACTAATTCCATTAAAATCATTAGAGCTTACTTTATCTGCTGGTAAATCTACTGTATATGTTAATGTTTTTTTCTCACCAGGTGCTAATGATTTATAATCGATACTTAAAGTACCATTATTTACATTTGCAGCTGTTCCACCTTCAGATGATACATAAGTCGCATTATCTGGTAATTTTACAGAATATTTATTATTTGCTGAATAAGCGTGTCCTTCGTTTACTAGATCTACACTAATTGTAGCTCTTACAGTTGTTGCTGTTGCCGATGGTGATACTTCATCATATTTTACAGTTGGTGTTTTAGCTACAACGTGCGCCCCTGTTGTAATAGATAATTTCGATACCATGGCTCCTACATAATATGTTTGTCCATCTATTTCAATTTTACTACTATCATCTTGGCTAATTCCTTCTGGGCCAGCTTCTAAACGAACACGAATTTTTGTTACTCCTTTAGGTACTGTGAATACTCCTGAGTATGGTGATACTAATGGACGCCAAATAAGATTAGCTTGCTCTTGATTTCCTTTTTCAGGATAAGAAACTGTCAATTTAGTTCTATTATTTTTAGTTCCAAATCCACCATAAGAAGTTGTGTTTTGACCAATAACAATCTCTTGACCAGGTTTCACATCGATGTCTTGATAAACACCACCAAATTTATCACTCTTACTACTTGGATCATTTTTTACCGTATATAGTGCCAATGGAATTCCATATGGGTGAGTCTGATCAACTACACTTCCATACCCACCATAAGATGAAGCCTTCCCATTCGCGATAACAACTTTTGTTTGATTAGGGTTAGTCAATTTCCAACCTATTAAGTCAAATGAATTAATTACTTTGAATTTTTCTTCTTTAGTTGGTGTACCATTGGCTTCAAAATATGGGTTAACTACCTCTACGTTTTTAGCGTTTACAGATGGATCATCTTCATCTGTTGTCGTCGTTGCCGCTGGATCTGATTCCACCGCACGTCTCTTACGTGATTTTGGTTTGTTACTTTCTGTTGTCGCTGCAGTCGCTTCTGCAGGTTTTGTTGTTTCTGCTGTTGTGTTAGATGTTTCTTGAGCTTTTGGTGTTGTTTGCTCTTTATTTTCTGTAGTGTTTGTTTCTGTTGCTAATTTTTCATTGATTTTTTCAGCTGCTTTTTCTGCTGTTGTTGGGGTTGTCGGTGCAGTAGTTGTTGCTACTGGCGCCGCTACCTCTTCCTTTTTATTATCCTGTGCTGTTGTGTTGCTAGTTGTCGCTGCGTTTGTTACATTAGCTTCTGTTGTTGTGTTAGTATCAGCTGCTGATGCTGAACCTTGTCCTAATGCCATGAATAAAGCTGATACCGCTACGCTGGCTGCACCAAAACTAACTTTACGAATAGAAAAACGAGTCACTTTTTCTCGGCTTGAATTTTCTATGTTGTATTTTAATGATTTATTTTTCATTTATATTATCTCCTCCTAGTTTGAATTTTTAACTAAACTATTATTACATAGATACCTAAAACCTACCTTAAATATTTTCTTAAATATTTAAGGCTATAGATTTAATTTTATATGTACCCCCTTTCACTATGTATTTTATCACTTTTTGAATGCATATTCAACTTTTAAAAGTTTTAGATATAACTTTTTTCTTATATTACTTTTAATAAAACTATAATATATTTTAAATATTAGCATTATTCTTTATCTATACATTCTTATAATAAAATATTTTTTATTATTTTCATACAACAACATCAGAATATATATACTCGTAATTTTTTAATAATTATATGTATTTTCCAGTATATTTTTTCCCCCTTAATTTAAATATATAGTTTCACCTATAAAAGAATTATATATTTTCGATATATTGACAGTATTCTAACTATAATTATTATTTTTACTATTTATTGATATAACAAATATAATTTTTTCTTGCTATTAATTTCTGATATCATTTTAACTTTTCACCACCTATACTATAAATCTATTTATTAAACTACAAATTAATATTCTTCTTTGACAAAATACAACAAAATTCATATCATATTATTTCCATCTTCTCCCTAAATAAAAAAAGACCGTTGATTCATACATAACCTGAATTTATCAACAGTCAAACTACCCTAAGAATTTAATAAAGTAGTGTTTTTTCTATAATATATTATTTAATTTAAAATCTTATTTTACTATCTTTTTACCAAAGCTTAATGATGCAATTAGTAGTAATGCACCTAATACTGCTCCTATTAGTAAAGCTAATAGATACATAAGTGGGTTACTTACAGCTCCTGCAGCAATAGCGAATATTCCTCCGTGAGGAGCTTTTGATACTGCACCAAAAGTCATACTTAACGCTCCAGCGATACCACTTGAGATGAATAATGGTGGAATAACACGTGCCGGGTTACTTGCTGCGAATGGAATAGCTCCTTCTGTGATGAATGATAATCCCATTACGTAGTTTACTAATGCTCCACTACGTTGAGCTTTTGGCCAGATATTTTTGTTGATTGTAGCTGAGATTGCGATTGCTAATGGAGGTACCATACCCCCAATCATAACCGCAGCCATTACATCACTCCCTGCTGCTCCTGCAGATGTTAATAGCGCTGTACCTGTTACGTAAGCAGCTTTGTTAATTGGACCACCCATGTCGATAGCCATCATCGCAGCTACTACAAATCCAAGAATGAATTTACCGCTTCCGCTAAGGCTTTCGATGAAGTGTTTTAATCCTTCCATGACACTTGCCATTGGCGCATTGATTAAGAAAATCATTAGTAATCCCATGATTAGCGACCCTAAGATAGGGAATAGGAAGATTGGTTTAATACCATCTAATGAACGCGGCATCCAGCTGAATGAAATTTTTAATACGTGAATAATACCACCAGCTAAGAACCCGGCTACTAACGCTCCTAAGAATCCTGAAGGAGTGTACGCTAATAAATCACTTTTCAGACCTAAAATACTTGGATCTGCTAAAATACCACCAATCATACCAACGATGAATCCAGGACGATCAGCAATAGAACGACCGATGAATCCAGCTAGGATTGGTAACATCATACTAAATGAAATTTTACCGAAGTAGAATAACACTTCTGCAACTTTGTTGTAAGATGGATCTTTCGGATCAAATGAGTTAATACCCCAGATGAATGATAGTGCGATAAGAATACCACCAGCTACTACGAATGGCAGCATGTTACTTACACCTTCCATTAGGTGTTTATAAGCACGACGCCCGATACTTTCATTTGCTGAAGAATCTTCTGAATCTTCTGCCGCTCCGTCATGTTTGTAGATAGGCGCTTTCCCATCTAAGATTGTTTGGATAAGTTCTTCTGGTTTGTTAATTCCGTCTGCAACTTTTGTCATAATTGTTGGGCATCCATCAAAACGTGCAACTTCTACTTTCTTATCTGCCGCAACGATAATTCCTACAGCTCTTTCAATGTCTTCTTTTATAAGTTTGTTTTCTACACCAATCTGACCGTTTGTTTCTACTTTAACATCTAGTCCCATCGCTTTGGCTGTTTCTTTAATTTTTTCCGCAGCCATGAATGTGTGGGCGATACCTGTTGGACAAGCTGTTACCGCGATGATATATGGTTTTTCTCCACTTGGAGCTGCTGGTTTTTCTTCCTCTTTTGGAACTTCTGTTTTCGCTACGAAGTCTGCGAATACTTTTTCTACATCTGCTTTAGTTGTAGCTGCATCTAATCCTGCTTTTACATCTGCATCCATAAGAGCTTGTGATAATGAAGCTAAAGCTTTAAGATGCTCGTCCGCTCCACCGTCTGGTGCACAGATCATAAAGATGTGTTTTGCAGGTTGTCCATCAAAGCTTTCCCACTCAACACCCTCTTCACTTTTCGCATAAACGATCATCGCTTTGTTAAAGTCTGTACTTTTAGCATGAGGGATAGCTACGTTTTCTCCTACTCCTGTAGTTGATTGAGCTTCACGAGCTAGTAGCGCGTTTAAGAAGTTTTCTTTACTAGCAATAATATTTTTTTCCACTAACATGCTTGTTAGTTTATCCAGAGCTTCTTTTTTATCAGCAGCTCTGAATCCGAATTGAACTAAGTCATAATTTAGAACATCTGTTAATTTCATTTCTTTCTCCTTTGTTAATTATATATTTCCGAGGAAATATTTTTAACTTATTTTTGTTTTTTCTGTAAATAATTTATTTCAACTTCAAATTGTAGGGTTAATTACTAATTCACTCACCGACAACCTATCGAAATTTTATTTTAATTTTTTAACTTCAATTTGGGAGTGACTCCAAAATCGTGATTTCAAAGAAACAAGATTTCGTTGAGTCACCCCCGCGCAGTTTATTAGGTATCTAAAGAGCTTTTATTAAGCGAATTTAGATATCAATAAACCACTGCGTCTATGATGTATAATAAACACTTTTTAAAAATTTAGGACTTTTAGGTCATCCACCACCATCAATCTATCGAAACTTTATTTTAATTTTTCAACTTCGATTTGTGGCAACAACTCCTCAATTAGCTTTTTACTTCCTACTCCTACTGAGAATGATGTTGCACCACCTGCAGCCGATGCATAGCGTAGAGCTTCTTGGTAGTTTTTTGTTTCATTGTATTTTGCAACGAACATCGCAAGCATACTATCCCCTGCCGCAACAGTCGATACTATCTTACCTTTAGCTACATTAACCTCAAATACTTCTTTATCTTCAGTTAATAGTAAAGCTCCGTCTGCTCCACGTGAAACAAGGACATTTTTCGCTCCACGTTCTTGTAATTTTTCAGCATATTGTAAGATTTCTTCTATACTGTTTAAAGTTACTCCAAACATTTCACCAAGTTCAAATTCATTCGGTTTAACCACGAATGGTTTGTATTGAAGCGTATCTAATACCAACTCTTTATTACTGTCTACTACTAATGTAGCTCCTGAAGTAGATACTTTCTTCGCTATAGCTTTAAAGTCTTTCACTCCCATTCCCGCGATAACATTACCTGATAAAAATACCACATCTTCTTTAGTCAACACTTCTAATTTAGTAAAAAAGTCACTCACGTTATCTAGGTTTACACTACTACTTTGTCCGTTAATTTCAGTCTCTGTTTCTGTAGTTAACTTCATGTTGATTCTAGTCGCTCCACGTGTTTCTACAAAATCATGTTTCACACCTAGGTTATCTAGTTCTGATTTTATAAAATATCCCGTGAATCCAGCGACAAATCCCCACGCCTTACTATCAACACCAACATTGTTAAGTAAGATAGAGATATTAATACCTTTTCCACCTACTACGTACTTCGCTTCTTGGGTTCTATTTAGTTTTCCAAGTGCGAAATTTTCCGCCGTTGTCAGCATGTCAACAGCTGGATTTAAAGTAATTGTATAATACATTATTAGTCCTCCTTTATACTTTTTACTTCTATTATATTTTTAAATTTCTTATATTGTTCTGGGACTTCATAAGATACAATGATTACATCATCTAATTCGGCGAATTTTTGGAATTTTTTATGTCCGAATTTTGACTTATCAGCAAGAATGTATTTTCTCTTACTATTTTTTAACGCCGTTGCTTTGATGAATGATTCATTTTCTTCAGCTGTCGTTACACCAAAAGTTTCATCTATCCCATTGCAACCTACAAAACACATATCAAAGCTGTATTTCTTCAGTTGTTCAATAGCGACCGGACCGATAACAGCTTGTGTAGAATGTTTTATCGTTCCACCTAATATTATTGTATGAATTTTGTTATTAATTAGTTTCTGTAAATGATATGTTGAATTCGTCACAACAGTTATTCTTCTACCACGAAGGTATTCTATCATTTCATATGTTGATGTCCCCGCATCAAGATAAATCGTCTGTCCTGATTGTAATATATTATTACAAATGTACTTCGCAATCTCTCTTTTTTCCTGTAGAAAGTCTGCACGTTTTACTTCGACACTTTCTTCACTTCCTCGGGCTGCTGAGCGTTTCATCGCACCACCATGTGTTCTATATAATAAGTTCTTATCTTCTAGATTTGTAAGATCTCGTCTTATTGTAGCTTCCGAAACATTACAATGTTCCATCAACTCCTTTAGATTCAATGAACCTCTCTCATCTAATAAATCTAAAATTTTATTCCATCTTTCATTTACCAATGTCTTCTCTCCTAACTCCCATGATTATTATATCTAATATAATATAGCTATTCAATCAAATTCAAGCAAAAACACTCATAAATAATCAAAATAAATGATTAATATGAGTGTTTTAGTTTTAATATTTGATTGTTTTTCTAAATGATGAGCGTTTTTTTATTTTCAAAGTTATTTCTAAGATGTTTTCAAAACACTTATAAACAAAAATTAGCTAAGATTTTTAAATCTTCTCCACAAAAATTTTTTCACATGATTGATGGGTGATTTCTATCATTTATAATAAACAATTAAATACTGTTTATCACTCAATCCGCAAAAATTATTTTTAAAATTAGTTTAATCAATTTTTTTGCTACTCGTGAGTATTATACTTTAAAGTAGTAAAATTATTAAATAAGAAATAACAAGAATTCATATAAAAAACACCCAAAGAATAATTAATTAAAAATTATTTCTTTGAGTGTTTTCTTAATTTCAGGAAAACATTATATTAATTCTACAATTTCTGTTAATTGCAGCTAATTAATAATCTCCTCTTTCTTTTATAATAAGGCAGTATCCTTTTCGATGAGTAGATAATGTGTAGAATGTACTCGGAATATTTACTAATAATTTTACCAGTTTCATTACAAGATATGTTAATAAAAATGTTGTTAAAGAAAATATCATACTCCCTTGATAAATAGTTCTTCAGGGACATTTTTGTTGTCTTCATATTCTTTATAGAACATTTTTTCTTAGTAGCAGACTAAAATCTATCAACTTCTAAACTACTTCTTCATTATATTTCTGTACGATTCAATACTTCTTTCGCCTCATTTAATACATCTTCTATTATATTTTTTACAGGACGCACTTCAGTTACCAATCCCGCTATTTGCCCTGCCATTACAGAACCATTTTCTACGTCACCATCATAAACAGCACGTCTTAATGACCCCAACGTTAACTCTTCTAATTCCATAAGTGTTGAAGATTGTTCTTCTAATTCGTGATATCTTTTTGTAAGTCCGTTTTTAATACCACGAACAGGTGCTCCGAATTTCTCTCCAGTTAGCGTAGTCGATGTATCAACCGCTTCTAAGATCATATTTTTATATGCATCTGTCACTGGACATTCTTCTGAAGCTAAAAATACAGTTCCCATCTGAACTCCACTAGCTCCTAAACAATACGCCGCAGCCATTCCGCGTCCATCAGCAATACCACCAGCTGCAATAACAGGAATATTCACCGCACTCGTTACCTGTGGCAATAGCGCCATAGTCGTACTAGTTCCAACGTGTCCTCCAGCTTCCATTCCTTCGACAACGACTGCATCACAACCTAACTCTTCCATTTTCTTCGCAGCTTTCACAGAAGGAATAACTGGAATAACTTTTATCCCCGCTTCTTTTAGGCGTGGCATGAATTTTCTAGGTGTTCCTGCCCCTGTTGTGACGATTTTAACACCTTCTTCAATAACAACATCAATTATTTCATCGATATTCGGCATCATAAGCATTAGATTAACCGCAAAAGGTTTATCTGTAAGTTCTTTACATTGTTGAATCTCTTTTCGTAACTCTTCAGGATTTACTCCTCCTGAGGCAAGTATTCCTAACGCTCCAGCATTAGATACCGCTGAAACAAGTTCATGTCTCGCTATTTGAGCCATTGCTCCTTGAAAAATCGGATATTTTATCCCTAAAAGATTAGTAATTGTCATAAATATTCTCCTCTATCGATTTTTTATTTTTATTCCATCTAGCTATTCTTCCTAGAAAACACTCTTAATCTTCTCATTAGAAAATAAATCTAGCAACCACGTAGCAAACTATCATCAAGATCACAGATGATAAGAAGCACGCTGTGAATACTCGCACACCACGTTCTTTAATAACTTTAAAGTTTACACTCATACCAAGAGCCGCCATTGCCATACCTAAGAAGATATACGCTGCATCGACGAAATAAGGCGCTAGTGGTTTTAAGAAAGTAACATAACTTCCTAAAATACTCATAAAGATAAACCCTAGAATAAAGTACGGCATCGGCACCTTACCTTTTGTTTCATCTTGAGTCTTTTTATTAACTACAATTAGCACACCTGCAACGACTATAAGCATAAGCACACGAGATAACTTAGTAAGAATCGCAGCATCTAGAGCTACTTGACCTCCTGCACCTCCTGCCGCAACTGCATGAGCTATTTCATGAAGACTTCCTCCAGTAAATACTCCGTAATTGTATGCATCGAGACCTAAATAGGGTTGTAAGGTTACTTCTATCAAGGTAAATACTGTACCCAAGATTGCAACTACCGCAACAGCAAGGACACTATTATCAGTTTTCGCACGAAGCTGACCACTGACCCCCATAACTGCCGCAGCACCGCAGATACCACAACCACATGAAGAAAGTAGGGCGAGTTCGTGATCTACTTTAAACGCACGACACATAAAGTAAGTTAAAGTAATCATAAATAGTACAATAAAGAAGGCAACAACTAATGTTTTCTTTCCTTCAGTTAAAAGTCTATCTAACGCTAGCTTAAACCCTAATAAAATTATCCCCAGGCGCAAGAACTTATTACTTATAAACGGAATATCCGCCTTAACCTGTTCCTTTAATCCTTTCGATGTTTGCAACACCATACCAATAACAAGCGCAATTACCAAGTGTCCAAAAAGTTTTAACGCTGGTACTTGCGCAAGATATTTCGCAGCTAACGAAATAACTAACATTATACCTAAGGTATAATAAAAATTAACACTCTTAAATCTTTCCATAAAAGATTTCCCCTTTTATAATATTTGTAAAAAAGTACATATAGCTTAATTATACTCCTCAAAAAGAAGATGTTCAATAAAAAATAAAAAATGATAACGTAGCAGTCATTAAAACTACTACGCTATACTAAGTCTGGTTTTTAAGTTTAAATTTGTTGACCTTACTGTCTATTTTTTAGTTTTTATAAATAGACTCTGTAAAGTCTTGCGATTGTCTTAAATATGCTTTATAGATTTCTTTTTTAAGTTTTTGCACCGGAGTTTCTATATATGAAAGTCTCTGAGCCGTTGTGTTACCTTGATTTATTTGAGTCATTTCTTCTCGAACAGCTTGTTCCATAAGTTTTTTTAATTTTTCCGGACTATCTATGACTACTTCTTTTCCATTGTAATTTATCGTAATTGGTTTTAGTCTATCTAATTTTGTAACACGTTCATTAATTTGTTCTTTTTTAAACTCCACATACGATTTTCTTAGAATTTTATCAAAAATATATTTGTCCGATAACGGTACTCCCTCTGCTTCAGCTTGTTGCTTATACTGATTTGATACATAAGGTACAAATCCTTCATAATATCCTAGAGCGCCCATAAGTTCAAAAGCTTGTTTTCTGAATGTAATATCACCACTCATACCTTGAGGGTTTTCACTTACTCCAAAAATAGTATCAAACATATCTACAAAATAATATCCATTAGCTTTTATGTCACCTTTACCATTAAATCCACTTATAATGTAACGGTTCACTAGAATATTATTATCGATTAAACTATTAATATCAGTTAGTTTTTCCGCTTCTGCCAGTGTGATTTCTGAGATTTTTTCACTATTGTGCGTAGCTTTAACCGCCTGGTTTGTATATGCTACAGGTGTTCTAGTCCCAGTTGAATTTATTGGAGTTATTTTTTTGAAATATTTAGTCTTATCTTCCGCTGTAAGTTGTTTTGTTGCTTCTGCTTCTAGATAATCTAAACTATACAGCACATCAAAACTTCCATGCATATAAGATTTCAAATCTTCAGCTGTTTTAAATCTATCTGGTGTTTTGTTGTAGAAACCATTTTTATTACTTTCATCGTAAACAAAGTTTAAGTTGAAATACGTATCTTTTTCTGGTGTATATGAATTCTCAAAGATTCCTCTAGCATAAAATTCTGCAGCTGTACCATCTCGACGGCCATGATTATTGAATAATACCGTTCTGTCTAATAAATGCGTCATTTCGTGAGAGTAAGTCGCTGAACCTCTATCGTCTAGAACTCTATCTATGAAGTAACGCACACCTACTCCGTTCGCCTCAGCTCCTACAATTTGCGATGGCGAGTACATTCCTAATGGTGTCATGAAGTCTTTAACACCTTTATCCGCTGTTGGTCCTGAATCTTTAGACCATGTTTTAGCTATTCCAGCAGTTGTATCCTCAGTATATTTCTTCATCGTGTCTATAATTACTCTATTAGTAATTAATTTCGGACGATTTTCCGATTTTGTTATTCTATATAAAGTATCAATATAATTAGCCTGCCTTGTCGCAGTTAATTCTATCAATTCTTTAACCTTATTAAGCTCTTCGGTATACTTAGCTTTATTCGTTTTCTCTAAAGAAGTATCCATGTACGTTCCGATGTTTCCGTAAGTCACCGTCGCTATATTAGTTATAGCATACACACTTGGTTCTTTAATATTCACCAAACCTAACAATGTAGCAATATTTTGTTGTCTTCTGTTTATTATTTGAAGTCCTTCAGCTCCATATTTTTCAGGATCAGTAGTTAATTTAGTATATAACCCGACCTTCTCATCAGATTTTTGCTTCGAAGCTTTTTCAACTACAATAGCTCGACTAGCTTTCTTTAACCACGTATCCCCATCCATATTAGTGAATGTAGTTCTATTGTAATCTAGGAAATCTAATAATGTTTGTTTATCCGTTACTTTTCCGAAATATTTCTCAAATGTTTTTGGGCTATTAGTAAGTTTTAGCTCGTCATAACTCATAGATCCAAGGTGTTTTAACCAATCTAGAGAAGTAACGTCTTTTTTACCAAACGAGCTTGGGTTGTACGCTAATATATCACGGATATTAGTATCTCCAAAATCAATATTATAAAATCTGTTTATATATGATAATCCTAGTAATATTCTCTCTTTATTATCTTCAATATCACGTTTTACTTTTTCTCTATTTTGTGGAGTATCTCCAATAACACTCAATGTGTGCGCCGCAACTTTTTTAAGATTTTCATCTAGATTTTGTTTTGTTTCTTCTAGTGTTTCTTTGATAGATAGTTTCTCTAGATACTCTTTTCGTAAAACCTCTTTTACTTCTGCATCAGTTATCGCTGGATTAGTTTTTTGTAATTCTTTTCGTTTCAAGTATAAATCTCGGTTTATTTCTATATCCGATGGAGCTAACTGCGCTTTTAACTTTTCGTTCGTTAACAAGTCTACATTTTTCATTTCCACAGTAGCTTCCGTTACATTTACTGCATTTTCTAATTCGCTATTAACTGGCAATAAGTGCGGTTTGTCTTCTTTTGTTCCAACCAAGATTATTTTTTGTCGCATAGCTTTAGTTGTTTCAGTTTTTTCTGTTGGATTAGTTAATTCCCCAGTTTCAGGGTTAACTTCATAAGTTTTAGTCGTTGTTATTTCACCTTGTTCACCTGCATCTTCAACTACTTCTTTTCCTTTTGGAAGTTCAGGGGCATCTTTTCTCGTCTCTGTGATTTCTACAGTAGTTATTATTTTTTCCACATTCCCAACTTTTACAACTTTATTTACTGATTGTTTTTCTATTTTTGTAGAAATATTTTCTACTATTTTTCCAGTAGATTTATCAAGAGTATACGAAGTAGTAGTTACTTCCTTACCTTTTTCACCTGGTGTTTCTACTTGTTGCTTATTATAACTTAAGTCTGGTGATGCTTTATAAATTATTTTATAGTCTAATTCTTTTTCATTAATTATCGGGCCTGGTATAGTCGGCTTTACATCCACTTTATCCTCTGGTACTGGTTTTACGTCTGGATTTGGTTTTTCATCGAATATTGGTGTTTCCTCTGGCGCTGGCTTTACGTCTAGTACCGGTTGTTCCGGAGTTGGTTTTATTCCAAATTCTGGGTTCTCGGGTTGTACTAAACTTTCGCCTTTCTCACTCACTACTCCTTCTGGATTCTCGGGCTGGACTAACGCTTCGCCTTTCTCACTCACTACTCCTTCTGGATTCTCGGGCTGGACTAACGCTTCACCTTTCTCACTCACCACACCTTCTGGATTCTCGGGTTGCACTAACGCTTCACCTTTCTCGCTTACTACTGCTTCTGGATTCTCGGGCTGGACTAACGCTTCGCCTTTCTCGCTCACCACACCTTCTGGATTCTCAGGCTGGACTAACGCTTCGCCTTTCTCGCTCACCACACCTTCTGGATTCTCGGGCTGGACTAACGCTTCACCTTTTTCACTTACCACTCCTTCTGGATTCTCGGGCTGGACTAACGCTTCGCCTTTCTCACTCACTACTCCTTCTGGATTCTCGGGCTGGACTAACGCTTCGCCTTTCTCGCTTACTACTCCTTCTGGATTCTCGGACTGGACTAACGCTTCGCCTTTCTCGCTTACTACTGCTTCTGGATTCTCGGGTTGCACTAAGCTCTCACCTTTTTCACTTACCACTCCTTCTGGATTCTCGGGTTGCACTAAGCTTTCACCTTTCTCGGCTGTTGATGATGTAGCAATTTCTTTTACCGTCATATCTTCAAATAGAGGTTGCATCTTATTCGCTTGAATCTCTCTTTTAAAATAGAATCCTGTAAAACTATATCCATTAACAAGGTCCGGATTAGGTAACATTCCACCATTTACCACTTTAACAATCTCTGGACTTATTTCTTCAAAATCACTTAACGCTATTGCTTGACTAACACTTCCACTTATAGTTAACATGCTAACTAAAAAAATTAATTTACCTTTTCTTTTTTTTACCAATGTTAAACATACTAATAATAGCGCTCCACCTAGAAGTGCTGTCCCTGTTGACAGACTTCCTGTATTAGGCAATAAATTATTTTTTTTATATACAAAATAATACTCTTTATCCTTTTCAACTTCTATTTTATTTTCTTCAAAAATTTTCAATTGATTTTTTATCTGATCTGATAAGCTATCTTTATCTACCGCATGAGTGGTAACTTCCTTCACTTCTGCTGCCTTAGCTTCGCTAACGTAGTTTAAAGAAAAAAACAAACTTGTTCCCAATAATACCGAATAAGCTCCCATCTTATATTTTCTTATTGAGAAATACTGCTTCCTTCTAAAGTTATCTTTTTTTGTCATCTTTTCCTCCACATGTCTATTATTTCAATCAACTTTACTATAGCAAACTTAATACATTTAAGCAACTATAATCTAAAGTTAAAACGATAATATTTCTATATTTTTTAACAACACACTCTCATCCCTTAATACTATAAAAAAGACGCAACCTCCTCTAAAGTTACGTCTTTTCTCAGCCATTTATTTAAATATGTTATCCTAATAATAGGAACAGGTAGTGCGCAATAACTCCTGCTGCTATACCACCTATTGTATGAGATAAAATTGCTTTTGAAGATAGTTTTCTTACTCCAAGAGCATCCATCATACCGATATGTGTACTTAAGTATCCACTCCAACACATACCCATCGCTGTAAATACCGCGATATCATTCGGTCCAATAAGACCGCTTCTTAAGAATTCAGGCACTAGAGAAATTGCTCCACCTACAGCTCCTAATGCCGTTATCGGGAAGGCTATTGCTTCTGCTGAATGGAATCCGAATAATGGTTCTAATATGAATGTTAGTTTTTCTCCTAACCAAGGTAAGAAACCAACTCCCTCATACGCTGCTCCTGTATATCCTCCAGCTGGCATTTTAAATGTTAACATCATCACAAAAGTACAAACAATCAGTACCCCTGGGATAATTGCCATTCCCATTTCTACTCCTGTTTTTCCACCTTCTAAAATAGTATCTAAAACTCGTTGGAACATGTTACCATCACGAACTATTCTTACTTTATCAGGCGCTTCTTCTTCGCCGTCTAATTCTACTACTGGATCTTCCGCTTCGTCACCATAGTATTTTTTAGTTTCTCTTAACATTAAACGAACACTTATAATACTACCTAATATCGCTCCAACATTACCTATAATTGCTGCTTTGATAAATCCTTCTCCTTGCCCCATCATAAACATCGTTACAATAAGTCCCATTCCGAAGGCTGTACCTAAGTTACATAATGCTGGTACCTGATATTTTTTAAAGAACGCTACAAAACGCTTATCTTTCGCAAACGGAATAATTGCTGGATTATCCGATAAATAAGTAGCAACTGCTCCAGTTACACTTGCTCCCGGCATCCCCCAAAGTGGTTTCATAAGCGGTGCAAATATTTTATTAATTAATGCAATTGCTCCAAACTCTGATAACAGTGCGCTGATTGCTCCAGCAATAACTGCCATCGCCATAATGAAAAATACTGTATTCAGTAATAAGTCGTGCGCAGTAGCCATCATAGTTTTAAACATAAGTGGCGTCCCCATTTTCCTTGCCATAAATCCAAATATCAAGAAAAATATAGCTAGAAAAATAAACGTCTCTAAACTAACAGCTTTTTTTACCACTGTATTCTTATTTTTTTTCTTGGTCCTATCCCCGTCCATAAAAATTATCCTTTCTTTAATTTTGATTAAATTTAATTATCCTTGTTTGAATTCATTCAAACACACTGTACTAATACAACTTACATATAATATTATAACATATTTTCTTTATTACCGCAACTATCTCAACAATTTTGTAATTAATTTAACTATCCTTGATATTATATATCTTTTATTATAATAAAAATTAACTCTTTTCAACCTTTATAACCCTAATCTTCTGAACATTATAGACACTTAAATATCCTATCTTCTAAAAATATTAATTATTTATAAATTTTATCATCCCACAAAAGTTTGTTGTGATACAGAACCTCTTGGTGTTATATTCGTTTTATAATCTTCAGCCAAATAAGTATGATTTTTATATTTTAAACTTTCAAAACTTTAAAAATCTTTACTACTTTAAACAAGTTAGATTAATTGCAATTACACCTCTTTTTTGGTAAAATTAACTAGCAACAAATAAATTATAGGAGAAGATTTTTTATGCGAAAGAAAAATGAAAATAATAATAAAATTTTAAAGTTTTCAATTAGAAAATTATCTCTTGGTGCAGCACCGGTTGTTATCGGGGCTTTATTTTTTGGAAGCTATGTACCAAGCGAAGCACTTGCAAATGAAAACAACACAAGCGTTAAATATACTTATCTAGCTGAAAACGAATTGACCGATGCAGAAAAAACTTTAGTTAAACGAAGTATACCTACTAATGTTAAACAAGATGAAACATACTACATGGTTTATAAAAAAGAAGCACAAACTTCTACTAAACCTTCAACTGAATTAAAATCACTGCCAAGTACTGGACAAAGTTCATTACCAGTCGCTGGACTTGGAATTGGTACTGCAGTTTTAGTAGTTCTTTTAATGTCGAAAAAACACAGAAACAAAGTACTTAGTGTAGTATTAATCGGAGCTATGGGGCAAAGTATCGTTATGCCTTATCAATCATTCGCCTTTGAAAACAAAGAGTTAGTACGTTACAACACTCAAACAACAGTAGCTAATTCAAATGAACTTGCGAATGGTGTAATCAATATAGATGGTTACCGTTATGTTGGTTATTTCACACTTAGTGATTTAGGTACGTCACCTCAACAAGAACAAAATGCTATTCCTAAACCAACACAACCTCAACAAAAGCCTACTCAAAAACCTGAAGTAACTTACAAAACAACACCTGAAGTAGCACCTAAAACTGTAGTCGAAAACAAACCTGAACTTAAATCTACTATTGAAGCTGTTCCTTTCAAAACTGTAAAACAGCCTGATGCCACTCTTCCTAAAGGGCAAAATAAAGTTGTTCAAAAAGGGGTTAGCGGGGAACAAATCATATTTAGCGAAGTAACTACTGTTGATGGTAAACAATCTAGCAAAGTTATTAAAACTTCAATTACAAAACAACCTGTAGATGAAGTAATCGCTATTGGTACTAAAGAGGAAGTTGCACCTACTCCAATCGTTACTCCAACAACTAAAGTAACACCTACTGAAGGTGAAAAAGTTCCAACTGTAATAAAACCTGAAGTTGTAACTTCTACAGAAGTAATTCCATTCCAAACTATCACTCAAAATGACGCTACTTTACCTAAAGGGCAAAATAAAGTTGTTCAAAAAGGAGCTAACGGTAAACGTACTATTTTAACAGAGGTAACTACTGTTAATGGTAAACAATCTAGCACAGTACTAGAAAACACAATCACAGAACAACCTGTAAATGAAGTTATTGCTGTGGGAACTAAGGAAGAAGCAGTTCCAACTCCGCAGCCAGAAACTCCAAAACCTGAGGAAACTAAACCTACTCCTCAACCGGAAACTCCAAAACCTGAGGAAAAAGTTGACAAAACAGCACTAAAAGCTCAAATCGATAGAGCTCTTGCACTTGTTCCTGCTGATTATTCAGCTGCAAGCTACGACGCTCTTAAACCAATTTTAGCAACTGCACAAAACGTCTACACTTCAGATTCTGTAAAACAACCTGAAGTAGATAGCGAGACAGCTAAACTTAAAGCTGCTATTGACGCTCTAAGTGTTGACAAAACAGACTTAAACAAAACTATCAAAGATGCAAAATCAAAAACTAAAGAACACTATAGTGATGCAACTTGGACAAATCTTCAATCTGTATTAGCTGAAGCTGAAAAAGTTACAAACAATCCAGCTGCTAAGCAAAACGAAGTAAATCACATTAACGAAAAACTTAAAGCAGCTATTGCTGGATTAAATACTGATAAGACTGAACTTGAAAAACAACTTGCTGATGCTAAATCTAAGACTGCTTCAGATTATAGCACTGCGTCTTGGTCTACATTAGAAGAAGCGAAAAATGCTGCTCAAGAAGTAGAAGATAACGCTACTGCTACTCAAACTCAAATCGATGAAACTGCCAAAAAACTTAAAGCTGCTATCGAGGCATTAAAAACTGATAAGACTGAACTTGAAAAACAACTTGCTGACGCTAAGTCTAAGATTGCTACTGACTTCAGCCCTGAAACTTGGTCTGCATTAGAAGAAGCGAAAAATGCTGCTCAAGAAGTAGAGGATAACGCTACTGCTACTCAAGCTCAAATCGATGAAGCTACTAAGAAACTTAAAGCTGCTATCGAGGCATTAAAAACTGATAAGACTGAACTTGAAAAACAACTTGCTGATGCTAAGTCTAAGACAGAAACTGACTTCAGCCCTGAAACTTGGTCTGCATTAGAAGAAGCGAAAAATGCCGCTCAAGAAGTAGAAGATAACGCTACTGCTACTCAAGCTCAAATCGATGAAGCTGCTAAGAAACTTAAAGCTGCTATCGACGCTCTTAATATTGATAAAACAAAATTACAAGAACAAATAACAATCGCAGAAACTAAACAAGAAGCTGACTATAGCCCTAAAACTTGGAATGAATTTAAAAATGCTGAAATAAAAGCAAAAGAAATCAACAACCAAACTACTCCACTTCCTAAACAAAGTGAAATAGATGCAGCTACTAAAGCTCTTCAAGACGCTATTAAAGCTCTTGCTGTAGATAAAACTGCATTACAAACAGCTATTAACACAGCTAACAGCAAACGTAAAGAAGAATACACTACTCAAACATGGAAAGCTTTAGAAGAAGCACTTGCAGCAGCAAACCCTGTAAATGCAGATAAAGCTACTACTCAAAGCAAAGTGAATGCAGCTACTGAAAAATTAGAAGAAGCTATCAAAAACTTAGTTCCACTAGCTGAAAAACCTATATTAAAATTTGTAAATACTGATAAAAAAGTATTAGATAAAGAAGTAGTTGCTAAGTACACTCTAGAAAATCCAACTAAAGCTAAAATCAAATCAATCACAGCTACTCTGAAAAAAGATGGACAAGTTGTTAAGACAATTGATTTATCAGAAAACAACTTAGATGCATTATTAGATAATCTAAAATACTTCCAAGAATATACTCTATCTACTACTATGGTTTACGATAGAGGTAACGGTGAAGAAACTGAAACTTTAGAAGATCAACCAATTCAATTAGATCTTAAAAAAGTTGAAATTAAAAATATTAAAGAAACAAGCTTAATAAGTGTTGATGATGCTGGAGCTGAAACTGACATCAGTCTACTTTCAGAAAAACCAACGAATGTTGCACCACTTTACCTACGAGTTACAACTCACGATAACAAAGTGACAAGACTTTCTGTTGATAAAGTTGAAGAAGTAGTTAAAGACGGAAAAACTTTATACAAAGTTACTGCAACTGCTCCTGATTTAGTTCAACACACAAACGCTTCTAAATTAGCAAACGAATATGTTCATTACTTCGAAAAACAAAAATTAAAAGAAGGTAATGTTTACTACAACTTCAACGAACTTGTAAAAGATATGCAAGCTAACCCTACTGGAGAGTTCAAACTTGGTGCAGACCTTAATGCAGCAAATGTAAAACCTAATGGAAAATCTTATGTTACTAATACATTTAAAGGTAAATTACTAAGTAATGATGGTGGAAGATTTACTATCCATAACTTAGCACGTCCTCTATTTGGTAGAGTCGAAAATGCCCATGTTCATGATATTAACTTAGGTAATGTAGATATTAACTTACCTGGGGACAATAAAGTTGCACCTCTTGGCGAAATGTTCAAAAACTCAAATATCGAAAATATTAAGGTAACAGGTAATATTGTAGGTAACAACGATGTTACCGGTATGGTTAACAAACTTGATGAATCAAATATGCGTAACGTTGCATTTATCGGTAAGATTAACAGTCTTGGAGATAAATCTTGGTGGTCTGGAGGTCTTGTAAGTGAAAGCTGGAGAAGTAATACAGATAGCGTTTATTTCGATGGTGATATTGTAGGTAACAACTCTAAATTCGGTGGACTTGTCGCTAAAGTTAACCACGGTGGAAACCCTAACGATTTCAAACAACGTGGTAGATTAACAAATTCATTTGTTAAAGGTACTATGACACTTAAAAACCACGGTCAAAGTGGTGGTTTAATCCACGAAAACTATGACTGGGGATGGGTTGAAAACAACGTTAGTATGATGAAAGTTACAAACGGAGAAATCATGTATGGAGCAAGTTCAGTTGACACTGGAGATTCATACTTCGGATTTGATAACTTCAAGAATAACTTCTATGTAACAGATGTAGCTACAGGATTATCTTCATACAAAAAATCTAAACAAATTAAAGGTATTACAGAAGCTCAAGCCTTAGAAAAATTTGCTAAAATGGGAATCACTGCTCATGAGTATGCAATTAACGAACCAGTAGTTAATACACTTAACAACATTAAACCAAAAGCAGACACTTATAAAGATACAGAGGACTACAACGCTGAGCGCGAACTTGCTTACCGTAACATCGAAAAACTTCAACCGTTCTACAACAAAGAGTGGATCGTTAACCAAGGTAACAAGATTCCTGCAAATTCTAAATTATTAACTACAGAAGTTTTATCTGTTGCTGCAATGAAAGATAATGAATTCGTAACTGAACTTGGCGATGCCAACCGCATTATCGTTCACTACGCTGATAAGACAAAAGAAATCTTTAACATCTCACCTAAAGAATCTCAAGTGAAACAAGTTAAAGAATATAGCATCGCTGAACTTGGAGAAATAGTTTATACTCCTAACATCGTTGATAAAGAGCGTAGCGATTTAATTAGTACTATCGAAAGTAAATTAAGTCCAGTAGAATTACAATCTGATCCTGTTTATCAACTCTTAGGAAGAACTGGTCCTAACAAAGTAAATGCAATTAAGGATCTTTACTTAGAAGAAAGCTTCAAGTACGTTAAAGATAATCTTAATAAATTCGTTACTAAGTTAGTTCAAAATGAAGATCACCAACTTAATACTGATGAAGCTGCAAAACGTGCATTAATTAAGAAAATTGATGACAATAAAGCTGCAGTTCTTCTTGGATTAGCTTACCTAAACCGTTACTACGGAGTTAAATTCGATGACTTTAACATTAAAGAGTTAATGCTATTCAAACCTGACTTCTACGGTAAGAACGTTAGCGTCTTAGACTTCTTGATTAAAGTTGGTTCTAAAGAAAGTAACATTAAAGGTGATAGAACTTTAGAAGCTTATCGCGAAACTATCGGTGGAACTATCGGTATAGGTGAGTTAAACAGTTTCTTAGACTATAATATGCGTCTATTCACAAGTGATACTGATTTAAACGATTGGTTCATAAAAGCAACTAAAGATAATGTATATATTGTTGAACCGAAAACTACAACACCTGAATTTGCTGATAAGAAACACAGAGCGTACGAAGGATTAAATAATGACATGCACAGTAAGATGATTCTGCCACTTCTTAACTTGAAAGATGCTCATATGTTCTTAATCTCAACATACAACACTATGGCTTACAGTTCATTTGAGAAATACGGTAAAAATACTGAAGCAGAACGTGAGGCATTTAAAGCAGAAATTGATAAAGTAGCAAAAGCTCAACAAAATTACCTAGACTTCTGGTCTCGTTTATCATTAGATAAAGTTCGTAACCAACTTCTTAAGAGCAACAACATGGTACCAACACCGGTGCTAGATAACCAAAATTATAAAGGAATCAGCACAGATAAATATGGACACACTAATAGTGGTAAAGATGTGGCTCCTATCCGTGAATTATACGGACCAACAGGACGTTATCATGCAACTGACTGGCGTATGGGAGCAGTAGCTCGTGTTTACGGTAACCCTTACAAAGATGATTCAGTATTCTTCATGGTTACTGATATGATTAGTGACTTCGGTATCTCTGCATTCACTCACGAAACAACTCACGTAAACGACCGTATGGTTTACTTAGGTGGTTCAAGACACCGTGAAGGAACTGACTTAGAAGCATTCGCACAAGGTATGTTACAATCACCTGCTGAAACAAGTCCAAACGGTGACTTTAAAGCACTTGGATTAAACATGGCATACGAACGTCCAAACGACGGAAACCAATGGTATAACACTAATCCAAACGATCTTACATCTCGTGCGGAAATCGATCATTACATGAAAGGTTTCAACGATACATTAATGCTTCTTGATTACCTTGAAGGGGAAGCTGTAATTGAGAAACACAGTAAAGAACTAAACAACGCTTGGTTCAAGAAAGTTGCTAAAAAATTACGTAACGCTAATACGAAGCATCAATACGATGAAGTTAGAGATCTTAACGAAGAAGAAAAAGGATATGAGTTAAACTCTGTTAACGACTTAGTAGATAAAAACTTCATGACTAAACACGGTCCAGGTAATGCTATCTATGATCCAACTGGATTCGGAACTGCCTACGTAACTGTGCCTATTACTGCAGGTATCTACGGAGGTAACACAAGTGAAGGTGCTCCAGGATCTATGTCATTCAAACATAACACATTCAGAATTTGGGGTTACTATGGATACGAAAAAGGATTCTTAAACTATGCTTCGAATATGTTAAAAGGAGAATCTAAAAAAGCCGGTAAGGATGCTTTAGGTGATGACTTTATCATCAATAAAATATCTGACGGTAAATTTAACAACTTAGAAGATTGGAAGAAAGCATACTTCAAAGAAGTTGTTGATAAAGCTAAAGCAGGATTTAACCCTGTTACAATCGACGGCACTACATACAGTAGCTACGAAGACTTAAAACGTGCATTTGCTGAAGCAGTTGAAAAAGATAAAGCAACTCTTAAAAATGGATCAGTTAAATCTGACAATACTGTTGCACTTAAAGAGAAACTATACAAAAAGCTTCTTCAACAAACAAATAGCTTTAAAACTTCTATCTTCAAATCATAATTTGAATAATAAAAACCTAGATTTAGACATTCTAAATCTAGGTTTTTTAATATTTCATAGAATCGTGATTACGTAATTTGTGCAAACTTAATATTAAAAAAATTCAGGACTATTTTTCAAGTCCTGAACTATAATTCTATATTATTTCTACTTCTTTTCGATATTGATCTTTAATATTTTCATCAAGAACATCATCACTGATGATTGCTGTTAGGTCTTTGAGTTGGAAAAATGTATAAAATGCATGTGTTGAAAACTTACTGTGATCGGCTAGTACATAACGTTCAGTCGCATTATTAAGAATCGTCTCGTTACAACGCCCTTCTTCTTCATCAGAGATAGTAACTTTTTCTAAATCTATACCATTTACTCCCACAAATGCTTTATTAACACTTATTTTACTAAGTGCATCTTGCGTGAAATACCCTATAAATCCTTTTGTTTTTTGACGATATCTTCCTCCGATGAAGATAAGATCGCAAGATGGATTATCTTTAAACTGTTCAAAAACCGTCAATGAATTTGTTACAATATTAAGATTCTTATCTTGTAAAAATTCTGCCAAGTAACTCGTAGTACTTCCAGCTCCTACAAAAATAGTCTCATTATCTTTTATAAGATCTGCCACTTTCCTAGCTATTTGTTTTTTTTCTTCAACATTTACAGAAATTTTCTTATTATAATTATCTTCTTGATAAAAGTTTTTTGGTTTTAATTTTGCTCCTCCATGTATTCTAGTAAGATGCCCATAGTCTTCCAACTCTTGTAAATCACGACGTATTGTCATCTCTGTTACTTTCATATCATGAGCAAGGTTACTCACACGTACTAAATGCTTCGTTTTTAACTCATTTAAAATATAGCTGTGTCTATCTATCTTTAACATTTTTTCTCCACTCTAAGGTAATAAATTTAACATCTATATTTTAACACTTTTTTAGGAAATATAAAACTGAAAACATAGAAAAACAATAAAACGAACATTAATTCTAACATAGAACATACGAAAACTAGCTGTTTTTAGGTTTATATCACCTAGATCAGCTAGTTTATTTATTATTTATCTTCTTTTATTTTTTCTTCTTTTAGTTGTTCTGTAGCTGCAACTACTCGCATATTCAACAGTCTATCATATAGCATTATTGAATCTTTACGTTTCAGCACATATGTTTCATACAGCCAGAATAGTGCTGAAACTGGTACTGCTCCCCAACCAATAGTTACTTTAATCAAGAATTCTCTGATTAGATATCTAGAAAATTCTATTTTTTTGTTGTCAGTTGGAACTATTCTTAATTTAAGAAGTTTTTTTCCAATTGTTTGACCTTTCCATCTTTGTGGTAAGTATCCGTATAAAAGAACCGCAAAAATAACTATTGAAATCGTCATATACAATGCATTTCTTTCATTTTCTGCTCCACCTTGAGCTCGTAAATTCGCAGTTGTATATTGGAATACAAAAGCTATCGGCAAGTAAATAGCTAAATCAATTAGATATGCAAAGAAACGTTTTACAATCGATGCTGTTTCGCCATACACATCTAACAGTGGCTCTTGTGCTGGTGCTGAAATATCACTAAATGTCGGTTTTATATTTCTATCATTATAACTGTATGAGCTATTCTTTTTAATCTTTTTTACCATAAGTCACCTAGGCTTCTAAGTCAACGTTGTGGTATACTTGTTGAACATCTTCACAGTCATCAAGCATTTCTAACATTCTTTCGAATTTAACTTTATCTTCTTCGCTTAGTGTTACTTCATTTTGTGGAATCATTGAAATCTCAGCAACTTCAAACTCTTCGATTCCAGCTGCTTTTAATGCTTCTTGAATTTCGTGGAAGTTTTCTGGTTCACCATATACTAGTGTTAATTCATCTTCTTCAATGATATCACGAGCATCAATATCAGCTTCCATAAGAATCTCTAATAATTCATCTGCACTTTTACCTTCAACACCGATTACTGCAGTGTTGTCGAACATATAGTTAACAGAACCAGTAACACCTAGGTTCCCTCCGTTTTTACCTAACGCTGTACGAACTTCAGCTGCTGTACGATTAACGTTGTTTGTAAGAGTATCAATAATTACCATTGTTCCACTTACACCGAAACCTTCATAACGTAGTTCATCGTAGTTCTCTTCACTTCCACCTTTTGCTTTTTCAATAGCACGGTCAATAATATTTTTAGGAACACGGTAAGTTTTCGCTCTTTCTAATACTACTTTTAGATTTCTGTTACTTTCTGGATCCGGCTCTCCAGTTTTCGCTGCTTGGTAGATTTCACGTCCAAATTTAGCATAAATCTTACTAGTGTTAGCGTCTTTTGCCGCTTTTTTTTCTTTAATATTATTCCATTTACGACCCATAGTCTTTTAATCTCTCTTTCTTTATATAAATATTTTCCATAATAGTAATTTTTCTCACCAAAAGACGGCTAGAAAATTATTACATACCTCTCTATATTACTATATTTAAGCTATTTTTTCAAGCGTTGTATAAAAAAGCTCATAGTAATTATAAAATCACTATGAACTTTTTTATAATTTTTATAGAAGTTAACCAAAAATTGATTTTGTTGTGTTATCTTCTATTCAGTTTTAACAACTTCTTATTTTTCTTTACGACGTCTTGCTGCAGCAAGTAATCCACCTAGGATTCCTAATCCTAATCCTGCTAATCCAGTATTAGTTTCAGTTGTACCTGTATTAGCTAGACGTTGTCCTAATTTGGCATTTGTACCTTGTCCGTTTGAACCTTTAGCAGTTACTAAATTATTAGCTGGGATTACTACTACTTGTCCATCTGGGTAAACAATTGTTGCTTCTCCATTATCAGCAATTGTAATCTTAGCATCTTTAAGTTTTGGATTTGCAGCGATTAGAGCTTGTTTAACAGCTTCTTTTTCTGCATCTGTTAATTTAGCTACATTTTCCACTCCAACTTTTCCTGGTAATGTCGGAACTTCTTTTTGTTTAAAGATATCTTTAGCTACGATTGTGTAAACTTTACCATCTTTAGTAATTACAGTTGCATTTCCTGCTTTGTCGAAGATAACTTCTACTACATCAGCATTAGCTCCTTTAATCTTAGCTTTTGCAGCTTCTTTTTCTGCATCTGTTAAGTTGCTTGGATCTTTTACTGGTGTTTTCTCTGGTGCTTTAACTCCTTTAGGCGCTTCTTCTACAGCTTTGCTTCCTGGAATTGTTGCTTTTGTTCCATCTGGGAAT
>NZ_JBSMTP010000017.1:0-21122 GCF_053758945.1 Gemella parahaemolysans
CGTCTGGTGGCGATAGCGAAGAGGACACACCTGTACCCATACCGAACACAGAAGTTAAGCTCTTTAGCGTCGAATGTAGTTGGGCTTACGCCCTGTGAGACTAGAACGTTGCCAGGCAATAGTGAGGACCTTCCTTTTGGAAGGTTCTTTTTTTTACTTTATATCTATTAATATGAATAATTATTAATAGATGTTGTTTTCTTTATGTAATAATACTTAATATCTAAATAGTATATAAATTTAATTGATGAAATGAAGAACTACCTAACATGTGTTTGTTAAGTAGTTCTTTTTGATTATTATTTTTTAGTTCTATGTATATATGGTTTTCTTTCTGCTGGTTTAATTTCACCCATTATAGAATATATATTATTATTTGTAGCTAATAAAGCATGTCCACAAGGTGCTTCAAAAGGAATTTCTCCTAATTGATACCAGTGATTTTCTTTCAAATTGTATACTAATTCTTTTTTATTCCATTTATAGTCACCTACAGGACGTCTGAAGTATGCATCACGGTATTTTGCGTGATCTTCGCCTTGTAATGTTGTTAAGTTAAATACTGCATCTTTCCAAACATCTTTATTGAAACCACCGATTACTAGAAGTTCATGGTCGTTTAATGGAGCCCAGTCAGCACCAAGTAAAGAAACTTCTTCATTATCGACAACCACATCAGCAAGTTGAGTCCATTCTTTTGTCTCTAAGTTAAGTTTAAAGCCATCGTTATAAGTTTCACTAGCTCCACCACCATAAACATAAAGTTCATTGTTGTATACATAACTTACAGCTTGATTACGTAATTTCCCAGGAAATTCTGAAAAGACTTCGAATTTCTTAGTAGATAAATCATATGAATAAAGTTCATTGTTATTTGAGCCATTAATAGATCCGATACCAAAGTATAGTTTATTGTTGTGAACTTTTGCGATAACATTTTCTACAGTAAGTGGAAGTGTGTCGATTACTTCAACTTTTAATTTATTATCAACTACAGTAAATGCTAAAATTTCTGATGATGTTTCTGTTTTATTCGCAATGTAGTATAAAGTATCGTTATATACTGCACTTGGTCCATATGCTAGAGGATAGTCAAATTGAATTTGATCAAGTAAAGTTACTCCGTCAGCTGTTTCTTCGTATAGATATATATCTTTGTGATTTACTTTAACCCCACCATCGACAGGAAGACCTCCTGGGAAGTTAGCACCACCACCAAAGATTAATTTATTTCCGATTACTCCTTTAATTAATCCTGCTGTACCTATATTATTTTCGTAGCCTTTTTGAGCCGCTACAGTAGCTATATTTGACCATTTAAGTTGTGTACTCATTTATTGTACCTCCCTATTTATTTTTACAAAATTAAACGCTTACATAGATTTATTTATTATAGTGGGAGGGTTCGACTGGAGATGATGGTTTAGTCGAAATCCACTCCCACAAATTTTACTATTTAAAGTCTGCTTCTTTGTCTACTAGTACGTATACACTTGGATGATTTTTTAGAACAGTACATGGAATATCTTCAGTTACTTCTTCGCCTTCTACTAAACTTTTAATAGCTTGTTGTTTAGCTTTACCAAAAGCTAATAAGATTATGTGTTTAGCCTTCATAATATCGTTTATTCCCATTGTTACAGCCTGTTTTGGTACTAGATTAATATCATTATTAAAGAATCTTGAATTTGCTTCTATTGTTTCTTGTTTTAAATCAACAATATGTACTCCTGTATCAAAAGATGTACCTGGTTCGTTGAATCCAATGTGACCATTAGAGCCAACACCAAGGATTTGAACATCGATTTCAGCATTGTTCAATTGTTCTTGATACGTTCTTAAGGCTGAATCTAAGTCACTATTTCCAGCATCAGGAATATGAGTGTTGTTTTTTTCTATATCGATATGATCGAATAGATTAGTTTCCATAAATTTATGGTAACTTTCTGGATGATTATAGCTGATTCCTACATATTCATCTAAATTGTAAGATTTTACATTTTTATAGCTAAAATTCCCTGCTTTGTGGTCTGCAATCATTTCTTCGTATAAAGATGTAGGAGATCCTCCAGTAGCAAGACCTAGTGTTGAATTTTCATTAATCAAACTTCTTAAAATTTTGTATGCTTCTTTTGAAGCTTCTTTTTTAGAATTAAAAACTAAATATTTCATAGAATTACCCCTTACTTATTAATCTTCTTTTTTATAAACTTCTTCTCCACGTGCAAATGTTGTTAGTACTTCGTATGTAGGACTAATAACAACAAGGTCAGCATCATAGCCAACTTTTATTTTACCTTTACGATCAGCAAAACCTAGCATTTCTGCAGGATTTTTGGTGCATGAGTTAATCGCTGCGTCTACAGGAACTAAAGCATCCTCAATTAAGACACGTAGACCATCGATAACTCTAAGTGTAGAACCTGCTAAACGTCCGTCATCACGGTGTGCACTGCCATCTTCGTATATTTCCATATTTTCTCCACCGAAGATGTAAGAACCACGACCACAACCTTTAGCGCAGAGTGAGTCGGTAATCATAATTCCATGATCGCGTCCTTTAGCTGTGAAGTATGTATTTAAAGCATCTGTAGTAGAGTGGATACCATCACAGATAATTTCTCCATATGCATCACGTGCACGGAAAGCAAATCCTACTTGACCTCCGTCACGATGGTGGAATCCTACCATTCCATTATAAACGTGAGTTTGAGAAGTTGCACCGTTAGCGAATGCTAAGTAACTTTCTTTATAATTACAAGCAGAGTGCCCTAAACTTACTCTAATACCTTGACTTACTAAGTATTTAGTAAGTTTATAGTCGATATCTTTTTCGCAAGCGATAGTAATAAGTCTAATTAGATTTTTACTAGCTGCTTGGAATTTTTTAAATTGTTCAACACTTGGTGTTTGGATACAACTTAAAGGTTGAGCACCACGTTTTTCTACATCAAGATAAGGACCTTCGAAGTGAATCCCTAAAATTTCAGCACCTTCGTAACCTTCTTCATATACTTTTGCTACATTAGCAACAGCTTTTAGAAGAACTTCTTCAGTTTGTGTAATTGTTGTTGGTAAAAATGATGTCACTCCCTCAGAAACAATATTTTTAGTCCAGTTACGAAGTCCTTCCTCGTTAACATCATTAGTATCGTAACCATAAGCTCCATGTGTATGAACATCTATGAATCCTGGTAAAATACGATTAGATTCAAAATCATAATCTACTTTATCGAATGCATCATAGTCATAAACGGCAGTAATTTTTTTATCTTCTATCTCTAAAATAAGAGGAAGAAATTGTCCGCTTGACCAAACTTTTTTACTTTTTATTAGCATAATAGCACCCCTTTTTTCTTAAAAATCTATCTTTAAATTTAATGTGTTAAATTTCTTTAATTTAATGTTAACACATTTTAAATATATTTGTAAAGTAGAAAAGTAAAAGTTTTCAAAATTAATTTGAAGGTATTTTTAATGATTTAATAAAGTAAAAAAACCGCAGTTATTTTTTTGGAAAATTTAAGGTGTTATATTAGAGAGGAAGTAAGTAAATTTATATTAAAGAAGATATATAATAAAAACTTAATATACTTACTATTGACTTTAGGTTTAAGAGTAATATAATTATAAGTGTGAATTATATTACTGATTTTATCAAGTTAATATAATTTTAATTTATTTTAATTTATTTTAATTAAGAAGGTAAAAGTATGGATAAATCAAGATTAACTTTTCTTGGTGTAATAATAACAATAGGAATAATATTTGGTGATATAGGAACTTCAGTTTTATATGTTATGAAATCATTTGTTCATAATAGTGATAATATGATGAGTGAAAATCTAGTATTGGGTTTTGTGAGTTTAATATTTTGGATAATGACTTTACAAACGACAACAAAATATGTAATGATAGCATTGAAGGCAGATAACCATGGTGAAGGGGGAGTATTTTCGCTTTTTGCTTTAATAAAAAATAAAACAAAACGAAGTGTCGCACTTTTAGCGATGATAGGAGGAGCAACTCTTTTAGCTGATGGAATAATTACACCTGCAATTACGGTAACCTCTGCAGTAGAGGGATTGCATGATATAATTCCTTCTATAAATACTAATGATGTAATAATACTAGTACTTATAATCTTTATCTTTATTTTTTCATTTCAACGTTTTGGAACAAAAAAAATAGGATCACTTTTTGGACCTATAATGACTATGTGGTTTTTATCATTGTTGTTTTGGGGGTTAAAGTCATTAAGTGCTAGACCAGAAGTATTAAAAGCGATAAATCCAAAATATGCGCTACAGTTGATGATTAGCTATCCTGGGGTATTTGTTTTATTAGGAGCAGTATTTTTATGTGTATCGGGAGCTGAGGATTTGTATGTAGATTTAGGACATTGTGGTAGAAAAAATGTAAGGATGGCATGGTTCTTTGTTAAAATTTGTTTACTTACAAACTATTTTGGTCAAGCAGCGTATTTACTATCGACAGATTATAATGTAACAAAAAATCCATTCTTTGCGATAGTACCTGAGAATTTCATAGTATTTCAAGTAATATTGGCGACATTTGCTGCGATAATAGCCAGCCAAAGTCTAATTACAGGATCATTTACACTGATATCAGAAGCGATAAAATTAAACTTATTCCCGAAATTAATGATAAAATATCCAACCGAACTAAAAGGACAGGTCTACGTATCCGCGGTTAATATAATATTATTTATTTGTAGTAGTTGTGTAGTATTATTTTTTAGAACAAGTAGTAATATGGAAGCGGCATATGGACTAAGTATTAGTATAACAATGTTTGTAACGACAATGTTATTAAGTATATATTTATATAAAATAAAAAATAAAAAAACATTTTCTGTAATGTTCATATTATTTTTTGGGATAGAAGAATTACTATTCTTATATGCAAATAGTTTGAAATTTGTCAATGGTGGATATATAACAGTAATAATTGCTACATTAATATTTATAATTATGTTTATTTGGTATAAAGGAACAGAAATAAAAGAAAGAGAAAGTCAGTATTTAACGGTAAAAAATTATACAAAGCAATTGTTAAAATTAAGTGTAGATAAAAGCATACCAAAATATGCAACTAATCTAGTATATTTAACAGGAGCGAAGTATGAAGAAGATGTAGACTATGCTGTACTGTATTCTATATTGAATAAACAACCTAAAAGAGCTAATGTGTACTTTTTTGTGCATATAAATGTCATAGATAAGCCATACAAAAGAGAGTATAAAGTTACAAAATTTAGTGATAAAAAAATCTTCAAAATCACTTTCAACTTAGGTTTTAGGGAAAATCAAAGAGTAAATACATTTATGCGTCAAGTTATAGGGGATTTATTAGAAAATAAAGAATTAGACTTACAACCTACTAAGTATAATTTAAGAGGAAAAGCCGAAACAGTAGGAGATTTTAGATTCGTATTGATTGAAGAAGTATTAGGAAATAGTAATGGATTATCTTCATTTGATAATTTTATTATGAGCTTAAGATTGAAATTAAAGAAAATTACTGTAACGCCAGAAAAATGGTTTGGTTTAGATACGAGTGTTATAACTAAAGAAGCGGTACCTTTAAATGTAGTACAGACTAAAGTAAAAAGACTAACAAGAGTTCAATAAAATAAGATCAGACTTAAAATAAATATATGTAAAAATAAAATTACATTATTTAGGATAAGTCTGATGTTTACTATTTAGATGATATAAAAAGAAAAGAGTATGGAAAATCCATACTCTTTTCTTTTTATACACTAATTGACTATTTAGAAAGTTTACGTCTAACAACTACACTTACAAGAGCAATTAAGCTTAATCCTAGTGCAGCAGTGCTAGAAGAAGTTGCACCAGTTTTTGGTAGAACTTTTTCTGTAGATTTTTCACTTGGATTTGTAGGTTTATCATTTCCAAGTTTAGATAAATCAAATTCAGGAACTTCATTAACAGCCTCTTCAACTGCATTTACTCCACCAGTGAACTCAGGAACTTCGTTAACTGCAGCTTCAGCTCCATTGACACCACCAGTGAATTCAGGAAGTTCAGATTGAACAAGAGCATCGCCATTAGAAGCCTCTGGTTTAGTAGGTTTAGGAGCGTCCCCTTCAGGTTTATTAGGAGTAGGAGGTGTTGTATCGTTTACGCCGCCGTTGAATTCAGGATTATTAGGTTTAGTAGGGGCATTATCATCATTTACGCCACCATTGAATTCAGGAAGTTCAGGTTGAACAAGAACATCACCATTAGAAGCTTCAGGTTTAGTAGGTTTAGGAGCGTCCCCTTCAGGTTTATCAGAAGTAGGAGGTGTTGTATCGTTTACTCCGCCATTGAATTCAGGAAGTTCAGGTTGAACAAGAGCATCACCATTAGAAGCTTCAGGTTTAGTAGGTTTAGGAGCGTCCCCTTCAGGTTTATCAGAAGTAGGAGGTGTTGTATCATTTACGCCACCATTGAATTCAGGAAGTTCAGGTTGAACAAGAGCATCACCATTAGAAGTTTCAGGTTTAGTAGGTTTAGGAGCGTCCCCTTCAGGTTTATTAGAAGTAGGAGGTGTTGTGTCATTTACTCCACCGTTGAATTCAGGATTATTAGGTTGAGTAATAGCATTATCGTCATTTACGCCACCGTTGAATTCAGGATTATTAGGTCGAGTAGTAGCGTTATCGTCATTCACACCACCGTTAAACTCAGGAGCGTTAGGAACCGTAGGAACTTCATCAGGCTGTTTAGCATCGTCAGAAGGCGCATCAGAAGGATTCACACCACCGTTAAACTCAGGAGCGTTAGGAACCGTAGGAACTTCATCAGGTTGTTTAGCATCGTCAGAAGGCGCATCAGAAGGATTCACACCACCGTTAAACTCAGGAGCATTAGGAGCTGTAGGAACTTCGTCAGGTTGTTTAGCGTCACCAGTAGTTGCTTCATCATCATTTACTCCACCTGCGAAGTCTTTAGGTTCTTCTTCACCTTTAGGAACTTCTTTTAAGTTTTTGATATAGCCTAAAGTCGCATTATAATCATCAGTTAGGCTATCAATTTCATCTTTGTATGCTTTTACAGCTCCATTAACTTCATCAAATTTAGCTTGAGCTTCATCTTTAGCAGTTTTAGCATTTTTAACAGCATCTGTAAGTCTAGTTACTGCATCTTGTAATTGGTCAACAACCACTTTTTCAGCAGCATTATCTTTGGCTGTTTTAAGAGCTAATTGAGCTTTTTCTAAAGTTTCATTTTGTTTAGTTAGTGCGTTATTTTTTTCTTCTACAACTTTAGCTTTTTCAATAGCATCAGCTTTGTCTTTATCAGCTACTTTAGATAATTTTTCGATTTTTTCAGCTAAGTCATCAGCAATAAGTGTAAGTTTGTCAACTATTGGTCTAGATTGTTCTTTTTTGTCTAAAGCTTCGACTATATTCTTATCTTCAGTGCTTAATTCTTTAGTTTCGTAAGGAACTGGAGCAGAATCTTTTGTAGCTTCAGCATTATCTAAGTCGTTAACAACTTGAGTAGCCGTGATATCACCAGCTTTAATAGCAGCTAATAAAGCATCTTTACCGATTGCAGCTTTAGCTTCTTCGATAGCTTTAGCTTTATCAGTGATTTTGTTGTTTTCATTGATTTTAGTTTCAGCTTCTTTTTCAAGGTTTTCTAAAAGCTTAGTAAGCAGTGCTAAATTATCACTATCTTCTTTTTTAAGGTCTTCAACAGCTTTTTGAGCTTTTTCAGCATCTTCTTTAGCTTTAGTTAACTCTTCGTTCGCTTTAGTTAATTTATCACTAGCCGCATTTAAAGCTTTTTCAGCATCTTGAACTAAAGCATCTTTTTTAGTAGCTTCCTCTTGAGCTTGTTTTAGTTCAGTAGTTTTAGCAAGAGCTACTTTCTCTAATTCAGCAACTTTTTTGTCAGCTTCCACTTTAGCTTCAGCAGCTTTTTCAGCATCTGTTTTTTCTTTTGGGGCTTCAGGTGTTGGTTCTTCTTTTTTAGGTGGGTTTTTAGCTTCTTCTTCTTTAGCCGCTTTTACTTCATTAAGAGCTTTATTGTACTCGTCAGTAAGTGCATCGATTTCAGCTTTGTAGCCAGCTAATGGAGAATTTGCTTCGTCGAAAGCATTTTGAGCAGCATTACGTTCTTTTTCGATAGCTTTTACAGCTTTGTCTAATGAAGCAATGATATCATCAGATGAACCGTTATCTTTAGCTGATTGTAATGCTTCTTTAGCTTCTTTTAATGTATCTTCTTGTTTTTTAAGAGCTTTAGCTTTTTTCTCAGCGTTAGCTTTATCAGCCTCAGCAACTGCAGTTAATTCTTCGATTTTTTCAGCTAGGTCATCAGCTTTATCTTGAGCTTTTTCTGATGCAGGACGAGCAGCATCAGCTTTTTCAGCTTTGTCGATTCCAGCTTTAACGTCTTCAGGAAGAGCATCTTTAGATTTAGCTTCAGCTGGAGTTGTAGCAGTATCACTTGCAGTATTACTGTCGTTTTCTAATTCTTTAAGAATATCACCAGCTTTTAAATCACCAGATTCAATAGCTTTTAATAATCCTTCTTTGTCAACTAATTCTTTAGCAGCTTTTTTAACAGCTTCTTTATTAGTAATTTTTGGATCATTTGCGATTGATTCTTCTAATTGATCTAAAGCTTTTGATAGAGCTTCTTTAGAATCAGCTTCTTCTTTCTTAGCGTCTTCTTCTTTTTTAGCTTCTTCTTTAACTTTAGCGTCAGCCTTAGCAGCCTCTTCTTTAGCTTTAGCTAATTCAGTATCAGCAGTGTTTTTAGCAGTTTCAGCTTTAGTTTTTGCAGCATCAGCTTCAGCAGCCTCTTTTTTAGCTGCTTCAACTTTCTTACTTTCTTCACTAACTTTAGCAGTTTCAGCATCAACTTTATTTTGAGCTTCAGTAACTTTATCAGTTGCTGTTTTAGCATCAGCTTCAACTTTTTTAGTTTCTGTTGTTTCTTTTGCTTTGTCAACTTGTAATTTTAGGTCTTCAGTTTTGTTAACTACGACATCAGCGTCTCCAGCGTGAGCTACAGCAGATCCAGTTACAGCCACACCGATACCAACAAGTACAGATGCAACCCCAACCTTAAATTTACGTAATGAATATTTTCTTTCTGTTGTCATAAAAATAAATTCCCTTCTTAATTTAATAATATAAAAACTCTGTTCTAAAATTGTCCGATTCTCTATGAAGAAAAGAACAAATTAGAGACAATTAGTGTATTGATAAGTTCTATTATACTAAAAAAAAAACTAGAAAACAACGACTTTTGTAACTTAAGTAAGCTAAAAATCTATATAATAAAGGGAGGATTAGAAAAATAGTGAACAAATATTATTATATAATAAAATGAATGATATAATAATAGAGGGTTGGATTAGAATGTATTGATAATACTATTTATTATGAAATATATTTTTCCAAAAAATAAAATATAATTATATAACGTAAATAAAGTAAATATAAAAAATAAAAATATTAAATTTTTATTACAAAAATTATGTAAACTTTATAAATATAATATAACTATATAACAAATAAGATATTTATGTTAAGACGATAAAAAATAGTTGGTTGAATTAATATATAGATAATTTGAATGATAAATAAAATATATGTGTAAAAGATAATATAAAAAAGGAGAATCAAAAAATCAATATACTTTATAAACTTGATTTTTTGATTCTCTAAATTTTTATTTTAAATAATTTTCTTCTAATTTTCTAAATTCATCTCTTGTATGTTGGGGTAGAGAACGCCCATAGTCCATCATAAGGACAATATCTTTGAAGGCGGCTTTTGGAATAGCTAGACGTTCTATATCTTCAACACCAACATTTAGATTTATATCTTCTATATGATTTGTTTTTAATTTTTCTACAAAGTCAGGTTCAGCGACAAATGGTGAAGATAAGCCAATCATATCAGCATGTAATATAGCTTCTTCGCATTTTTCAATAGTATTGATACCCCCAGAGGCGATTAACGGGATTCTTCCATTTAAATGCTCGTAAACTACTTCATTTATAAGACGATCGTAATGAGCTCCCTTTGCGCGTACGCGATTTAGATAAATATTTTGCCCCCAACTTGCGATTGCCATATATGATAGAGGAACTCGTTCTAATAACCAATCTGTAAGTTGATTGAATTCTTCAACAGTATACCCAACTTCTTCCCCACGTGTTTCTTCTGGAGTTGCACGATAACCGAAGATAAAGTCTTTTGGTGCTTCATTTTTAATTACTTCATATACGTCCTCAAAAACTTCAAGGATGAAGCGTGAGCGATTTTCTAATGTATCTACTCCGTATTTATCGTGGCGTTCATTGGAGAAAGTTGAGAAGAATGTTTGTAATAGAAGACGTTGTGCACTAGATACTTCTATACCATCGAAACCAGCTGCGATAGCACGACTTGTAGCTCGCTTATAATTTGTTCGTATTTTTTGTATATCTTCTATAGAAAGAGGATGAACGATATGTTCTACAGGAGAGTTAAGTTCCATATAACTAGGCCCAACGGCACGCTTATTAGAAGTAACATAGTGATTAGCAAATCGTCCAGCATGAGTTAACTGAAGTATAGCTTTTGCTCCGCCAGATTTCATAGCTTGCGCCATTTTTTTTAATCCAGGAATACATGCATCATCATGAACACTAAAGCCGTATTCAAAAAGTTGGCCTTCCAGATTAACATAAGCAGCTCCAGTGATTTGTAAAGGTGCTGTATTTTTTCGTCTCTTTGCATAAAGAAGATCTTCTTCAGTAATGTATCCTTCTGTGGTAGAAGAGTTCGTAGTCATAGGTGAAAGAACGAAACGATTCTCTAGAACTATTCCGTTAGCTAATTTTACAGGGGTTAGTAATTTAGATTCCATAAAAATACCTCTTTAAATGATGTGATAAATATATAACTAGAACCATAGAATATGTAATAATAAATAAGGAGAGAAGATATTGATAAGATAACGTTGATATCAATAATTCCTTCATTATTATTAAGAAAATCTAATAAATTAAATCACTATAATTTTTTAATAAAAATATAAAGTAATGGTGCTAGGTATGTGTACTTTTACTGAAAATATGATATAATAAGTTCGTAATTTCAGAAAAGGTTTTCTTATAATTTATTATATCAGATTATTAACTAGATAAAAAGATAAAAATAAATTTGTAAATGGATAATTTTAATCGACTTTATAAAGAAAATAAAAGTTTGAAGTTATGTAAATTTAAGATAAAATATTCGAGGATAATAATATGAAACTTAGTATTTTAGATTATGCTATTGTAGATGAAGGAAAAACTGCAATAGAGGCTATAGAAGAGAGTATAGAACTTGCTCGCCTAGCTGAAAAACTAGGTTATAGTCGTTTTTGGATGGCTGAGCATCATCAGGTTCCTGCCTTAGCTAGTAGTAGCCCAGAATTATTAATGTTGCACCTTCTTCAAAATACAGAAAAGATACAAATAGGTTCAGGTGGAATAATGATTCCTCACTATTCACCGTATAAAATTAGCGAATGGATCAAACTTCTAAGCGCGCTATATCCTAATAGGGTGAACCTTGGGATAGGGAATAATCCTGGGACCAAAATAGTTCAGAAGTTGATGGATACTACACCTATAACGAGAGACGAGTACAATGATAGCTGTAAAGAATTACTAGAACTTCTTACAGGTACTGAAACACTAGTTCAACCACCGGAAGCGAAGGTAAGTCCGATGTGGCTATTATCTACTAGTGAAAAAAGTGCGAATCTAGCTGCGGAGCTAGGACAAAATTACGTGTATGGTCTATTCTTTAATCAGGCTGTAGATTATATAGAGACAGCTAAAAGATGCTTAAATACGTACCGTACTAAAATGCGTGAACAACAAAAAACACCCCAAGATGTGGTTGCGGTTTTTATAGCGATAGGGGAGGATGAACAGGAAGCGAAAGACTTAGTACGCTGTTTAGATGTTTGGCTTCTTGGGAAAAAAGAATTTACAGAATTTGACAGATTTCCTAGCATACAAACAGCTAAAGATTATGTGATTAGTGAAGCGGATATAGAAAAAGTAGAAAAAAACAGAACGCGTTTAGTTTGGGGTACGAAGGATGTAGTAGTAGAAAAGCTAAAAAAATTAGCAGCAGAATTCGAATTAGAAGAGTTGATGTGCATACCTTTAGTACCAACAATAGAAAGAAGAAAAAATATTATTGAGATTTTAGCTAAAGAGCTAATGGAAAAAGAGGAGAAAAATTAATGACTTGGAAGGCTATCGAGTTAGAAGAAAACAATGCCGAAAAACTAGCACAGTTAATAGAAGAGGCTGAGGCAATAGTCATAGGAATAGGAGCTGGAATGTCAGCTGCTGACGGTTTTACTTATATTGGAGAGAGATTTACGAGCAACTTTAAAGATTTTGTAGAAAAATATAAGTTTTTAGATATGTTGCAGGCGAGTTTGTTTGACTTTCCGAGTTCACAGGAATATTGGGCGTTTCAAAGTCGTTTTGTCTTGCTAAATTACTTTGATCAACCCGTCGGTGCGAGTTATTTAGCATTAAAAAACATCTTAAAGGATAAAAATTATCATATTATTACGACAAATGCCGATAATGCCTTTGATGTTGCGGATTATGATATGGATAAAGTCTTTCATATTCAAGGTAAGTACGGGCTTATGCAGTGTAGCAAACATTGTCATGCAAAGACTTATCAAGATGAAGCACTAATGCGTAGACTGGCTGTTGAACAAGAAAATATGGAAGTTGACTACAGGTCTATTCCACTTTGTCCAGAATGTGGTGCACCACTTGAGGTTAATAAGCGTAATGCTGAAAAGGGAATGGTAGAAGACCCAATCTTTTTCGAACATCTTGATAAGTACAATGAGTTTTTAGAAAATAATCATGATAAGAAAACATTATTTATCGAGATAGGGGTAGGGTTTACGACACCACAGTTTATAAAATATCCATTTTATAGAGAACTTGATAAAAATCCTAATGCGTTAATGGTGACTATGAACCAGAAGAAATATCAATTCCCAGAAAGGATTGCTTCTAGAGTATTGTGGTTTAATCAAAATAGCAAAGACTTAACGTT
Source organism: Gemella parahaemolysans (assembly GCF_053758945.1). Lineage (NCBI taxonomy): Bacteria > Bacillati > Bacillota > Bacilli > Caryophanales > Gemellaceae > Gemella > Gemella parahaemolysans. Next base: position 13,130 of record NZ_JBSMTP010000017.1, read on the forward strand.
AGATGTGGAAGAATTGTTGGAAAAATAGTGCGAATTAGAATTTCTATTAGAGAACTCTAAACACAGTACAATGCGCATAAATTTCGCGCGATATAATTTAATATTAGCTAAAAAAATACATTAACAAAAATTAACAAATAAAGGAGAATAAATTATGTATTTAATAGAACCAATTAGAAACGGAAAATATTTACCAGATGGAGCGCTAGTAATGGCGATGCAAGTTTACGTACTTAACAACATCGATATCGATGAGACTGTAATCTTCCCATATTACTGTGAACCAAAAGTAGAAATCGGATTATTCCAAAATGCTGAAACAGAAGTAAACCATGAATATATGAAAGAAAAAGATATTATCCTAGTTCGTCGTGATACAGGTGGTGGAGCTGTATACGTTGATAACGGTGCTGTTAACGTATGTTTCTTAATGCCAGGGGATACTGATGTGTACGGAAACTACAAAAAATTCTATCAACCAGCAGTAGATGTACTTCACAGCTTAGGAGCTACAGAAGTTGAACAAAGAGGACGTAATGACTTAACTGCTCGCGGTAAAAAAGTAAGTGGAGCTGCGATGACATTAGTACGTGGTAAAATCTACGGAGGATATTCATTACTTCTTGATGTAAATTACGAAGCGATGGTTAATGCCTTAACGCCAAACCGTAAAAAAATTGAATCAAAAGGTATTGAATCAGTAAGAGCACGTGTAATGGGTATGCGTGAACTATTAAAACCTGAATACCAAAATGTAACAATCGATGAGTTCAAAAACTTAATTATCTGCGGATTAATGGGAATCGAAGATATTAAAGATGCGAAGAGATATGAACTAACTGATGAAGACTGGGCTGCAATTGAAAAACTTGCAGATGAAAAATACCGTAACTGGGATTGGAACTACGGAAAATCACCACGTTATAACTACAACCGTGATGCTCACCTTGCAATCGGAACAGTTGATTTTAGCTTAGAAGTTGAAGAAGGACGTATTACAAAAGCGAAAATCTACGGAGACTTCTTCGGAAAAGGTAACGTGCGAGACGTAGAAGAAAAACTTATCGGAGTAAGGGTAAAAGAAGAAGACTTACTAGAAGCTCTAAGAAGTATTGATTTAGCATTCTACTTTGGTAATGTAGAAGCTAAAGAATTAGTAGACTTAATCTTAAGCTAGTTTTACAAACTATGTAAAAGAGGTGTGAGTTTATGGAAAAATTATTAACTCCCATAAAACTAGCAAACGGTGTGCAGTTAGAAAATAGGTTCGTGCTGTCACCGATGACGACTAATTCTTCTACAAAAGATGGAATTATCACAAAAGAGGACTTGGATTATGCATTAAGACGTTCTAAATCAGCGCCACTGCAGGTAACAGGTGCGGCTTATGTCGATGTTGATGGGCAGTTGTTCGAGTTTGGTTTCGGTGCACATGATGATAGTTGTATTCCAGGACTTACTAAGATGGCAGCTGCGATGCAAGAAGCTGGAGCGAAGGCTATTTTGCAATTGACTTATTCGGGTGCGGGTGCTAATTATTACGGAGTAAATCATAAGGTTTATGGTCCTAGTAAGTTAAAATTGCACCTTCCGTTTGAACATGAGGTAGAAGAGATGTCTCATGAAATGATCGATGTGATTAAACAAAAATACAAAGATGCTACGAGAAGAGCGATATGCGCAGGCTTTGCAGGGATAGAAATATCAACAGCACAAAAGCTAATGCTGCAGACGTTTTTCTCAACGGTATCGAATAAACGCCATGATGAATATGGTGTAGATTCACTAGAAAATAGAGCTCGATTTATACTAGAAGTTTTTGAAGCGGTGTATGAAGTTATAAAAAATGAGGCACCTGACGATTTTATTTTAGGATATAGAGCAACCCCAGAAGAGACACGTGGTGCAATAATCGGTTATACTGTTGAGGAGTTCAATCAACTCACAGATTGGATACTAGAAAGAGTGCCATTATCTTACATTGCGATAGCCAGTTGGGGACAAAATATTTATCTAAATAAAGTTCGTGCTGAAGGACCTAACGAAGGTCGATTGATTAACGAAGTAGTTCATGAACATCTAGCGGGACGCGTTCCTTTAATGGCAACTGGTGGAATTAATAGTATAGAAAAAAGCCGTGAGGCTATTATGCACGCTGAGATGGTAGGTTTATCTAGTGTTTTTGTTGCAGAACCGGATTTTGTAGCTAAATTCCAAGAAAATCGTGAGGAAGATATTAATCTAGATGTAGGTGTGGAGGATATCGAAAGACTAGCGATCCCCAAAGCTGCGTTTAAAGATATCGTGCTTATGATGGATTATGGAAAGAGTCTCCCACAACATACGAGAGATGAATTTAGAAAATTAGAAGAAAATTACTAAGAAGACTGTTATGATTTATAGAGAGAATTAATTATATTAATAGCAGACTATTAAGGTGAAGAGGCTACTATTATCTAAGGTTAAACTTGAATAATAGTAGCTGTTTATATTGTAGTGTTTTAGAAAACGAGGAGTGCTTATGTATTTAATAGAGCCGATAAGAAATGGACAGTATATTTATGATGGAGCAGTAGCTTTAGCTATACAAGTACATGTTTTGAATAAATTGAACTTAGATGAAGATATAATATTTCCTTATTGTTGCAAACCGAAGGTGCAGATAGGTCTTTTTCAAAATGCCGAAAAAGAGATTAACCATGAGTACATGAAAGCTCACGGAATCACCCTTGTTAGACGTGATACAGGTGGAGGTACAGTATTTTTAGATGAGGGGGCTGTAAATATCTGCCTTATTATGAATGGCGATAGTAATGTTTATGGTAATTTTAAAAAATTCTATGAACCTGCGGTAAATATTCTACATAATCTAGGTGTGAATGAGGTTGAACAAACAGGGAGAAATGACCTTGTTGTTGATGGAAAGAAAGTTAGCGGAGCTGCTATGACTCTTGTTAATGGTAAAATTTACGGTGGATATACACTACTTCTTGATATTGATTATGATGCGATGGTTAATGTACTAATACCTAATCGTAAGAAAATTGAGTCGAAAGGAATTGATTCGGTACGAAGTAGAGTTACAGGTCTTAGAGAGTATTTAGATGAGGGATATAGAGATTTATCTGTAGTAGATTTCAAAGACTTATATTTATGTCGTCTGTTTAATTGTGAAAGACTCGAAGACATAAAACGTTATGAACTTACAGAAGAAGATTGGCGAGAAATCGATAAGTTGCTTTCTAAGAAATATCAAAACTGGGATTGGAATTACGGAAAATCACCACGTTATAATTATAACAGAGATGCTCGTCTAGGAATTGGGACTGTCGAGTTTAATCTGGAAATAGAAGCAGGAAGAATAACAAAAGCTAAGATTTATGGAGACTTCTTCGGAAAAGGTAATGTAGCTGACGTTGAGGAAAAACTAATAGGAGTAAGGGTAAAAGAGGAAGACTTACTAGAAGTATTAGAAAGAGTCGACTTAGCACATTATTTCGGAAAAATAGAAGCGCAAGAATTGGTAGATTTGATATTGAGTTAAGGTTAACATGAAATATATTTAGACGCAGTGGTTTATTGATATCTAAATTCGAATTTTAAAAGCTTTTTAGATATCTAATAAACTAATGAGGAAAGTGACTTGATAAGATAGATTTCTATGAAATCAAGATTTTTAAGTTTCTCCTATAAACATAAAAATCAACTGAAGGATAATTTCGGTTGATTTTTTAATAGATATATTGTATAATGTTCATTTAAACAAAAAAGATATTGATAAAGTAGTATTTAGATGTTAGAATAAATTTAGAAAAAAAAGAAAGAAGGATGTAAGAATGAAAAAATTAGCAAAAGCCTTATGGATTGAAAAAAGTGAAGGAGTTTACATTATTGGACCAACTGCAGAATTACAAGATGATGTTGGTACTGTAGGATTTGTAGAATTCTCAAGAAAAGAAAAATTAGAAAAAGATGATGTTATCTTACGTTTAGAAGCATCAAAAACAGTATTAGACATTAATACACCATTAGCTGGGGATGTAGTAGAGTATAATAAAAAAGCAGAAGACGAGCCAACTGTCTTAAACTCGGCCGATCCAAAAGAATCTTGGATTGTAAAATTAACAAATGTTGATGAAGCTGAATTCAACAAATTTGTAGAATATAAATAATAATTTTAGTTATACCAAAAAACTTCGTGATACAGAGATATTTTCTGTTATCTCGAAGTTTTTTATATAACCATGGCTGTATGTAAATAGAGAAAATAATAATTTTAAATTTGATAATGAGTTTGGAAGGATAAGAATAGAGTATAAGTAGTAGCTATTTGTAAATAATATATATTATTGAAATATTTGAAAATAGTAAAAAAAAATGATAGAATTCAAATATATTTAATTAAAAAAACATTAATAAATAAGAAAGTATAGAATAGGATAAAAAATGAAAAATAAACAATTTAAGATTGGTATTAGTCAAAGAGATAATAGATTTAGTATTAGAAAGTTTAATGTCGGGGTTGCTAGTATAGCGGTGTCCTCTATTGCGATAGCGGGTATGATGTTCTTGGGGAATGCAAATTTTGCTTATGCAGAAGAAGGTAATACAGATTTTAATAGAACAGGTACAGGGAATTCAACGGTAATAGATGCGAAGGAATTTGTAATGGTGACTCATGTGAAACCTGATGGTAATGTTGAAGACGTTGCTATATTGAAATCTGATTTCTCGGAAAATTTAGAGAAACTAAAGAAAAATTATCCAGGTTTAGAAGCAACAAAGTTGGAATTTGTTTCAAAAAACACATATAAAATTATTTATAGAGCACAAGCAACGACTAATACTACTTCGGAAACATCGACAACGCCAAGAGAGAATAAGGTAAGTTTACAAGGGCATCTTGTCGGAAGTCAGACAGAATATAATGTAGGAGAGCAAATTATTTCTACGTTCAGATTAGATGTGTCTGCACCTTCAAGATTAGAAGATGGGTCTTATATTTTAGTGAATTTACCAGCTAATGAACCGATTACTGATGTACAATTTGGGTCTGCTTTAAAAGTTGAAAAAGTAAATGATACACAATATAAAATTTATACTGGAGAAGTTCCAAGTGGTTCGTATGCTAACTTCAATATAAGTTATAAATTTGATAAATATAGAACGGGACGTAATTCACAAACGACAATTACGGCTCAAGTAGTTGATAAGACTGGTGCGGCAATTACACCAACTACTTCTACAACAGCTAGAGTAACTAATACAAATAAGAGTGGGTATGCAAATATAAGTGTCGATAGTGAAAGTGGTGCTAGAGATTTAGCTTTATTTAGTACTAATGCTCCTGGAGATTCTATTGATGAAACTAAGAATAAAGAGTTAGTTTTAAAATTAACTACTTTTAATAAAGAGACTTCAGCGGTAAATAAAATTGTTCATGAAGTAACGTTACCGACTGGTGCAGTTTTATCTCAAGCATCTATAGATGCTGGTTGGACTCAAGATGGAAATATCGCTCGTTATACAAGAACAATAACAGATGCAAAATCTGTGTTTAATGAGGGGAACAATACTAGTGATGATACACTTCGTATAAATATGCGTCAGGCAGGGACATTAGAGGAGTTTCTGAAAGGAAAAGAATTTTCTTTTACGGATAATGTAACTTATACTGATAAGTCCGGAGAAACGAACACAAGTCAAGGTACAACTTCATTAGTAGTGAAAGCCGTGAATCCATATAAAGATAATGGATCTGGAGCTAATCCGAATGCGGCAGGAGGTCAACCGCCGCTGGTTATTAATAACTTTACTAATGAACAAAATTATGAAAACAGGGTGAATATTGCAGTTCCTGGGATTAATACGGAGACAGATGATAAGAGAATTATTGTTTTTTGGAGAAGTGTAGATACACCAACAAAAGTTAAAGAAGTTGAATTAACAATTGATAGTGATTTTGATCAGAAGAGATCTATTGAATTTTATGGTACTTGGAACAAGAATGGGGCTTATGCTGCTTGGTATGCACCGGATAATCTAGGAACTAGTAATACATTTGAAGTATATACGGTAAATGGTACAACAGAAACAAAACTTGGAGAAATCGCCTTTAAGAAAAACGGTGGAACGTCTATAGATTTACCAGAAGGAACAACTAAAGTTTTATTAAGACCAAAAGGTGAGATGACATTTACAAATGATACGCTAAGTCAAGCAGGTATTTATTTACACCAAAATCTAAAAGGTTTAGAAAAAGCTAAACAAATGGTAGCGGAAGGGAAAGAAGCGAAGAGTATTGTTACTGCAAAAGTATCTACTCAGGACACAGATGTAGTAAATACAAGTATTTCTAAAACCATCTTAGCAGATGCAAGAACAGCTTTAAAACTGGTGCCAAGAACTGGAAAAATAGAAACAGTATTACCAGGTAACAAAACGCAACCTTTAAGTGCAGGGATAGAAGCTTATAATTATTCGCCTTCAGGTTTAGGAAATCGAGTTTATAATACAACAACTTCGCATAGTGCTACTACAGATAAGAACTTAACTTATCTTGGTGCGAAAAATGCCAAAATTATTGTTGAATTACCTGATGGCTTTAGTTATGCAGGAAGTAGCCCACTTGTAACTGTAGATGAAAATTATCAAAATACTGGTAAACGTGTATTGATTATTGATCCGAAGGATTCGAATACGCGTGAGAATGTAACTCCAAATTTAGAGTTTAATGTGGCACAATGGGTTCAAACAGGTAGCTATCCTTTGAAATATACATTAGTTTGGGATGAAAGTAGGTTTCTTCATGGATTGAATCCAAATAATGAGTTCGATGGAGATAAAAAAATTATTAATACATCAACTTTTACTTATGAAATTCCTGTAGAGAATACATCAGCTTCACGACTACATGTAGATGTGACTGATAAAAATAATCAGCGAGAAGGGTACACTACATCTCTGAAAAATCTGGCGCCAAAAGCAGATGTGACATATCGCTTTACATTATCGAATAGAGATAATTCAAAATTATCGAATAATGAAGTACTTGTGACATTACCTAAAAAAGGAGACAAGAATATTGTTGATACAAATATAGTCCGTAATTCTGCATTTGATGTGGAAGTTACAGGAGAAGCAATAGTACCTGCAGGATGGACTGCATACTACTTAACTTCTCCGATTAATGGAAATGCTAATGAAGTTGCTGCAGCAACAACTTTAACAGCGGATCAAGTTACAGATTGGAGTAAGGTTACAGCAGTTAAGTTTGTTTCTAATCCAGGGACTACATTGAATCCAGGCTTATCAAATGAATTTTTACTACCGGCAAGAATCGCTAGTGATGCTCAAAATAATCAAGTAGCTAATATTACAGCGGCAGCAAAAACAGATACGGAAACAATATTTAATGAGGCAAATGTAGCTTCTGTTATTATAAAAACAGAAGATATAAAAAATGGAGCTGTTAAAATTGCATATGAAGATAAGCAAGGAAATACGATTAAACCAACGATAACAGCTATTGAAAAAAGAGCTTATACAAAAGATTATAATGTAGATACAGAAGAATATCGTCCTGATGAATTTACATATAATGATATAGCCTATAGATATATTGGGGTCAAAGAAACTTCGGCTCCGGTTGAAGGGGTTGTTGATAGTGAAGAAATTACGGTAACTTATGTTTATGATACTTTGTATGAAAAGGGAACAGAAGAAAAAACAGTGACAAGAACAATCAACTACCTAGAAAAAGGTACGAACAAAGTCTTGAAAGATCCAACAGTTGAAACAGTGACGTTAACAAGAACAAAAACAACAAACAAAGTCACAGGTGATGTTACATACGGAGAATGGAGCAAAGGTAACTGGTCAGAAGTAACACCAGAAGCAATAGCAAAATACAAAGCGCCAAGTGTAGCAACAGTAGAAAGAGCAGAAGTAACATCAACAACAGAAAACAAAATAATCGATGTATACTACGAAG
>NZ_JBSMTP010000018.1:0-19469 GCF_053758945.1 Gemella parahaemolysans
GAACCATTGTCTCCAATTGTTACTGTGATTGTTGTTCCATCTTCTCCTGGAATTTCTACCTTAGTTCCTGGTGGATATGTTGTTCCATCTGGTTTCTTAGGTGTTACAATCGCATCTCCATTTGGTTGTCGAGTAATTTCGATTGTAGGTGTTTGAGTTGTTGGTGTCTTAGGATCTGTTCCGTTTTTCTCTTCATCCTTATCTGGAATTCCATCGTTGTCATCATCTGGATCAGTAACATCTGGGATTCCGTCTCCGTCTGTATCGCGTTGAATTTTAACTGGAACTTTAACTACAACTTCTTCTGTTCCACGTTTCAGTTTAACTGGAATCTCTACTGTACGTTCTTCTTCTTTTGGTCCCCAATCTGTTACTGTTGGTGTTCCTGTTAAGTTACCATCGCCATCTACTGTTAAACCATTTACTGGATTATCTACTGTAATCGTTGTTCCTGGTTTGTTTGGTGTTATTACCTTAGTATTTGCTGGTACTGGTGTTTTTTCTGTTACAGTCTTTCCTTCTACTTTTCCTGTTAATCCATCTGCTACTTTTGGATTTTTATCTTCTGTATCTGGAATTCCATCGTTGTCATCGTCTGGATCAGTCACATCTGGAATACCATCTCCATCTGTATCACGTTGAATTTTAACTGGAACTTTAACTACAACTTCTTCTGTTCCACGTTTCAGTTTAACTGGAATCTCTACTGTACGTTCTTCTTCATTTGGTTCCCAATTGTCTACTTTTGGTGTTCCTGTTAAGTTACCATCACCATCTACTGTTAAACCATTTACTGGATTATCTACTGTAATCGTTGTTCCTGGTTTGTTTGGTGTTATTACCTTAGTATTTGCTGGTACTGGTGTTTTTTCTGTTACAGTTTTTCCTTCTACTTTTCCTGTTAATCCATCTGCTACTTTTGGATTTTTATCTTCTGTATCTGGAATTCCATCGTTGTCATCGTCTGAATCTTCTTTATCTGGAATACCATCTCCATCTGTATCGCGTTGAATTGTAACTGGTACTTCCACAGTAATTATTTCATCACCATTCTTCACTTTAACTGGGATTTTAACTTCACGTTCTTCTTCATCTTTACCCCAGTCTGTAACAGTTGGTGTTCCTGTTAAGTTACCATCGCCATCTACTGTTAAACCATTGACTGGTGTTTCTGTAGTGATTGTTGAACCTGGTTTGTTTGGTGTCACAACTGTAACTGGTGTAATTTTTGCTTTTTCTGTAACTGGTGCTGGTTTTGTAACTTCAGCTGCTAAAGGTCCATTTGCTGTTCCTCTAGCTACAGGACTCTCAAGTGTTAAATTATTATCAATTTTCTTAGATACTTTTGCAGTTATATCTGTTTTATCTGCAACTTCAGCATCAGAAATTGTTATAACTCCTGCTGGTGTTACTGATACTTTATCAGCTGACTTACCATTTACTGTCCAATTATTTCCTGATTTTGTAACTGTTACAGTTTCTGGAGTTGTCTTACCTGTTGGTGTGTAAGTAAGTGTAATAGTATCTATATCTTGTGGTGTTGTGCTATTAGGGCGTGTTGGTGGTGTTATTGTTACACTTCCATCCTCATTACCTACTATACTAGGCGCTGTTGGTGTTACTGCTAACACTACTTGACGCTTGATTTCTACTGGAGCAAATGTAGTTCTAGTCGTACTATTAACATCTGTAATAGAATTTTTACTAGTATCTGGGAATATTGCTGTTGCATTTCGAGTATATTTCCCTGAATTATCTAGTGTTGTTCCTGTCTCTAATTTATCTCCTTGTTTCCATGTCCAAGTCATACCACTTGGTAAATAGTTGTTTCCGCGATCTGCTTTGTCTTCACTATCTACTACTTTAAGATATCTATGAGCATCAATGTTTTTACCACTGTTTGCTACATTCAATGTTGAAGCAACTGGTACTTTTGCTATACCGTTTTCTAGATTTCTTGTTTCTATGTCAACTACACGATACTTGAATTTTAAATCACGACTATCTGTAGCACTACTTCCTTCAACATGTAGAGTTGCTTCGTGTTCTCCTAAAGTTTCTGTATTCAATACAGTACCTGAAGATAAACGCGTTGCATATGGAGTTTTTTCAGTTTTTCCTGTTTGAGCTGTGAATGTAGACGAAGTTACTCCTTTTGGAAGTCCCTCTTTAACTTCTACTTTAGAAATTATACCAGAGTTATCCCATACTTTTAGTTCTGGGTTAAATGTAGCTCCTCGATAAACTGTAAATATTGGTGTATTGGCATTTTCTGTTAAACGAACTCCATTTAACGTTGCTTCTGGTTTTTGAGCATCTTTTGCCACTGCTTTTGCTGGATCTGAATCAGTACTATTTCCATTTTTTGTAACTACCGTTACTTCCGTTCCATCTTTTACTTTATTTTCTGGAATTGTAATTTCTCCTGTTTTAGGATTAATTTTCACTTCTGGTTTGTCTACTGTCCAGTTCCCTTTTGGATCTTTCTTTCCTACAGCTGTTTTTGGTTGGTTATCTTCTCCTATATAGCTAACAGTAATCTTATCTGCTTTTGCTGGATCTTGTGGTTTCGCTGTTACTTCACCATTGTCTTTTGCAATTGCTATTGGCGTTTGTGGTTTTGCACCTTTTGCTATTTCTTTTGCTACTGGACTTTCAAGAGTTAAATTACTATCAATTCTCTTAGATACTTTTGCTGTTACCTCTTTACCATCAGCTACCTCAGGATCAGAAATTGTTACAACTCCTGCAGGTGTTACCGATACTTTATCCGATGGCTTACCGTTTACTGTCCAATTATTCCCTGATTTTGCAACTGTTACAGTTTCTGGTGTTGTTTTACCTGTTGGTGTATACGTAAGAGTAATAGTATCTATATCTTGTGGTGTTGTGCTATTAGGACGTGTTGGTGGCGTTATTGTAACAGTTCCATTTTCATTAGCTACTACACTTGGCGCTGTTGGTGTTACTGCTAAAACTACCGGACGCTTAATTTCTACTGGAGCAAATGTTTTTCTAGTTGTGCTATTAACATCTGAAACACTACTTGGGAATATTGCTGTTGCGTTTCGAGTATATTTCCCTGCATTATCTAATGTTGTTCCTGGTTCTAATTTATCACCTTGTTTCCATGTCCACGTCATACCACTTGGTAAATAATTGTTTCCACGATCTGCCAAATCTTTACTGTCTACTACTTTTAGATAGTTATGTGCATCAATATTTTTACCACTGTTTGCTACATTCAATGTCGAACCTACTGGTACTTTTGCTACACCATTTTCTAGATTTTTTGATTCGATATCAACTACGCGATATTTGAATTTTAAATCGCGACTATCTGAAGGACTACTTCCTTCGACATGTAGTGTTCCTATGTGGTCTCCTAGCGTTTGAGTATTCAATACTGTACCTGAAGATAAACGTGTTGTGTATGGTGTTTTTTCAGTTTTACCTGTTTGAGCTGTAAATGTAGATGCTGTTATTCCATATGGAAGATTTCCTGTTGTTACTTTAGAAATTACACCAGAGTTATCCCATACTTTTAGTTCTGGATTAAATGTAGCCCCTCGATAAACAGTAAATATTGGTGTATTTGCATTTTCTGTCAAACGAACACCATTTAACGTTGCTTCTGGTTTTTGTGTATCACGTGGTGTTACTGTAAAAGTAAAGTTTACTGGTTTTGCCTTATTACCTGCATTATCAGTAGCATTAAAAGTAATAGTATTCGTTTTACCGATATCCTCTTTACTTGTAGTAATAGTAATTTTAATTACTTTTTCTGAATCTGTTGTTTTAACATTAGTATTAGTTGCTTTACCAGAAATAAGTCTACTACCATATTTTGTAGTAAAATCTTTACCGTCTATAGTAACAACTTTATTATCTCTTGCTGTTACTGTGAATGTTACTTTATCACCTTCTACTACTGTTTGATTAGCTGGTGAAATTTCTAATGTAGGTGGTTGTTTATCCGGTGCGTCTGTTGGCGTAACAGGATTGCTTCGAACAGAAGTTACTGTCCCACCATTATTAACAACTGTTTCAGCTGTAATAGGATTTCCTGGTAATGCTCCTTTAACTGTAACTGTGGCAGTCTGTCCTTTTGTAACTCCAGTTCCGATAACTGTATTTCCATCGTAAATCTTAACTGTTGAACCGTCTTTCACTCCACTTCCAACATTCACAGTAATTTGTTGATTTGTTAATCCTTTTTTATTAGCAACACTTGTTGTGATAATCGGTTGTTTTGGTTTAACGATTACTGTAACTCTTCCATCTGAACCAGAATTGGCATCAGTTGATTTAGTACCGTCTTTATAAGTGGCAATAGAAGTATACTTAAATACCCCGGCTTGTGCTGTGCTTGTTGGTTTGACACCACCTACCCAACTCCAAGTCATACCACCAGGGAATGATTTGCCATTTTTATGTTTAACATAACCTGAATTTACAGGATCATCTGGATCTCCCAAAGGATCTCCTACTGTTTTCGTAACTGTTAAACCTTGAATTGGATCTAATGGCGCATCAGGTTGACTCACTAGTCTTGTTCCAAGACCAGCATAGACGTATGCCGCAGTTGCATTTGTAGCAGATCCGGCCTTAGTAGTTACAGCCATAGTCCCCGCTTTTTGCGCTTCTGTGGTAGTCACATTATCTCTTAGACGCATTTTCACATGATATTTATAAGCATAATTTTGATGACTACTTATAGTTAATATATGAGAATAAGACGCTCCAGGATAGCTACCATTTGATTTAATAATACTATTCAGCTCAGAATTACCTTCTAAATTTTTCAACATTTCTTGTCGTTGATTATTCCTAGCTGGACCTCCATCTAACTGATAAAGAAGATTTCGATCATTCCATGATTGTCTAGCACCTGAATCTTGATATACATATTTTTTCAAAGGAATATTATATGTATTTCCTACTTTAGTGAAATTATTAGGATTGTGAGAAAGTGTCCCAGTACCAGCATCATTTCTATATCGTTCATAGTATGCTTCATAGATAGTTCCTACCGGATACTCACCACTTCCATACAAAATGTCACGTGGAGGATAGAACCAAAACGTATTATTAGTTACTCCATCCAAAGCTTTACCATCATTTTGGAAATAAACATCGTAAGTAATAAATTTCTTACCATTTTCTTCACTATATTTTGCCGTCATAAACGTTTTTGAAATCGTACGATCACGATTCCCAATAGTCGTTGTTCCTTGCCCTTTAGCTTCTGATATATATTCTTTAACATTAATTAAGGCATTTTCTACACGACCATATTCAACAGTAGTCGCTCTAAACTGTGCTCCTTCTCCCATACTTTGACCATTACGTAAATCATGAGATCCTGAATTAGCGATTGTATTCACTCCTTCTTTCACTTCTTTTTTCTTACTAGTAACTTTTGGCATAGAAGAGACAATTTGAGTTTGTTGTTTTAACTTTTTAACTAATGCGTCAACTTCTTCTTGACTTACATCAGCGTTTTCTAATATACTCTTAGCGTTGATAAGATCAACATTTACTGCTGATAAAGTTGATGCTGGTGCCTTATCTTTATTTACCGTAGCAAGTAATTCTTCTAATTTAGTTATACTAGTCTCTAGAAGACTTTTATCTACTACTTTTTTCTCTACTTCTACTTTAGTGTTTTCTTCTTTTACATTACTTGGTTTATTTACTGAAGCACCGCTTTCTTTTTTAGCACTTACTGTATTTATTTTCTCAGGTAGCTTATCATCGTTTCCTGATTTAGCATTAGTACCATTAACTTCTGAGTTATCACTAGATGCAGCGATTTCATTCGCACTAGCTACCCCAGTACCAAAGAAGATACTGGCTCCTATTACTATAGATGCAGCACCAAATTTGAATTTTTTGATTGAATAAGTTTCGACTCGAACTCCATTTTTAAGTTCTTTTAGTCTCTTATTATTTTTTCCTATCATAATAATTTCCTCCATAATTTTTTAAAAACTTATAAGAATCTCTAAATATTTAGATAAATCTTATGTTTTTACATTATAATTTTTATTAATTTTGTAAGTCAAAACACTTATATCAACATTATACCATATCTTACTTAAAAAATACTTAAATTTCGCATCAAATACAATATATTTTTTAATATATTTCTTTTTAAAATAAAGTATAATTTCTAAAAAAAATAAAATCTTAATTTTACTTTATAGCTTATCATAAGGCTAACAACTGTTCTTAATAATTAATAATGCTTTAAAAATCTACCAATATATGAGTAAATATCGCTTTTTTATCACCTTAATTCTTATAAATTTTAACTTTATATCTAAACCTCTCTATCTTGCAGTAGTATCTTTTTTATTTAATTATATCATAAATATATATTTATATATAAAATTTTTTTCTATAATTTACACTTTGGAAAAATAATATTTAAATTATGAAGATAAATAATTATTTTCTAAAATATATAATTTTTCTTTATAATTTCTTATTTAGTATAAAACATAATGAAACAATAATTTTTTATTTTATAATCATATAATTATATCCCATCCAAGTTGACAATCTTCTATGTCTATTAAAAAATATTCCTCTTCACTATATAATTTAGAATATTTCTTTGATATAGTACTTTTTATTTTTCTCCTATATAAGACAATAGCGTTATTTCTAATTTATCTATAAAACCTGTAATCATACTAGCCAAAAGAAAAATTCTAAATGATAATTTAAATAATCCAAAAATTAAATATCACAACTACGTATGCTTCTAAGTTTTTTTAAAAAAATAAATAAAGTAAACTCTGCGGGTATTCTACTACGTAACTATCAATAAAACTTATAATAAATAGTATTACCTTACATGTATTGCTTCTTTTTGGTTGCGATACTCAGTATACAGCAGCTCCTTTTTAAAAAACTTTCGGTAAATCTTATATCATCAGCCTTTTTTTATTTAATTATTAAACCTTATTTTACAGCTTATCCTAAAAAAAGATTGTAATACTAATATCCATATTACAACCTTTTTTATATCTTCTAAAAGTTAAAACCTTCATAGAATATTCTATTTTTCTTTATACCTTTTTCCTTCAGTGTTTTTTCATATGCTATATTCATGACCATTGGTCCAGCAATTATATAATTATACTCTTCACCAACCGGCAGGTATTTGTCTAGTTGTTCTGCAGTAAATCTTCCATTTTGAGAATATGATTTAAAATTACTTCTCTCGTTCCACAACTCGAATTTTTCTTGATATAATAACCTTTTACCTTTTTTCACAGTATATAGGAATGTTATATCTTTATTATCAAATTTATCGGCTAATCCTAGTAAAGGAACAACGCCAATTCCTCCACCAATAAGAACAAACTTTTCATTCTTACCTGACTTCTCAATCATTGAACTCAATACACCATATCCTCTAGTTAAATTAACTTTTTCTCCTATTTCTAAATTGGAAAGATTTTTTGTGAAATCCCCTACACCTTCAATTGACATCTGAACATAGCCATCTCGTTCTGGGGTATTCAATATAGAAAATGGATGTGGCTCCTTCATCCCCTTTACATTAGGGAAGGAAATAAATGCAAAATCACCCGCTTCTATTTTTCTTAAAATAGATTTACTGGTAGTAATTGTTAACTCCGTAATATTTGAATCTACTTTTCTGACGTTTTTCAAAAGGCCTACTTGTATATTTAAATACTTATTATATGCATAGTGTCCATAAGCTCCGAATGCAATTACAGTATATAAGATAACTAAAATAGTAAATGGAACTATACTTCTTATATATGGAATCAGAAGAACATGAAGAAAAGCTAATAATGCAGCTACTAAATTAAGTCTATGTATCCACATAGATAACTCATGTTTAAAGATTTTTTCTAATATTTTTTTGATCTTCATTAAGATACTTATTCTTGAAGTTAACCAACCAGCCATAAAAATAAGTGAGTATGCAATGATTCCTATAAATATATTCATTGACCATTCTCCTGTTAATTTTATAAGGCCCGATGATTTCAACAATTGATCATGTAAATACATAAAGATTACAGCAAAAATTGCCGTTACTCCATGAATTATATACATATCCGGTAATCCAATTATTCTATCTAACCATTTTGGCTGTGAAGATAGGAAAATTGCTGATAGCATCCATGAATAGGCAAATACTCCTAAATTAATTGCTAGTACTCTACTCCCAAAAACCTCTGGCAAACCATTTCCTAATGTTACTATTAACGGTAACGGTATTGTTAACAATACTATTAACCAAATCATATTAAATATAAATCTATGTTCTCTCAACATCCGTTATTTTTCCTTCCTCAAAAACTCTTTTTATTCCCTCTTTTGTTAACAAAATACCTGTTAACAATTTATTTTCTACTATTTCACTCCAAATTTTCTCATTAGCAACTACACCTACAGTTGCTAATACATCGACATCTGATAGATATGTTCCAACTACTGTGACTTGAACATGATTAATATCATTATCACTTTTGATATGGTTGCCTTTTTTACTAAGTCCCGAAGTTGCCACCGCTCCATTTTTTAAACTGTATCTAGCAATTATTTTTTCTTTATCTTCAGGATTTTCTATCCCAATTTCCCAAGAAAAATTACTATCAAGTCTAGTGCCAACCTGCATATCACCAGCTCCATTAATTGCTCCTGCTTCAATGATATTATTATCAATAAGGGGTTTTATATATTTCATAAAGGAATTTTCTATTGCCCATCCCTTCACAAATCCTGTTGGATTATATTCTCCATCAAAAAATGGATCAAATAGACCTTGAGTCTCTTTTTTAGCGATTAGCGAGCGGCCGTAAACTTCTTGATATTCTAAATCAAAAAAATCTTCTTGTAAAACTTCACCTACATCAGTATGTCTACTAACTAAACTATTTGGAAGAAATGGTGAGAATTTTTCTTCCACATTTTTCAAATATTTATCAATCTCATTTGCAACCTGATTCAACACTTCTATCAAAATTTCATCGAAATTATCCCTTACAAAGACAATTGTAAAAGGCATGTTCATTCTATTTAGGACTTGCGTTTTATATTTAACCATACTATTTCGCCTTATTTAATGCATCTTGTAAAGAACCTTTAAATCCTTCGAATGTTTCAGATGCTCCAGAAATCAATGCGATATCTGAACTTTGAGCTTCTATCGCTTCCTCAACATATTTAGGAAGAGCTGTCTTATTAATATTTTGTGAAAATTCTTCATCTGGCTGAAGAAGTACATTAATATTGGCTATTTTTCCACCTTGAACAGCTACACTAACTTGGAAATTTCCTACGTTTGTTTTTGTGACTGCTCCTGTATAAGTACCGTCTTTATATGCTACATCTTCTTTGGTTGAGGAAGTTGTATTATTAGGTGTATTTTTTGATTCTTTATGTCCCTCTTGGTTAGTATTCTGTGTTTTTTGATTTGATGGTGTAGTTTGTATACTTGGCTTCAGAAAAGTATAGTACCCCGTAGTCAAAGCAGATGCTCCTACAACTCCTATTAATGCTGTCTTCTTTATTTTACTCATTATTTTACTCCTACTATATTATTTTTAATGATAATATATCACAATTTTCATGTACATCCCACTAATTTGCATTAAATATATTATATAAATTTTTATTAAAATTAAACTAATATTGGTACATTAATTTTATCCTGAAAATATCTTGCCTTTTCAAAAAATTTTTTCTATCATAGATTATAAAAAAATCTTTAGAGATATCTATTACCTCTAAAGATTTTTTGTTATTTTTTCGGTCTTGTTTCAGGGAATGTAAATACAAAAATGATATAAATTAAACTTCCTAATAAATAGAATATTATTGATGAATTATATCCCATGTGATTTAGAACTAAACTCCAAGTAAAGTTGAATAATGTATAAATTGCATATCCAAAAGCCCAAAATATTCCAAACATTATTGTTAATCTTTGTGAGTTCATATTTGGCAACTCATAAGGAAGATTTAAATATACTGGGTACTGTGAATACATGAAAAATCCTGATAAACTAAACATTACATATGATAACACAACATTAGTTGATACAAAAAATAGTCCTAATGCCATGAACCCAATCATCAATACTCCATGAGTAATTAAAAATGGTTTTCTTCTAAAGTTTAATTTTCTAGTAACTATTAAGCTAAATAAAGTTCCAACTATTCCACCAAGTGTTACAGTTAATATCATAAATTCTGGTTTAAATTGAGTATTACCAGCATGTTCTGCAACTACTCTTGGTAATGACACCAATGGCATAACATATAAGAATAAAAATCCACCAAATCCAAGTGAAAATACATAGATAAATTTATCTTTAAAACCATCAGCATACGTATATTTCTTAACTTCTTCTTCATGAACAATTTCTTTTGATTCTATCAATAATTTATATACAAAATAATTCGGGTGTTTCCATGTAATTGTTGGTTCGAAATCATGAGAAAACATTAACCATCCTATGAATAGGATTATACTAAAAATACTAAATCCTATCATCGTATATCGCCAATCATCAACAAAATGTTCCTTGAATAATAAGAATAAAATAGCAACTAAAGCCGCTCCTACATTGTATGCAGCTGTTATTATAGCACTTGTCATTATTTTCTTATCATTAGGAATAAATTTTGCTACAAAAGAATTTATAAAAACAATAATCATTGATCCACCAAATGCCATTATCATTCTAGAGAATGTATACAACCAATAATTATGAGTAAAAATTGCAAAGAATGAAAAACATAAGCAAAATAATGCTAACATTGCTGCTTTTCTAGGGTGTAATTTAATCAAAATAAATGCTGCTAATAAATTAGCTATAATTCTAGCAATCGTAATTGTATAGTTGACAACCTCAGATATTATAGGTGATACTTTCTCACCATTAAAATAATGATCTGTAATTTGTTTCGATAAATTTGATCCTGCTACCCAGTTTGTAGCAAACACTACATACGCAGTAATTAGCAGTGCAAACATAATTATACCTTGCCTTCGAGTAGGCGAATTCAATGATAATTCCATTAATATACCTCTTTCTTATTTTATAAAAGTAATACAACAATCAGTTGTTATAATACTGTTTTTCTATACATTAATAGTTTAATATAAATATTTAGAAAATGCAAGAAAAATTTACAATTTGCATTCCGTTTTCATTTTATATTTTCTAAAATAAAAAAAGACTAATATCAAAGTATTAATCTTTTTTTCTAAATAAATTTCTTAATGATAGGATAGGTTTATTTCTAACTATTTTATCATTTCCAATAAATTCTCTCATTTCTTTTAAACATTTTCCAGAATTTTTCACAATAAAATTAAAACTCCCTGCTCTTTTTGTATCTATGAAAAATCCTCTAATATATTTATCTCTAAAAAACATTTGAGCTCTAACTCTATCGATTTCTGTCCATGGTATTTGAATATAATCTTCAGGATTTCTATGATTATAAAATTCAAATGCCTTATCTCCTACCATAACATCACCATGTTTATTTCCAATTGAACCAGTAAGACAATTAGCCTTTGTTGTATAAACTACTTTTGTATTCATAGACATTACCATAGCTTTCACCTCCATAAATATTCTTCATAATTTATTTTAAAAAGGAAGTTGAGATATTTAACCCCAACTTCCTTAACTTTATTACATTACACCTGCTACGTGAGCAATAACACCTAATGCAAATAATCCGAAGATTATTACTACTGGGCTTACTTTACGTTTTAATAACCACATACATGCGAATGTTAATAATAACGCTGCAAATCCAGGGATAAGTTGATTTAAGTTATCTTGTAATGTTGTAACTTTTTCTGGTGTTAGTGAGAATTTTCCACTTGTTGCTTTTGTAACAATATCTTGTAATACTTCACCAGTAATGTGTGTTCCTTTTTCAGGGAAGTGAATAAATGCTTTTTCATCTAACTGTACTTTAGAAACAACTAATGGGAAGCTAATGTTAGTCCAACGTTGAACTAAGATACCCATTACGAACATACCAAGGATTGATGCTCCTTTTGTAATTGTTTGTAAAATACCACCTGAAAGGTCACTTGTAATTTCTGAACCTTTTTTATAACCAAATTCTTGTGTATACCATAAGAATCCAATACGGATTAAATTCCATGCGACAAAGAAGAATAATGGCGCAATAATTGAACCACCAGTTGCTAATGAAGCTGCGATAGCTCCAAGGATAGGACGAACTGTAAACCAGAATACTGGATCCCCAATACCTGCTAATGGTCCCATCATACCAACTTTAACCCCTTGGATTGCTGCATCATCGATATCAGCTCCATTTGCTTTATCTTCTTCTAAAGCTAGTGTAACCCCTAGGATAGGTGCTGCAATATATGGGTGAGTGTTAAAGAATTCTAAGTGACGTTTTAATGCTTGAGTAGCATCTTCTTTGTTTGGATATAATTTTTTAAGCGCTGGGATTAAAGCGAATGCCCAACCACCATTTTGCATACGTTCATAGTTCCATGAACCTTGAAGGAACTGAGAACGTAACATAACGCTACGACGATCTTTTTTACTTAATGTAATTTTTTTCTCTGACATTTGTAGTTCCTCCTTATTAATAATCGTTTAAGATATCGCCTAGTGGATCCCCAGATGAGGCATTTCCACCACCACCGCCACCTTTGTTTTTAGAAAGGTTTAGGTAAATAACTGCTAAACATAATCCGATGATACCAGTTGCGATAAGTGTTAATTCGCTAATTGGTGCTATTGCGAATCCTAAGAAGAAGAATGGCCATACTTCTTTAGTTGCCATTAGGTTAATAACCATCGCAAAACCAACTGCAACTACCATTCCTCCACCGATTGCCATACCTTCAGTGAACCATTTTGGTAAAGCTTCAAGAGCTTTTTGAACTACTGATGATGGAATAAACATTAATAACCCTGCTGGAATAGCAACACGTAATCCTTGAGCTGCAAGAGCTACGTAGTGCCAAAATTCAACTCCACGGAAGTTACCGTGTTCTGCCGCGCGGTCAGCTTGGTGAACAATAACTACTGATAATGTACGAACAACCATTGTAAGTACAAGTCCTACTGTAGCTAATGTAACAGCCGTTGCGATAGCGATAATACGTCCTTCAGCTGAGAAGTCACCAGCTTTAATGAAAATAATAGCAGATGCTACTGATGCTAAAGCTGCATCTGGAGCAACCGCTGCCCCAATATTAGCCCATCCAAGTGCTAATAATTGAAGAGCTCCACCTAAAATAATACCTTCTGATAAATGTCCTGTTGCTAAACCGATTAATGAACAAGCAATAATTGGTTGATGGAATTGGAATTGGTCTAAGATACTTTCCATACCAGCTAATAATGCAACAATAAGGACTAATATAACTGCTAGAATACTAAATTCCATAGTGTCCTCCTAATTTCTATTAAATTATAATTTTAAACCTTCACTTGATTTAGCTTCAATAAGTTTGAATAAATCTGATGGAGAATCGTTAGATACTTTACGAACATCAAATTTAACTCCTAAATCACGAAGTTTTTTGTATACTTCTACATCTTCTTGATCTAATGATAATACATTGTTAATTTGAACTTTACCAACTGAGTGAGCCATAGATCCGATGTTTAATTCTGGAATCTCTACTCCTTTTTCGATTACCGCAAGTGCATCTTGTGGTGTTTCAAATAATAATAACGCTTTTGTATCACCAAATCTTGGATCGTTATAAACTTGAACAAGTTTATCTAATGGAATTACGTGTGCGCGTACTCCTGGAGGAGCTGCTTGCTCAATAAGTTTTTTACGTAATTCATCTTTTGATACTGAATCTGAAACTACAATAATTCTGTTTGGATGAGTTGCTTTTGTCCAGTTAGTAGCAACTTGTCCATGTAGTAGACGAGTATCGATACGGGCTAATACAAAGTCTATTTTCCCGTTTCCTAGTACTGTACCTTCTGGAATTTCTCCTTGAGGTGCAGCTTGTGTACTTTCAGCTACTTCTGCTTTTGGTTGTAGTTCTTCAGGGCGAACTTTTACTCCATCAATAGCTGTTGGTGTGATTGCTTTTGCAATCTCGTGAGCTGTTGTCATAGTGAATCTACTAGCATATGCTTCAATAAGCATTGGTAAGTTCAATCCTGCTACGATTGCTCTTTTCTCTGGTGCTTCTTCAAATAACTTGTTAGCTTGGTTAAATGGACTTCCACCCCAAAGATCGACAAGGAAAAGAATTTCTTCAGAATCTACTTTAGCAATAGCTTCTTGAAGTTTTCTTTGCAAATCTTCTGGTCCTTCACTTGGCATAAATACAACTGCTTCTACTTTTTCTTGTTCACCAAAAATCATAGAACCCGATTGTTTAATTCCTGCAGCAAATTCACCGTGACTCGCGATGATAATTCCTACCATCTTAGTACCTCCTTTTATTTATTACTTAATATATTATGACGTGTATACCTTTGCATACAAATAGATTATATCATTTATTATTTTTTTTGTAAATGTTTTAGGTTCTCACTTTACAATTGTTGCAATCGATTTCTATTTCTTTATTTTTAATATATTATATATATTTTTTTATGATAAATATATATAATAGTTTAATTAACTTATGTAAGGGAAATTTTATTATATTTTTCTTATTCATTATGTTGATTTTTATTTTTAAAAATATATTATGAAAATATTTTTTTCATACTTTCATAATATTACAATTGTTTTTTTATTAGATAGTACAATAAAAAATAATAACGCAACAGTCTATTGACACGTTGCGCTATTATATTATCATCTAAATAATTTACTTTATATTCTTTTCCGGAAACAGCATTTTTAATACATTTAATGATAATCTTCTTGATTTTCCTGAATGTGGATAAATATGCATCATCATCATAGGATTAAAATTAGCTTCTATAACTCCATAATTATTAGTAGTTACAGGTTCTTTTATATTAGAAATAATCAAATCTACACCACAAACTTTTGCCATCATAGCATTCGCTATTTTGACAGCTAGCTCTTTATAGCTTTCATGAACCTCATCTGTCATATCCACAGAATCTCCACCTGTACTGATATTTGAATTTTCTCTAAGATATGCTACTTCATTCACAGCTAATATAGAATCAAAATTTAATCCTTGTTCAGATAATTGAAGTTTTTCAATTTCTCCAAGTTCGATTTTTTTCAGCGGTGTTTTCTTAGCATCTCCTCTTAATGAATCTGAATTTTTTTGTTCAACCAATTCTCTTATTGTATGCTTACCGTCACCCACAACATTTGCAGGTACCCTTAATAATACAGCCTCTGTTTTTCCTTCAATAACAAAAAATCTATACTCAGTACCTTCAATAAATTCTTCAATTAGTATGTCTTTGTCTTCTTTAAGAGCAAACTCTATAGCTTTAGAATAGTTTTCTACTGAACTTGTTCCATTTTTAAAGATTGTTATACCTAGGCCAAAATTTGTGCTTTTCGGTTTTATAACTATCGGTTTATTTTTTATATAATTAAATTTCTGAACAGCTTCTTCTAAACTAGAAACTTCATATCCTCTTGGAACTCTAAGACCTTTTTCAACTAATACTTTTTTTGTAACAACCTTATTTTCCATAATTAACGGAGAAATATAACTATCTTTACTTGTCATATTTCCATTTTTTACATATTCGACTCTTTCATTGCTTTCTAATCGAATAAACTGATCATTTTCATCTATAACAGTAACTTTAATACCATTTTTTATTGCATCTTCAATCACAGCTTGGGTAGATAGTTCCATATTAGAATATGCACTTAATGAATAATACTCTCTTAAAGCATCTTCTTTATACATTCTTGCTAGCTTCATTCCAACTTTAGACATATCATTTTCTTTTTGATATTCTTTTAAAAGTCTAGCTCCTATAGTAAGTTCAGGATCTTTTAATTCTTCAATCTTTTCATCTATTAAATCTATATCGCTTTCTAGTAGACCTACTTTTTCCACCATGTCTTTCATTTGATTTAATAGCCATAATCCCTCTTCTTCGTACTTAACTCTTTCCATTGGATGTGAAAGAGCTACATTCTCACTGTATTCATATCCTAAAGATTCAGAAGTATTTTTATCCTCTTCTTCTAACCAAACTAGAGTTTTTATGAATAAATGTACAAATCTAATATCTTTTTCTAAAATACCAAATGGTGCAAATGGGTTTAAATCAAATAATCTAAATTCAATATACTTAATTCCTTGATCTGGGAATTTTTTGATAGTATCCGCACCTCTAAAACGAACACTAGAGTAAAATTCTTTTTCAGCTATTAATTGTTTATTTTCTACATAGCCTGTTATATCTTTAATATATCTTTCTAACGAACTATATGATACTTTAATATCAGCATCATTTACATAACCATATCTACTAGTTCTTAAACTCCTTACAAAATCAGTTGGTTTTATACCATCTGTAAAATATTTATCCTCTGCTAAAGGAGAAGCACCTAAAAGATAAATTAATAGCCATTGATATCTTAAAAACTGTCTAGCAAGTTTTAGATAAACATCGTTTTTTACTGTTACGATATCCTCACCAGTAATTTCAGCAATTTTCTCCATCAACATATCATCTAGTTGGAAATTATAATGTATACCTGATACCATTTGTTTATACTTTCCATATTTTTTTACTAAATATTCTCTATACTCTACATCGAATTGTTTTTCAAATTGTGCAACTCTTATGTCTTCTTCATTAGGTAGTATAGCAGGTACACTTAATGGCCAAATATATTCATCTTTTGGTAGATTTTTTAAAGTTACTTCATGGATTGCATTTAAAATCCTTAAAACATCTTTTTCATTATTTTCTGGTGTTGTTATCAACTCAACCTGTGATTCAGCAAAATCAGTCTGAATGTACGGATGTTCATGTCTTATTCCAAATATTTTTGGATGATCAGTTTTAGTTACTTCCCCATTTTCTAAAACACGTTGTCCTTCTTTTTCTATACCAATTTTAACATTAGCAAATAATTCTTCTAAATTATTATTTTTTATTATATCTTTAATTATCATATTACATCACTCTCTACAAACAGTATAGTTATCTTCTATCTTATCATAAATACTCAATTAATAATAGAAATTAAACTCAACTTTAAAGCAATTTTCAATACTCACTTACAATATTTATATATATATGATATAATCAAATTACACTTAAGAAAGGGGATAAATACGATTTACTATCGTATTTCTAAATTTTTTATGATTAAATTAATAGCTAGTGATATGGATGGAACTTTATTAAATCATAACCATAAAATTCCTAAAGAAAATGTAAAACTTATTAATTTTGCTAAAAATCAAGGAATAGAATTTGTAGTAGCAACAGGGAGAGCCTATTATGAAGCTTTACCAGCATTAAATGAAGACAATATTAATTGTGATGTGATTAGTTTTAATGGTGGTATCGTCTATGATAAAAATGGAAATATCATCAGTATTACTCCAATGGTACCTAAAGATTTATATTATACAATTGAAATATTAAAAAGTTTTGATATAAGTTATCAACTTTATACAAAAAATACTATATATACTAGAAGTATAGAAACTGATATAAACGCATATATAGATCTAATTAGGTCTAATGGATATGAACCAGATGTTGAGCATTTACGTGCAGAAGCACAACAAAAACTAGATTTGGGATATATTACTGAGGTTGATAATATAGAATTATACCTTAACGAAGAAGAAAATCCACCAATCAAAATAATAGCAATATCTAATGATATATCAAAATTAGAAAATGCTACCAAACTATTATCAGAAAATACCAATATAAGTGTCACATCTTCTGGTGCGAATAATATAGAAATAATGCATAAGAATGCTACTAAAGGTGAAGCCTTAAAAGAAATAGCTAAAATCTATGGAATTAACTTAGAAAACATTGTAGCAATTGGAGATAATCTAAATGATCAAGCAATGCTTGATATTGTCGGATACAGCGTCGCTATGAAAAATGGTAATACAATATTAAAAGAACAAGCAAAATACGTAACAGAAAAAACAAACTCTGAAGGTGGTGTTGCGGATACAATATTTAAATTAATAGAACAAAACAATGAGATTAAAGAAGATATCAATGAAGTATTAGTAAAAGCAGCAATCGATGCAACAAAATATGCTTATGTTCCTTACTCTAATTTTAAAGTAGGTGCTGCAATACTAGCTGAAAATGGAAAAATCTATACTGGTTGCAATATTGAAAATGCCAGTTATTCTCCTACAAACTGTGCAGAAAGAACAGCAATATTTAAAGCTGTAAGTGAGGGAGTTACAAAATTCAAAAAAATAGCAGTAGTAGGCGGCCCTAATGGTAATTTAGAAAATTATTGTCCACCTTGTGGGGTTTGTCGACAAGTAATTTCTGAATTTGCAGATGAGGATTTTGAATTAATCTTAGGCACTTCAGAGAATACATACGCTGTATATAACTTCTTTGAAGAAGTTTTACCTCTAAGTTTTACAGCAAAAGAACTAAAAAAATAAAGTTAAATGGTCATTAGAATTTATACTCTAATGACCATACTATTCTACTATTTAAATAAAAAAGTCGTAACAAACGTTACGACTAGGTTAAGATGACCCGTACGGGATTCGAACCCGTGTTACCGCCGTGAAAGGGCGGTGTCTTAACCACTTGACCAACGGGCCAAAAATATAAAAGGCTAAATAATTAGCCTTTTATTCAATTAATGAGCCATGAAGGACTCGAACCTTCGACCCTTTGATTAAAAGTCAAATGCTCTACCAACTGAGCTAATGGCTCATGGCTGGGATACCTGGATTCGAACCAGGGGAATGACGGAGTCAAAGTCCGTTGCCTTACCGCTTGGCTATATCCCAATAATATTAAGAATGGTGGGAAGAAGTGGATTCGAACCACTGAACCCGAAGGAGCGGATTTACAGTCCGCCGCGTTTAGCCTCTTCGCTATCTTCCCGGCTTTTAAAAATGGTGGAGGTTAACGGGATCGAACCGCTGACCCCTTGCTTGTAAGGCAAGTGCTCTCCCAGCTGAGCTAAACCTCCGTTCAAATGGTGACCCGTACGGGATTCGAACCCGTGTTACCGCCGTGAAAGGGCGGTGTCTTAACCACTTGACCAACGGGCCAAAAAAATGGCTCCACAGGCAGGACTCGAACCTGCGACCCTCTGATTAACAGTCAGATGCTACTACCAACTGAGCTACTGTGGAATAATAAGTCTAATGCTTTAGCACTAGACAACAAAAGCCTGGCAACGTTCTAGTCTCACAGGGCGTAAGCCCAACTACATTCGACGCTAAAGAGCTTAACTTCTGTGTTCGGTATGGGTACAGGTGTGTCCTCTTCGCTATCGCCACCAGACGAAAACTTCAT
>NZ_JBSMTP010000019.1:0-17057 GCF_053758945.1 Gemella parahaemolysans
GAACGAAAGATAAGAAAGATATTCCGGAGTACATTTACAAAGAAACTAAGAAAGACGAAAAAGGAAATACAACGCATGTATACCGTCAAGTCGTAACAAGTTATGTAGATGAAGAAGGAAAAGAAATTACCCCTTCAGACAAAGGAACGAAAGATAAGAAAGACATTCCAGAGTACATTTACAAAGAAACTAAGAAAGACGAAAAAGGAAATACAACGCATGTATACCGTCAAGTTGTAACAAGTTATGTAGATGAAGAAGGAAAAGAAATCAATCCTTCAGATAAAGGAACGAAAGATAAGAAAGACATTCCAGAGTACATTTACAAAGAAACTAAGAAAGACGAAAAAGGAAATACAATCCATGTATATCGTAAAAATCCAAAACCAGCTGAACCGACAAAACTAGTTGAGCCAACAAAACGTTTAGCTAACACAGGTACAACTGAGACTAATACTGGATTAGCAGGATTAGGATTAGGAATCCTAGGTGGATTACTAGCAGCCGCAAGACGTCGTAAAAACGACAAAAACTAATTTAAAGTTTATAATAAATCTTTAAGTATAGTAGAAAGCCCTCGAAAAATATCGAGGGCTTTTTTGGATTCTTTGTCAAATTTGGTTGTATAATAGTAAGCGTCCAATAACGAGGTACCTATCCTCCAAACGTAATACAAATATAAAGAAGAAATGGAGGAAAATAAAATTTCAAAATAAATTGTACCGTTAGACGTTGGCTATTTATCAAAAAAGAAGGGGAATCTAATGTGATTCTACTGAAACTCCGTAAGGGAAAATGGAATGGGGCTTTATGATTCCGTAGATAAAGAACAATTAAAATGGATATTGGATGCTTACCGTTTAAAAATCATATTATAAAAGTTAAATATATAGTACATTTATGTTTTATATGGTAAACTAGAATAAATAATTTAGAGAGGTGTAATATGTTAAAAAATATATTAAATAGTGTATTATCTTCAGGAAGTAATGGATCAGATGATAAAATTAAAGAATTAATTAATAATATTATAGGTGGAAATCAAGCACCGTCATTTGTTACTGATATTCTAAACAAGGCATTAGAACAACTAAATCAAGGTGCAGGTTCAGCACTTGTAGCACCGATGATTAATAAGGTATTAGAATCATATTCTAAGGAAAATTCATTAAGTAATGATATGAGTGAGTTGTTTAATATTACCAGTAATAGTGGAAGTGGTCTTACTGATATTGCAGGAAATATTATTAATACATTAATAAAAAAATAGTTTAAGAAAAAAAAAGAAGCCATGTTTAATGGCTTCTTTTCGTATATTATTAGCATAACCTATGCTAGCAAGTCTCTCCACCTCAAGATGAACCAGCTCCTGCTGTACAACCATAACAATGCATACCAGTAACAATTCTACGTACACCTGTATGATTATCTACAAGCTGACTTACATGATTAACTTCACCAGAGATTTTAAGCTTTTCGATGTAGTTAAAGTCACAATCATATAAAGATCCATCAGGACCAACAGAAATCATGTTTCTACACATAAGCCCAGGCAAGGTTGCAGGATTATATGCTTTATAAAGTTTGTTCATATATCCTTCATATAAATCTTCTCTATGTAAGAATTCAGAGAATCTTCCTATAGGATTGTTTGTAATTGCAAATAGGTTGTTAAAGACAATTTCAAAATTGTCATATAGTTTTTTCTTATACGTTTTTTCTAGTGCTTCTTGTTTAGGAGGTAAAAACGCCCCATTTGGATTATAGACTAGGTTTAAGATAAGGTCTTCATCTTTCCCATAACCTAGTTCATTTAGTTTTCTTAGTACTTCTATTGACTTAGGAAAAACACCTTTTCCACGTTGTTTAGCTACAACTTTTTCGTTGTAATAGGGTAGAGATGCCACTACTTGAACTTTTAAGTCACGATATAGTTCTGGTATATCTCTATAAGCTGGGACATCTAGGATAATAAGATTTGTTCTTACGATTACAGTTTTAGCATACTGAGAGATTTCTTTCAGAAACCATCTGAAGTTAGGATTCATCTCAGGAGCGCCCCCTGTAATATCCATTGTTTTATATTTACCAACCTTAAATGCTTCAATTATCTGTTCAAAAGTTTCCCGAACCATATTATTTTTCTTTGTAGGTCCGCCATCAACGTGACAATGACTGCATGTAATATTACATAAACTACCTACATTGATTTGCATAACTTCAGGAAATTCTTCAGTTAATAAATATTGTTTTTCCTCAACTTGGTCAAAAAATTTAGGAATATTTAATTCTGTCATAATAATACTAGTTTGTTAATTTATCAGAAAGTTCTTTACTTTGAAGACCGTGTACAAGAGTAATACCAGCTTTCATTGCTGCTGCAACGTGGATAGCTTCTGCGATTTGATCTTGGTCGCATCCTTCTTCTAAACAAGTACTAGTATAAGCATCAATACAATAAGGACAAGCTTCAGCATGAGCTACCGCAAGTGCAATAAGAGCTTTTTCACGAGTTGTTAGTTCACCTTCAGCCATAACATTACCGTAGTAATTCATAAAGTTTTTCCAGTAATCAGGAGCATCTTCGCCAAATTTTCCTTCACCAAATTCGATTAAATGTTTCTTTTTAAAATAATCTGCCATATTTATTCTCTCCTTTAAAAATTTGTATATAATTTTATTATATGTTAGTTTGCATAAATAATCAATGAAATTGCCCAATTTATGGGAGTGACTCAAAAATCATGATTTCGGAGAAATCGATTTTGTCGAGTCACCACCGCACAGTTTATTAGATATCTGAAAAGCTTTTATAAAGCGAATTTAGATATCAATGAACCACTGCGTCTATGAGTTTTCATGTAAACTATTTTAAAATTTAGTACTTTTTGGTCAGCACCTCGACTAAAAAATAACTCTAAAAATCCTTAACTCTATTATCTTATATCCCTATACATTTTTGCTATTTCTTCTACTGAAACCCCACGTCGATACATTTTTTGGTATTGTTGCATCTGCCACATTGTTTTTACAGTATGATTTTTATATCTTCTTGTAGATGTTGTGATAGAGGAGTCAATTACTGTAATTTTATAACTTAGTGCACTTAAATCTTCAGAGAGTTTATAATCTTCCATTAAAGGCATATCTTTATAGCCACCAATTTCATTGAATACTTTCCTGGTTAGGAATATCGCCTGATCTCCAAAGGCAAGGTTTGTAATACTTGCACGCATATTAGAAACAAGAGAATTTACCCACATAGGAAAGCTACTAGGATAGAATCTAATCTTTAGACAGCCAACTTCAGTAGGGCAGGCAAGCACTTTTTCTATAACATCTTTTTGAAGTACACTATCACAATGAATGAACCATAGAATATCCCCTTTAGCAATTTTTGCCCCATAATTCATCTGATTTGCTCGTCCTTTTTTATCCGATAAGTGATATGAGAAACCAAAATAAGAAAGTTCATCTAGGATTTCTTTTGTCTTATCTGTAGAACCTCCATCAACGAAAATTACCTCATGTTCCTTTATATTATACAAACAATATAGATTATAGACGAAATCACGTATTGTTCTTTCTTCGTTATAAATTGGCACAATAATAGTAATCATAAATACACTCCTAAAATATTAGATAATATAATTATAACATGTATAATAGTAATTCAAAATAATTTTTGCGTACTAACTCAGTACTTTAATATTTTTAAGAAAAAATATAAGAAATTACAAATTACATATTGACAAAGTAACTGTATCTATCGTATAATCACAGTAGATACAAGAAAACGTTTTAAATATCTAATTGAATTATACAAATTAATTATAAAAAAGAATTAATAAGGAGGAGTATGATGGATATAAAAATTTCTAATATGTCATCTGTTCCGATTTATCAACAGGTGGCTACACAAATAAAGAGTAGTATTCTTAATGGTAGCTTAAAATGTAATGATCAATTACCTTCTATTAGAAGTTTATCTAAAGAGCTAGAAGTAGGTATAATAACTGTAAAAAAATCATATGAAGTATTATTACAAGAAGAACTCATATATTCTAAAGGGGCTGTGGGGTATTTTGTAAATGATATAGATTTAGATACTATATTATCTATAAAAAAAGAAGAGTATTTAATAGAATTAAAGGGAATTATTGATAATGCTATTAATGATGGGCTTAATATAAGTGATGTTAAGGCTATAGTTGATAGAGTATTGGAGGAAAAAATTTATGATAAAAGTGAATAATTTACAGATTAATAAAAAATCATTTCAACTAGGGCCAATAGATTTGGAGTTAGAACACGGGTATGTGTATGCAATCACAGGTAATAGCGGGAGTGGTAAAACATTATTTCTTCAAACAATCTTAGGCGCAATATCATCAGATAACAAGTCTATTAGCTATAACAATTTGAACTTTCATCAAAATGCAGTAGAAATTAAGAAACTATATTCATATGTTGCTGACAAACCATTGTTTTCAGATACTTTACAAGTAAATGAAGTTTTATATAAAATATCTAAAATAGATGAAAGATTTGATGTAGATAAATGTTTTGAATTTCTGAGTAAACATAAAGTATATCGTCATAAGAAAATATATGAACTTTCACAAGGAGAGAGGAAAATACTATTATTTTCTATAGGAATTTATACAAAATCTAAACTATTAGTTTTAGATAATCCATTTTCTGGTGTTGGTTTAATAGCTAGAAAAGAAATGATAGCACTTCTTAGAGAATATATGGATGAAGATAAAACAATCATTATAGTAACCGAAGAACCATATGTAATACAAAACCTAGCTGATTATATTATTGTATTTAAAAATGGTCAAGTGACTAGTAAGGAAGACGTGGTAGAATTACAAGAACGATTCGAAACCAATGATACAGAAAGAATATTACTTGAGTTATTGAAGGGAGAGAATGAAAATGATTAAACAACAATATGATACAAACTTTGGAGCAACTTGGAATTTAATTTCAAATAGAAATTATAGTAAACCTCTAATATATAAGAGTTTATATTTACTATATTATTTCGTTATTATCTCAGAGGTACTTGAATTATTATTTGATAGAACATATATGATTTTATCTATTATCAGTTCAATAATTATTGTGATAAATGGAAGAAAATACGATGATCCTGAAAAACAATTTATTGAATATCTACCTATTTCATTAAAAGATAAAGTAAGATATATTTACTACACAACTTACATAACTTTATTCTTTGGGGGAGTAATGGCTCTTGTATTAGATTATATTTATCAAAAAGTTAATCCGATTGAATACCTATATGCAATAATAGTAGTTATAGCACTATCAAATTTTGCTATAATTCAGATGATCAAGACAAAAATAACACTAATTTACTTCTTTATATATAATATTATTATCTACCAATTAATAGTAGGAATCTTTAGATTTTTTTTAGTGTCAGTGTTTAGTGGCTATACTGGCCCAAAATATGATAATACACAATTTGATTTGATAAAATTGGCGCTATTAATAGTAATTACACTAGTATATCACTTTGCTAGCGTAAATATCATATTAGCAAATAAAAGAGTAGATAGACGAGTAGATAAAAAGTACAAAATAAAACTTGCAGTAATTCTCTTAATATTAATAATTACAAGTGGATTTAAGTTTTATGCAGATGAAACTAATAAATTTATTGATGAAGTTAAAGAGGGAAGCAAAGTAGAACTAATAAATAGTTATAATGAAACTAAGTAAGGTTTAGTAATAATAAATCAAAAATAAAATAAATATGAAAAAGCTAGTGACTTTGTAAATAAGAGATTAAGTTATAGCTTTTTTGTATTATAGAAAAGTAGGGAAGGTATAAAAAAAGAAGACTTGGAGAACCAAATCTTCTTTGTATTAATATTTCTTATTTGAATTCTGCTGTGTTAACACGAACTCCAGGACCCATAGTTGTAGTTACAGCTACAGATTTGAAGTAAGTTCCTTTAGCAGCAGCTGGTTTAGCTTTAGCTAAAGCGTCTTGAACAGCGTTGAAGTTTTCAACTAAGTCTTCAGTTGAGAATGAAACTTTACCGATTGGAGTGTGAACAACACCAGCTTTTTCAGCACGGTATTCAACTTTACCAGCTTTGATTTCATTAACAGCTTTAGTAACGTCCATAGTTACAGTACCAGTTTTAGGGTTTGGCATTAATCCTTTAGGTCCTAATACACGACCGATTTTACCAACTTCTCCCATCATGTCTGGAGTAGCTACGATTACGTCAAAATCAAACCAACCTTGTTGGATTTTAGTGATGTATTCACCTTGTCCTACGTAGTCAGCTCCTGCTGCTTCAGCTTCTGCTGCTTTATCACCTTTAGCAAAAACTAAAACTTTAGCAGTTTTACCAGTTCCTTTAGGAAGAACTACTGCTCCACGAACTTGTTGGTCGTTTTTACGAGTGTCAACTCCTAAACGGAATGCAACTTCTACAGTTGCGTCAAAATTAACTGTGCTTGTTTTTTTAGCTAATTCGATTGCTTCTACTACAGAGTATAGACTAGAAGAATCTACTAATTTAGCTGCTTCAAGATATTTTTTACCTTTTTTTGCCATTATAATTATCCTCCTATTCTCCTATTAAGATACCCATACTTCTTGCAGTACCTTCGATCATACGCATTGCTGCTTCAACAGAAGCTGCGTTTAAGTCAGCCATTTTAAGTTCAGCGATTTCTTGAACTTGAGCTTTTGAAACTGTAGCAACTTTGTCACGGTTAGGAACAGAAGATGCTTTTTCAATTTTAGCTGCTTTTTTAAGTAATACTGGTGCAGGTGGTGTTTTAGTAATGAAAGTAAATGAACGGTCTTCATATACTGAGATTACTACTGGAATGATTAATCCTGCTTGGTCTTGTGTACGAGCATTGAATTCTTTACAGAATCCCATGATGTTTACACCAGCTTGACCTAACGCTGGACCAACTGGTGGAGCTGGGTTAGCTTTACCTGCTGGTACTTGTAATTTAACAACTTTTATAACTTTTTTAGCCACGATAAAACCTCCTATATATTTTTCGTGATGTGGTCATTTGAACGTCTTTAAATTTTTCGTTCTCCCACTCAATCAAGTTTTGTATTTTTACATACTTGACTATGATATCACACTGGATAAGTAAATGCAAGTATTTTAATAAGTTTTTTTGAAAAAAATTATTTTAGTGGTAAAAATAATTCTACTTTATATTGAGCAGATAGTAAAATAATACAACTAAGTCGGCTAAAATTCAAGTAGTAAATTTAAATATATAGACAATAAAAGTTATAATTTGAAAGGAAACTTATAAACTATATTTTATAGAAGAAAAGTTTTTACAAACTGTAATTTCCCCTAAGTGAACTATTGACTTTTTACTATAGGTAGTGTAGAATTGTAGTTATGGTATGTGACAATTTATTCGAATTTTAGTTGTCGACTAGTTGTTATATCATAATAAAAAATTTTTCAAAATAGAAAGAGGTTGCAAAATGATTTATGGAATAATCAGTATTGCAGCTTTACTTGTTGGACTTTTAGTTGGATATATTATTTCGAAAAATTCTATTCAAAAGAAATTAGAATTATCTAAGCAAGATGCTGATCATATTATTGGAGAAGCGAGAAAAGAAGCTAGATATATAGTTGAAAAAGAAACTACTATCGCTAAAAAAGAAGCTGAAGAGATAATTAATATTGCTAATAAAGAAGCAGAATTTAAAAAACAAGATATTCAAAGACAAGAAGATAGAATTGTTCAAAAAGAATCTTCATTAGAACGCCAAACAGAGCTCCTAAATAAAAAAGATGAGTTGTTAAGTTCTAGAGAGATGAAATTGGAAGAGAAATCTCAACTTCTTGAAGAGAAAAGTAGTGAGGTTAATCAACTTAAGATTCAACAAGAAACAGAGTTGCAAAGAATTGCAAACTTAACAGAAGAACAAGCTCGTGAAGAGATTATGGCCGCAGTTGAGACTGATATGGCTAAAGACATGGCAATATATATAAGAAATAAAGAACTAGAGGCGAAAAACGTTGCTGATAAACGTGCAAAAGAACTTATTGTTCAATCATTACAACGTTTTGCTACAGATGTAGTTAGTGAAACTACTGTATCTGTTGTAGATCTTCCAAGTGATGATATGAAAGGTCGTATTATCGGTCGAGAAGGAAGAAACATTCGTACTTTAGAAACATTAACAGGGGTGGATTTAATTATTGATGATACTCCAGAAGCAGTTATCCTTTCTGGATATGACCCAATACGACGTGAGATTGCAAAAACTGCGATTAAATCACTTATTGATGATGGTCGTATCCATCCTTCAAAAATTGAGGAAGCTGTTGATAAAGCACGTAAAAACATTGATCAAGTTATTCGTGATGCAGGAGAACAAGCTACATTCGACCTTGGAATCCACAATATGCATCCAGATTTAGTAAAAATTGTTGGTAAGTTAAAATATAGAACAAGTTATGGTCAAAATGGACTACAACATTCTATGGAAGTAGCATATATTTCTGGACTTATCGCAGCTGAGTTAGACTTAGATGTTGCAACAGCTCGTCGTGCAGGTTTACTACATGACATCGGTAAAGCACTTGATCATGAGGTTGAAGGTTCACACGTTGAAATTGGTGTAGCTTTAGCACTTAAGTATAAAGAAAATGCAATTGTTGTTAATGCGATTGCTTCTCACCATGGTGATACAGAACCAACAAATCCAATTTCTGTTATTGTTGCCACAGCGGATGCACTTTCTGCATCGCGTCCAGGAGCTCGAAGAGAGTCATTAGAGAATTATATTAAACGTCTACAAAAACTTGAAGAAATTGCGAATGAACACAAAGGTGTAGAAAAAACATTTGCTATTCAAGCAGGTCGTGAGATTCGAGTAATCGTAAATCCAGAAGAAGTAGATGATACAAAAACTTACAAAATTGCCAAAGAAGTTAAAAATAAAATCGAAGAAACGATGCAATACCCTGGGAACATTAAAGTTAATGTTATCCGTGAGGTTAGAGCAGTTAAGGTTGCAAGATAGTAAATTAAGCGATTGGAATTATCCAATCGCTTTTTTATATGTATAATTTAAAAGATAACGTCTAACTTTATATTTTATACATAAGTTAAGTTTCTGAGTAAAGTAAATAAATAAATTACTAAGAAATTAGTGTAATTTACAATTGAGAATGATTATTATAACAGTAAGATACAATAAAATCGAGTTAATTAAATTAGAAAAAATAATTGAAAAGAAGAGAGTAAAAGGTGTGAAAATTAATTAGAATTTTCAATAATAACATTTTTTGTTGTAATTTATAATTCTGATAATTATATATTTAAAATTACTAATATTTATTTAAGAATTATTTTAGGTTAAAAGGTTAGGGTACAGCTGTTTTATAGACTGTTTCAAGAAAAAGATAATTTAAATATTAAAAAATAAATATATAAGAAAATGCTGTTAATTTCATATTTATTATAGAAGAAACTGCAAGCTATGATAATATTTTTATAATATTAGTTTTATATTTTAGGAGAAATCTTTGTTAAATTATAAGTATTTTAATAAAAACTGTATTAAAACAGGGTTGAAAAAATATCTATGTTATAGTATAATTTTTACTATAGATGTAGGATATTAATATCTATGTAATTATTATAAATTTTTTAAGGAGAGTGTTATTATGACAAACACTGTAGAATCTAAAGTATTTTTAGAGCCACAAGAAACTTACGAGTTAACTTGTAAAAAAGGTGTTGCTAAAGCGACTGCAAGCCTTAAATACATGTTAAGTTTAGGATTCTTAGGTGGGGCATTTATCGGGGTAGGATTTTTAGCCTTACTTCGTGTATCAGGATCAATTCCTAAAGAGTTTGGCGGAATCGGTGCATTACTAGGAGCGTCTGTTTTCCCAATTGGACTTATTTGTATTTTAGTAGGTGGCGGAGAGTTAGTTACAGGTAATATGATGGCTGTAACTGTTGCGTGGTTTAATAAGAAAATTAGTTTTAAACTGTTGGCTAAAAATATGGTAGTTATTACATTTGCTAACCTTGTTGGTTCTTTAGTTATTGCTTATTTCTTAGGACATTTAACTGGATTAACTGGTGGAGCTATTGCAGCTAAAACTATCTCAGCTGGTGAATCAAAAGTATACTTAACATTCTGGCAAGTATTCTTCTCAGCTGTAGGTTGTAACTGGTTAGTAGGTATGGCAGTTTGGTTAAACTTCGCAGCTAAAGATGTAGGTAGTAAAATGTTTGGTGTATGGTTCCCAATTATGACTTTCGTTGCTATTGGATTCCAACACTTGGTTGCGAACATGTTCGCAATCCCAGCTGCAATGTTTGAAGGTGCAAATATCTCAGTTTTACAATTTATCCAAAACATGGGAACAGTATTTTTAGGTAACTTTGTTGGAGCTGTTACATTAGTTTCTGCACTTTACACATTTGCTTATAAAAAATAACAGTAGAGAATTATTATATTCTTTAAAATAATAAAAAAAATGAAGTATTTTCAATGATACTTCATTTTTTTGTTAAATAGAATTTTCTGTTGTAAAATAGTAAGTAATATAGATTGAAATATTAATTGAAGGTAAGGGGAATTTTATTCCATAAATAATAGTTGAATAAATAAAAGATTCCAAATTATTTAACTTGGAATCTTTTATTTATATTAGTTTTCTACTTTTACAACCCAACCGAATTTATCTTCAACTTTACCTAATTGGATACCAGTAAGTAAGTTGTAGATTTTTTGAGTCCATTCTCCTGGTTTATTGTCTTTGATAAGTTCTAATTTTTTAGTGCCATCGAATAATTCACCAACTGGAGCGATTACTGCTGCAGTACCGCATAGGAATACTTCTTCAAGTTTTCCATTATCATAAGCTTCATAAACTTCTTCAAGAGCTAATTTTCTTTCTTCTACTTTTTCACCTAGTGATTTAAGTAATTCTAATACTGATGCACGAGTGATACCTGGTAAGATTGAACCATTTAACTCTGGTGTAACGAAAGTTCCGTCAATTTTGAAGAAGATATTCATTGCGCCACCTTCTTCGATATATTTTTGTTCAACTCCATCAAGCCATAGAGATTGAGAGTAGCCTAGTTCTTGGGCTTTCTTTTGACCTTTAAGAGATCCAGCATAGTTACCTGCCGTTTTAGCGAATCCAAATCCACCGCGAACTGCACGTACATATTCGTGTTCTACAAAAATTTTGTTTGGTTGTAATCCAGCTTTGAAGTAGCTTCCTGACGGTGATAAGATAATTACAAATTTAACTTCGTTATTTGGGTGTACTCCAAGTGCTTCTTCTGCACCGTATAAGAAAGGTCTAACGTATAGAGAAGTACCTTCTGACTTAGGAATCCATTCTTTATCGATAGAAATTAATTTTTTAAGTGCAGCTAATGCAAATTCTTCGTCTAACTCAGGTAAGGCGATACGGTTTGAAGATTTATTTAAACGTTTGAAGTTTTGTTCAGGACGGAATAAAACTGCTTCTCCATTGGCGTTGTATGCTTTCATACCTTCGAAAACACTTTGTCCATAGTGTAATACGTTTAATGCGGGTGATACTGGAATTGGCCCATAAGGAACGATTCTTGGATCGTACCAACCTTTATCAGTTGACCAATCCATAACAAACATATGGTCTGTGAAGACTGTACCAAATCCTAATTTATCATCGGGTGTTTTTTCTTTTGGAGTAGATGTAAGCTCTACTCGGATATCATTTACTGTTAGTTTTGTCATAATTATATTTCTCCTTATCTTTTAAACAATTAATTTTTAATGCGTTAGAGATATTATAATACTAATTGAGTGTTTTTTCAATACTTTCCTTTAAATTTTCTGAATTTTTATAAAAAGTATCCGATATTTCATCTTGAAAATTTAATGAAAATACTATAAAATATTATGTAATCATTGTTAATTTTTCACTTTGATATTTTAAGATACTAATTTAATTTTTGTTGAAAATATGATACAATATTAGAAATGTTATATTAACAATGTACCTAATTTTAAAGGAAGGTAGATATATATATGGATATCAAAAAATCATTAGAAAACAAATTTAACACGTCCTTAGCAAATCTTACAGGATCACCAATTAGAGAATTTGATGCATTTGCTTCAACGATTGAAGGGATTATCAAGTTAACATTAGGAGAACCTGACTTTGACACTGCTGAGGAGATTAAAGAAGCAGCCAAACAGGCGTTAGATAATAATAGAACACATTATTCAGTAAATAATGGAATTGAGCCATTAAGGGCTGCATGGGCTAAGAATTTAGAAAAAAGATATAATTTGAAATACAGTTCTGATGAGGTTATTGTAACAATAGGTGCTTCTGCAGCTATAGAACATACTATTTCAGCTATTACAAATCAAGGGGATACTATTTTAGTAGTGACACCATATTTTTCAGCTTATGAGGGTGTTGGTATTCTAAATAAATGTAATATTAAATTCATTGATACAGCAGATAATGGTTTTAAAGTACGCCCTAGTGACTTAGAAAAAGCGTTAGAGGAAAATAAAGATGCAAAAGCAATTTTAATTAATTACCCGAACAATCCAAGTGGTGTTTCTTATACTAGAGAAGAAGTTAAAGAAATTGCTGATGTATTAGGTAAATATGATATTTTTGTACTTAGTGATGAAATTTATGGAGATATTACATACAATTATAAACATACATCTTTAGCGGAATTTATACCTGATCAAACAGTTTTAATTAGTGGATTATCTAAGTCTCACGCCATGACAGGATGGCGTATAGGATTTATTGCAGCTCCTGAAGCGATGATTAGAAAAATTGGTGTATTCCATTTATTTACAGTATCCGGGGCACCGACATTTATTCAAGATGCTGCAGTAGTGGCATTAACTGATGAAAATGTTAATAAATATAATAATCATATGATTGAAACTTATAGAGAAAGAAAAGATTATATGGTTCCAAGACTTCGCGAATTAGGTTTTGAAATTCCTGAAATTGATGGAGCATTTTATATTTTTGCTAAAATTCCAGCAGAATACAGAGAACTTGGTGCTATGGAGTTTTGTAAATTATTAGCAAAAGAAGCACGTGTTGGGGTTATACCTGGGACAGCATTTGGGAAAGCATATAATGATTTCTTTAGAATTAGTTATGCTACAAGCATGGAAAATATAAAAGAAGCTGTTGCAAGAATTTCTCAATTTATGAATAAGTAATTGCAATAGAAGAAAGGTTATTTAAATGAAAGGTAAATTCATAACAGTAGAAGGTTCAGATGGTTCAGGTAAAACGAGCTTTATCAACTTTGCTACAGAATATTTGAAAGAAAAGGGATATAAAGTAATAACAACACGTGAGCCTGGTGGTACAGAGTTTAGTGAAAAAGTGAGAGAACTACTTTTTGATAGTTCGAATGATATTGATGCTAAGACTGAAAGCTTACTGTTTTGTGCTAGTCGTCGAGATCATATCGTAAAAAAAATATTGCCATATGTAAATGATGGATATATAGTAATTTGTGATCGTTTTGTTGATAGTTCAGTTGCGTATCAAGCTTATGGACGAGGACTTTCTAAACAAGATGTTTTAGACATTAATGCTTATACGACAGATAATCTTGAACCAGATTTAACTCTATATTTTTGTGTAGATGTAGAAGTTGGATTAGCTCGTACAAAAAATAGAGATGATAATAACCGAATGGATCAAGAAAGTTTGAATTTCTATAAAAATGTCAAACGTGGTTATGATGACCTTTCAAAAGAAAATACCGAACGTATTAAAGTAATTGATGCGAGTGATACATATGAGAATGTGCAAAAACAAGCACTTTCTATATTGGAAGGATTTTTAAACAATGAACTTTAGTAAAGATACAATTGTAATAAAATCTTTAACAAATACATTAAAAACAGATAAACTATCCCATGCCTATTTAGTAGTAGGCGAGGATAGTTTATATTGTGATGAGTTTATTTTAAGTTTTGTTAAAGCAATTTTTTGTTTAGAAAATAAAAAGAAAGAATTTTATAGTTGTGAAAATTGTAAAAACTGTAACAGTATAAATCATGGAAATTATGTCGATTTTTATAAGTTAGAAAGTGAAACTTCGATAAAAAAAGAAGAGATTCAAACATTAAAATCTGATTTAAGTGTTAAATCATTTTATGGTAAGAAGATATATTGGATAAGAGATATTGAAAAAATGACAGAGCAAGCAGCAAACAGCTTACTTAAGTTTTTAGAAGAACCCGAAGATGATATTATAGCTATTCTTAGTTGTAAGAATATTAGTGCAGTATTACCGACGATTATTTCACGTTGCCAACAAATTAAACTCATAGGACAAAGTGAAAATATAGAGATTGAACAAGATGAAGAGTTAATAAATATTACTGAAGAATATGTAAAAAGATATATGAGGAAACCTCATTTGGCTAATATTTATCTACTAGAAAAATTAAAGTCTAAAGATGAAGTAGTAGAGTTTTTCAAATATTTAAGTCTGAAAGTTGCTAAAAGTTATAATGAAGAAACCGTAAGAGATGTTGTTAATGTTAGTAATGTACAGGAAAAAATACTTCAAGCATTAACAGATTTAAATGGGAATGTAAATGCAATATTGGTACTGGAAAAATTTGTCTTTACTATTTTATTAGATAACAATAATTTAGAATTTTTAACAAGAGGTTAGTATGGAAGATAATTTAAGAGTTGATACAGTTTCTAAAAATTTTAAAATATTACAAAAAGTTGATCATT
Source organism: Gemella parahaemolysans (assembly GCF_053758945.1). Classification (NCBI taxonomy): domain Bacteria; kingdom Bacillati; phylum Bacillota; class Bacilli; order Caryophanales; family Gemellaceae; genus Gemella; species Gemella parahaemolysans. Next base: position 14,823 of record NZ_JBSMTP010000019.1, read on the forward strand.
ATAGTATGTCAACGGACTCTTTTTTACTACCATATTTTGCCAATGTGCCGAGAAGTTTTAAGAAGAATATTATAGAGCTTTGTAGTGGCAACGGCGGTATTTCGATAATTCTTAGAGAAAAGTCTGATGCGAAAATAGAAATGTTAGAAATTCAAGAAGATTTGATTGAACTGAGCAAAAAAAGTTTAGAGTTAAATGATATTGCTAATGTAGATGTACGAAGTGGCGATATAAAAAATGTAAAAGAATACTATAGACCATCTTCTTTTGATTATGTAATTTGTAATCCACCGTATTTTCCTGTTGAGAATATGCCGAATCAACGTGAAAAATTTAACCATAATATTTCACGACATGAACTATTATGTAACCTTAGTGATGTAGTGCAGGCGATTAGGTATTTAGTTAAACAAAATGGAAAGTTTGCACTGGTTCATAGAACTTATAGAATAAGTGATATCATCTCTGAATGTGAGAAAAATGGACTAGCAATTAAGAGAATAAGATTTGTATACAGTAAGCCTTCAAGTGAAAATAGTAAAATAGTATTAATTGAGGGAAGTATATCAAAAGTCAGCGATATTAAAGTTGAACAACCATTTTATATTTATAATGAAGATGGCAGTTATACAGATGAAATGAAGAAAGTGTATGGTATTTATGAGTAGTTTTATGTATGTAGTTGAGTGTTGTGACAAAACTTGGTATACTGGATATACAACAGACATTATAAGAAGAATTAAAACCCATAATGCTAAAAAAGGTGCGAAGTATACGAGGGCGAGAGTACCTGTAAAACTAATTTATTTTGAAGAGTTTGAAACAAAAAGTGAAGCGACGAGTGCAGAAAGTCTATTCAAAAAACGTACTCGTAGCAGTAAAGAAGGGTATATATTATCTAATTTGGATACAGAAAAAAGACAAAAAATAAAGGAATATAATAAAAGAATAAAGGAAAAATAACTATGTTATATTTAGTGGGAACGCCAATAGGTAATTTGGAAGATATTACATTAAGAGCACTTAGAGTGCTAAAAGAAGCGGATATAATAGCTTGTGAAGACACGAGAAATACTCAGAAGTTATTGAATCATTATGAAGTAAAAGGTAAGAAACTACTTAGTTATCACGAACATAATGAGGATAAAATGAGTGATAAAATAATAGAATACTTAGAAGAAGGTTTTGACATAGCATTGGTAACAGATGCGGGTATGCCATGTATTTCAGATCCAGGGTATGTACTTGTAGAGAAAGTGAAAAATTCAGGGCTTGATGTTGTTGCTTTACCAGGTGCTAATGCTGGTCTTACAGCGCTGGTAGCTAGTGGAATAGAATCTTATAATTATACTTTTTATGGATTTTTACCGAGAAAAAGTAAAGAACTCAAACAAAAGTTAGAAATTATTTTAAGCTCAAAGACAACTGGGATTTTGTATGAGAGTCCACATAGAGTGAAAAACTTAGTAGAAGAGATTTCTAAGATTACACCAACAAGAAAAATTGCAGTAGCGCGAGAGCTTACGAAGATGTTTGAACAAATAGAAACATACGAAGCTAGTGTGATATTAGAAATGTTGGGAGGAGAAATTAAGGAAAAAGGGGAATTTGTTGTTATTATTTCTCCATCAAAAGATGAGGAAAAGACGGAAACCAACCTTGATGATATTGTAGAAATAATATATGAAAAAGTTCAAAGTGGTGAGAAAAAATCAGAAGCTATTAAAAATACTGCTAAAGAATATGGCATAAATAAAAAAGAGGTTTATAACTTATACCATGAAAAATATGATTAGTTTCATAGTAGTAAATATATTAATAGTAATATTTTTAATCGCAGCGATTCACATAAAAGTATTTTTCCTACCTTTAACGTTTTTTGTATTTCTAAATATATATTTAATATATAGAAGAAGTTCTGATTTAGATAAAAATGAACAGAAGAAAAAAATTATGCTTCATAATGTCAAGAATTCTTTAGGAGTAATACTTGGATATACAGAAGCGCATAATGATGAATTAATTACAAAAGAAGAACTAGATAAAAGAATTAATGAGGAAATTCAAGAAATAGTTTCAATGATAAAAGACGAGATTTATAAGTAAACTGATCTGACCCCAAAAAGTTAGACTTAGAATAGCGTAGTAGTTATAATGACTGCTACGCTATCTTTTTTATATTTATACAGTCATATGTTTTATTCTATATTGCTTAGGACTTAAGCATCCTAGTTT
>NZ_JBSMTP010000002.1:0-261441 GCF_053758945.1 Gemella parahaemolysans
CGGGTAGCGGGCGTTAAAATACAATAGGGCTTGAACGAATGTGAAAGCCAGCGCCTTGAGGTGCGTGTTAGTAATAAAGGGTTATACCCGAAGAGAAAACCACCCCTTTTCAGGGGTGGTCATTATTCTTTGTCAAATTGATTGTAAGCGTCGTAAGCGTCCAATAACGAGGTATCTACCTTTGAAACAAAAATACAAACATAAAAGAAAAAATGGAGGAAGATAAAATGTCAAAACAAATTGTACCATTAGACGTTGGTTATTCACCAAAAAAAGAAGGGAAATCTAATGCGATTATACTAAAGCTTCGTAAGAGGAAAATGGAATGGGTGCTTTACGATTCGTTGATAAATAGCCATTATTTTAAAAATAATGTTAAACTTAGTGGAAATAAGAAAAAGTAAATAACCCCATTTAACGGGTAGCGGGCATCAAAATACAATAGTGCTTGAACGAACAAATGTGCTGTTATACCCTAAGAGAAAACCACCCCTTTTCAGGAGTGGTCCTTATTATCTTGTATTTCTATTTACTGTTCTATTAGTACTAGTACGAGTAGAATCATTAGTTGCGTTTCTTGAAGATACCTGACTTTGAGAGTTATTATTAGTGTTTCTAGTCGTAGCTGATGCAGAATTCGTTAATGAATTGAAAACTGTTGTAAGAGCTGAACGAGTATCACGCTGTTTTGAAGCAATAGCAGCTTGATAAACCGCATCTCTATCAGTACCAGCATACATGTAGTCAGTTTCTGTATTTCTTTCTTTAGCATACTCGACACCATTTTTCATTTCAATCCCTGCAGGTTTTTCAAATGATGTGGGAATTTTATTACCTGACACTTTTTTCATTACATCAGCCATGATTACTTGTGTAGTTTGTGCTTGTTCTGATGATAGAGCTTTTGCAGCGGAGTCTAGCACATCTGCACCTTGCCAAACAGACACTGTATAATCGGTTGTATAACCAATCATCCAACTGTCTTTAGTAGAATTTGCAACATCTATTCCAAAATTATAGTAAGCAGAGTCATCGAATGTACTTGAACCAGATTTACCGGCCATATCGAAATTATCTACTTTTCCGTTTGGAGAAGTACCATTACTAGTTAGAACACCTTTTAATACATTTGTTATTAAATATGCAGTTTCTTCTGACATAGCTTTAACAGGTTCATTTTTGATATTTGGTAGTTCTTTACCATTGGCATTAAAAATTTTAACAATTGTAGAAGGTTTATTATAGTATCCTTTGTTACCAAATGATGCGAAGGCACCAGCCATTTGAGTTGGAGAAACACCATCAACGTTTCCTCCAATTGCTGTAGTTGGTTCATCTTTTGTTACAGGGATACCAAGTTTCTCAGCGAAGTATTTAGCTCTTTCATACCCGACTGTTTCAAAGGCACGAACAGCAGGAATGTTGTAAGACCAAGATAAAGCTCTACTCATAGAAACTGTTCCATGGTAAAGTCTATCCCAGTTTTGAATAAAGAAATTAGTTCCCGCAATTTGATAAGGTGTATCTGAGAATGTAGTTTGGGCATCCCATCCGTAGTATTCAATACCAGGAGCGTAATCAATTATTGGTTTAATAGATGAACCGGGTTGAACACGGGCATCAACTGCATAATTATATCCTCCAGCTTTGTAATTTTTTCCACCACCAATTGCTTCTATAAGTCCGGTCTTCGTATTAAGGACTGATATAGCAGCTTGAGAAGCATGAGGTTTCATAGGAGTACTTTGATTATCTAGCATGTTTTGAACATATGTTTGTAATTCTGGATTTAAATTAGTATAGATTTTTAATCCCATTGAAAGGGGATCTTTAATATTTTCAAAATTTTGATTTTCTTTTAATTCTTTTGTTATTTGATCGATATATGCAGCATACTTAGGGTTATAAGTATGCTGATTTGCACGCTCTTCTTTTGTTTTTTCAACGATTCCCTCCATTATAGGAGTGTTAAGTGCATTGTTGTATTCGTCTTCTGTAATTTTATCATTATTAAGAAGTGCGTATAAGACTGTGTCCCTACGCTCCTTTGCTTGTTCAGGATAATCATAAGGATTATATAGGATTGGTTGCTGAGGTATACCAGTTAAGAGAGCAACCTGAGGTAGTGTTAATTGATTCAACTCTTTATTATAAAAGTATTTGGCTGCTGTTTTAATACCGTATTGTCCATCAGAATAATATATTTTATTCATATACATCTCTAATATATCATCTTTAGAATATCTGTTTTCTAACTTAAGAGAAAGATATGCTTCTTGAATTTTACGTTGTAATGATTTATCAGATGTTAGTAATGAATTTTTTACTACTTGTTGTGTTATTGTACTTGCACCTTGTTGTGCAGAATTAGAACGAATATTTACAAGGAGTGCTTTGATAAGACGAATAGGATCGATACCTATATGTGATTGGAATCTTGTGTCTTCTGTAGAAAGGACAGCATCTGTGATATTTTTTGGAATATCATTTATTGATACATATTCTCTTTTTTCAGCACCAACGGTAGCTATTAAATTAAGATTTTTATCATAAATTTCAGATGATAAAGGATCTTGTAAATTAGCCTGAGTAATATCTGGAACATCCTTTAATTCTTTTGCAAACAGTATTAAAATGGTAAAGAATAATACTAAGCATATTGAAAAAAAGATAGAACTAATATATTTGAATAAAGTTTTCATTTATTATTAAAACTCACTTTCATTATTTTTTATAATAGTTATATAATCTAATCTTATTTTGTAGTTAAATGATAATTCAAATGCAGTTGCTTCAAATTCACTAAGTTTTATTGACTTTCTTCCTCCCGTTTGAGCCCGATTAAAGAAGAATACGAATCTCTTAAATGGAAGTAAGAAAGTTTTATCGATTTTTTTAAATCTAACTATAATAAAAGTTATTCCACCATGATTTAAAATTTTTTGCATATGTTCTATTTGATGCTTATGAATATTATTTAAAGAAAATGATGTAGCTGAATTAGTTTCTTTAGCCTCAAAATCAATATATTTTCCATTCCAAAGACCATTGTAATCCGTAGTAGAAGGAGTTTTATAAAATGCTTTTGTAATCATAGCACTCGCTCTATTAGGATAATTAACATCTACAATTTGAATAGGAATAGGTTTTTTATGAATAACTGCAATATCATTATTTAAGTAATATTTATTCGCAAAATTTATATCTTCCTCGAGTTCCATACCACGATTAGAATATTTTGTTTTTTGAATGAAATTACTTTTCTTATTAGGATAATTAAACATATATCCCTCCATAAATAATTATCCTATATATTATACTATATTATTAGCGAAAATTAAATTGGTAATAATCAAAAACAATATATTTTTTAAAAATATTAAATTAATGAGTTAAAGTGAAATGCTAGGTAGGTAAGAAGAATATTAAATTATTATATTATTAATTTATAAAATATTTATATTTTTGTCATTTTATGACTAAAGAAAAGTTATATCATAGATATCAAAATTCGATATAGTAGGAGCTGGCTGTTTAAAAATTAGGTATCTTAGAAAAAATTGGATTTGAATTAATTAAAGAAAGGTTAAGTATATATTTATAAAAAAATGAAATTATTTGAAAAAAAATAATAGATTTGTGGTATAATATAGTTAATTTTAAAAATGAGAGGTGGTATTGTTATGAGACAATCAAGAACATTTATTCCAACAACAAGAGAAGTACCATCCTCTGCAGAAGCAACAAGTCATAAGTTGCTTATCAAAGCGGGGATGGTGAAGCAGGTATCTGCAGGAGTTTATACTCATCTTCCCTTGGCTACAAGAGTAATTCAAAAAATTGAAAAAGTAATAAGAGAAGAACATGAAAAAATTGGCGCTGTAGAATTATTAATGCCAATTTTACAATCAGATGAATATTGGAAAAAATCTGGTCGTTGGAATAAGATGGGAGACGAATTAATTCGTGTTACTGATAGAAAAAATGCAGGATATGCATTAAGTCCAACAGCAGAAGAAATTATCTGTCAAACAGTTAGTAATATGGTAACTTCATATAAACAACTTCCAGTAAACTTGTACCAAATTCAAACTAAATTTCGTGATGAAATTCGTCCACGTTTAGGTTTATTACGTTGTAAAGAGTTCATTATGAAAGATGGTTATTCTTTCCATGATTCTCCAGAATCATTAAGAGAAACATATAAAGATTATTATCAAGCATACAGTAATATTTTTGATAGATTTGAACTTAAATATCGTGCGGTAAAAGCTGACTCAGGTAATATTGGAGGAAGTTATACTCATGAATTCCAAGCATTAGCAGAAGTTGGGGAAGATACTATTGCATACACTGAAGAGAGTGACTATGCAGCAAATATTGAAACTGCGGCGGTAGTAGAACAAAACTACACTATGCCTACAGGTTTCGAGAAAAAAGAACGTAGTTTATTAGAAACTCCAAATCAACAAACAATTGATGATATTGCTGCATATTGTGGAGTGGAAGTTAACCGTGCAATGAAAGCATTAGCTTTGAAAGCTGATGGAGAATTCTATTTAGTTCTTATGCGTGGTAATGATCAACTTAATGATATTAAATTCATGAAAGCTACAGGAACTTCAGAAGTTGAAATGGCAACAGAACAAGAAATTGAAGAAGTTATGGGTGGAGTAGTAGGTTACATGGGACCATTCGGAATTAAAAATTGTAGAGTAATCGGTGATAATGCTATTAAATATATGTATAATCACAGTTGTGGAGCAAATAAAAAAGGCTTCCACTATATTAATGTAAATCCAGGTGATTATGAAATAGAAGCTCACTATGATCTTCGTATGATTGAAGAAGGAGATTTAGCTGAGGATTTATCAGGACCAATTAAATTTGCTAAAGGTATTGAAGTAGGGCAAGTATTCGAACTTGGTAAAGGATATTCTGAATCTATGGATATTACTTACTTAGATGCAAATGGTCGTGCAAATCATTTTTACATGGGATGCTATGGTATTGGAGTTACTCGTGTTATTTCAGCAATTATTGAACAACATAGTGATGAAAAAGGTATTATTTGGCCTAAAGAAGTGGCTCCGTATCAAGTTCATCTAGTATGCGTTGATGTTAAGAAAGAAGAACAAGTTAAACTTAGTGAGGAACTATATGAGCAACTAACAGCAGCTGGCTACGAAGTTCTTTATGATGATAGAGCAGAACGTGCTGGTGTTAAATTTAACGATGCTGATCTTATCGGTATTCCATTACAAGTAGTTGTTGGGAAAAAAGCTGGAGAAGGAATAGTTGAAGTTAAGGAAAGAAAAACTTTAGAAAAAGTTGATACACAAGTTGCTGATGTGTTAGCTAAAGTAGAAGCATTTTATAAATAATAAAAAAACTAATGAATGCCAATTAAAAATAAATAGTTGTTAAGAAAATAACCATTTGTTTTTAGTTGGTATTTTTAGTATAATTTAGTTATGTATAATATATTCTTGTTTATAGAAAATATATTAAAAAATTGTATGATAAGTCAATTCATTTTATCTTTATATAGAATTAAGATGAATGAATTTTTTATGTTTAATAGAAGTTATTAGAATTATTGTGGAAATTAATTTTTCTCTTTAATGGTAGATTAGAGAGGTACTTAGAAATTAATGAAAATATAGTCAGTTATATAAAAAGTAGGAGGAATCATGAGTAATAAACATTTTTCTTTATTAGTTAAAACATTAGAATTAGAAGAACAGTTATCCAATTCAAAATTCATAAATTATTCTTTAGATAATATAGAAAAAGATAATAAGAATAAGATTTGGACGTTTAATTTTAGTGGAGAAAGTTTACCTTCAGTAGAAGAATTAACATTACTTATTCAGAAATTGCGAGAAAATTTCTTAGGTGATTATATTGTTAATTATCGTTTGAAAGTTAGTGAGGTAGTTACAGATGAGCAAATAAAAGAATTTTGGAAATATGTAATATTAGAAAATTTCTCAGAGATTTCTCAAGTTCTAATGGAGAGTATTTTATTTAGTGAAGTTGAAGTTAACAATAGTGTTTTAACTATGAAGATAATGGCTCCATCTATCTGGAATAATTTTATTAATGAACGAAAACAACAAATAATAAGTAGTTATGCAAATTTAGGTATTGAAATTAAAGACATTATTCCTAATTTTTCTAAAACTGATGTTGAAGCGGTACTTGTGAGTCAAGAAGAAAAAATTTCCCAGGAAATCGTTAAGTTAGAGGAAATAGAGAAAAAAGAGGCCGAGAGAAAACCAAAGGAACCTGAAAGAAAATTTGTTGCCTTTGGAGGCGGTGGTGGAACTCGATATGGGCAAGAAATTCGCGATGAGGACATCGTAGAAATCAAGGATGTTGTTGGTTATGCCGGAGATGTAACTATAATGGCTCAGGTTTTTGGGACTGAAGAGATTGTTCATAGAAATGGGTCTAGCCAGTATCGTTTAAAGCTTACAGATTATAGTGATTCTATAATACTAAGATTATTTGGTAATAATCCTAATTCAAAATTTCAAAATAAACGTAAGAATGAATTAATCGACCTAGTAAAAGGAATCAAAAAAGGTCAATGGCTTAAAATTCATGGGGCTGTAAGTAATGACCCATATTTAAGAGACACAATCATCGAGCCTAAGTCTATTGAGGTTGCTCATAAAGAAGAGAAAAAAGATAATTATAATGGGCGTAAACGAATTGAGTTAAATACTCATACGAAGATGAGTCAGCTTGAGGGTATTTCTTCAGCTAAAGAATATTTATCTCGAGCTATGAATTGGGGACATGAAGCCATTGCTTTTACAGATACGTATGGTGTTCAAGCATACCCTGAAATTTGTTTAAGTTCTAAAGGGAAGGATATTAAACCAATATATGGGTTAAATGCTTTTATCATGGATGATAGTATTACTGCTACGACAAATCCCAAAGAACTCAAATTAAAAGATGCTACGTATGTTGTATTTGACGTTGAGACTACGGGTCTTTCAGCAGAACGTGATAGATTAATCGAGATTGCGGCGGTTAAGGTAAAAAATGGAGCTGAAATAGATAGTTTTGAAAGCTATATTAATCCACAAAGACCTATTTCAGAACTTATTACAAGACTAACGAGTATTACTAATGATGATGTTAAAGATGCTCCACTTGAAAAAGAAGTAATGACTAACTTTTATAATTGGTTAGATAAAGATGACATATTAGTAGCCCACAATGCGAAGTTTGATCTTGGATTTTTAGATACTTGTTTTGAGCGCTTAGGTTTAGAGAATAAAAATAATGCCAGTATAGATACATTATTCGTCTCTCGTGCTGAAAATAAAGAAGCGAAAAGACATGGTCTTAGCAACTTAGCTAAACTATACAAAGTTCGCTTAGTTCAACACCACAGAGCTATTTACGATACAAAAGCGACGGCAGAAATTTTTGTAAAAATGCTAGATCAACTTTATGAATTAGGAATTGAATATCATAATGAAATAGATGAAAAGATTGACTTGGAGCTTGCACATAAGCGTTCGAGAACATTTCCTTGTTCGATTTTAGTAAAGAATGCTAAGGGTCTTAAAGATTTATTCAGATTAGTTTCATATAGTTGTACTAAGTACTTGAATTCTGCTAAACCTACGATACCGCGTAGTTTACTAGAACAATATCGTGAAGATTTATTAATTGGTAGTGGTAATGGTGATAATGAAGTATTTGAAGAATTGCTAAATTCAAAAGAAGCTAAGGTAGAGGATATAATTAATTTTTACGATTATATTGAAATTCAACCAAAGCATCATTACGCTAATTTCATAAGAAATGAAAGAATAGCAGATAATGCCGAATTAGAAGAAATTCTGAAAAAATTAATTCACTTAGCTAAGAAAAAAGAAAAAATTGTTGTCGCAACAGGGGATTGTTATTATTTAGATAAATATCAACATGTTTATCGCCAAATATTAAGACTAACGGTGAAAAGTAATCCTGGTGCACGTGATTTGAAACCGATGGCTACATTTCTCACAACCGAAGAAATGTTAAAAGAATTCTCTTATCTTGATGAACGATTAAGAGAAGAACTAGTTATTGATAATACGCATAAAATTAATGATATGATTGAATTAGTAGTTCCGTTAAAAGACAAGCTATATACGCCTAATATTGAAGGAGCAGCTGATGAGGTCCGTAATTTAAGTTATGATATGGCTCATAAAATATATGGTGAAGAGCTGCCGGAAATAGTAGAAAAAAGATTAGAAAAAGAGCTTGCATCTATTATTGGTAATGGATTTAGTGTGGTTTATTTAATTTCACATAAACTTGTAAAAAAATCACTAGATGATGGATATCTAGTAGGTTCGAGGGGATCAGTTGGGTCATCGCTTGTAGCTACAATGATGGAAATTACAGAGGTTAATCCACTAGCTCCACATTATGTTTGTCCAAAATGTAAACATAGTGAATTTTTCCTAAATGCTGAATATGCATCGGGATTTGATCTTCCAAATAAAAATTGTCCTCATTGTGATGTTAAAATGACAAAAGACGGGCAAGATATTCCTTTCGAAACATTCTTAGGGTTTAATGGAGATAAAGTACCCGATATAGATTTAAATTTCTCTGGTGAATATCAAGCAACAGCTCACAACTTTACAAAAGAGATTTTTGGTGAAGATTACGTATATCGTGCTGGAACTATTTCGACGGTAGCTGAGAAGACAGCTTATTCATTTACTAGAGATTATTATGAGAAAAATGAAATAGAGAAAAGAAGTATAGATATTGAACGTATTGCAGCGGGATGTGAAGGTTCTAAGAGAACTACTGGTCAACACCCTGGAGGTATACTAGTAGTCCCTAATGATATGGATATTTTTGACTTTACGCCATATCAATTCCCAGCCGATGATGAAACGAGTCCATGGAGAACAACTCACTTCGATTTCCACTCTATCCATGATAATATTTTGAAATTCGATATACTTGGACACGATGACCCGACTATGATTAGAAAGTTACAAGACTTGTCGGGTATTGATCCTAAAACAATAGATGTATCAGATCCTGAAGTGATGGGGATTTTCTCAACAGTTGAGGCGCTTGGTGTCACTAGAGATCAAGTAGATTCAGCAAGTGGAACATTTGGTATTCCTGAGTTTGGAACAAACTTTGTTATTCAGATGTTAGATGATACAAAACCGACTACCTATTCAGAATTAGTTCAGATATCTGGATTATCTCATGGTACGGATGTTTGGCTAGGTAATGCACAAGAATTAATTAAAAATGGTACTTGTGAACTTAAAGATGTAATTGGTTGTCGTGATGATATCATGGTATATTTAATTCACGCAGGATTAGAAGAAGGTTTATCTTTCAAAATAATGGAAAGTGTAAGGAAAGGTAAAGGACTAACGGAAGACTTTGAAAAAGAGATGATAGATAATAATGTACCAGAATGGTATATTGATTCATGTAAAAAAATCAAGTATATGTTCCCTAAAGCTCATGCATGTGCATACGTACTTATGGCGCTTCGAATTGCTTGGTTTAAAGTGCATCAACCATTAACATACTACTGCGCTTATTATTCTGTCAGAGCTAGTGACTTTGACATTATTACGGTTGTTAAGGGAGCGGAAACGTTAAAAGCGAAAATAAAAGAAATAAAAACTACAGATAAAAATGATTTGTCGAATAAAGATAAAGATGCCCTTGTAAGTTATGAAATTGCAAATGAGATGATGGAGAGAGGATTTACATTCTCGAAAGTTGATTTAGAAAAATCAGCCAGCCATGATTACATAATTGAAGGGAATACGTTAATTCCACCGTTTTCAATTGTTCCTGGACTTGGAGATAACGTAGCGAACAAAATCGTTCAAGCGAGAGAAGAAAAAGCATTTTTATCAATAGAAGATTTCTCAAAACGAGGAAGTGTTTCATCTACGGTAGTAGAATACTTAAGAGAAATGGGGACATTAAAAGGTCTTCCCGAAAAAGCACAATTATCATTCTTTGATGAATTGTAATTGATAGAATTATTCATTTAAAATTAAAGTGATAAATAAATTATTCTACTTAATGAAATTATATTTTTCGAAAATTTATTTTCATTTTTGTAGGATAATTTTATTATTCTATAAAAATTTTTAAAATTAAAACCAGTTATAGAAAAAGTATAAATATATTATTGTTTATGTAAATAAAATTAATTTTATATTATATGTATGAAAAAGGTATACTTTCACATAAAATAAATATTAAAAATATTTATTCAAACTTTATTTATTTTTTAATTTGTGGTAGTATTATATGTGGTATAAAATGTAAACAGAGAGATGGAGGAAACAACTTGGAAAAAATAGTCGTTAAAGGTGGAACACCTTTAATAGGAGAAGTACAAGTTTCTGGTGCAAAGAATGCAGCTTTGCCAATTTTAGCTGCGGGTCTATTGGCAACAGAGGGTACAAGTAAATTTTATAACGTTCCTAAACTATCAGATATTAAGACAATAGGATTATTATTTGAGAGTCTAGGAGTAAAGGTAGATTATAAACCAGAAGAAAATACTTTAGAAATGGATGCTAGAAAACCATTATTAACAGAGGCTTCATTTGAGTTTGTTAGTAAAATGCGTGCTTCATTCTTAGTATTAGGACCAATGTTAGCACGTGAAGGAAGTGCTAAAGTAGCGATGCCTGGTGGATGTTCGATTGGAAGTAGGCCTATTGATCAACATTTAAAAGGCTTTGAAGCATTAGGAGCTACAATTATCCAGGATGCTGGCTTTGTAGAGGCAAGAGCTGAAAAAGAATTAGAAGGAACAACAATTTTCTTTGATTTCCCAAGTGTGGGTGGAACTCAAAATGTTATTATGGCAAGCTGTTTAGCAAAAGGAAAAACTACTATTGTTAATGCAGCTCAAGAGCCTGAAATTGAGGATATGATTAACTTCCTAATTAAAATGGGAGCTAAGATTGAAGGAAAAGGAACTTCTGTTTTAGTTATCGAAGGAGTAGAAAAATTAGTAGGTACTGAATATACAGTAATGCCTGATCGTGTAGAAGCGGCTACGTATATGATTGCAGCAGCAGCTACTAAAGGGGATGTGTTAGTTAAAGGAGCACCTTATAAAGATAATGTTGCCTTAGTAAGTAAAATGCGTGAAATGGGCGTTAACATAGAAGTAGTTGATGAAACTTCTATGCGTGTAAGCAACAAGCTAGACAGTTTAAGACCTGTTGATGTTAAGACGTTACCTCACCCAGGATTCTTAACAGATATGCAGTCTATTATGTGTGTATTAACATTATTAGCTGATGGTACTAGTACTATTACTGAGACTGTTTTTGAAAATAGATTTATGCATGTTGAAGAGTTACGCAGAATGAATGCGAAGATTAGAATTGAAGGTAGAAGTTCACTGATCGAAGGATTACCTCATTTAGAAGGTACTACTGTAAAAGCGACGGATTTACGTTCTGGAGCTGCTCTTGTTATCGCTGGGTTAATGGCTACAGGAACTACTAAAGTTATTGATATTTATCACATTGACAGAGGATATGTAGACATTGAAGAAAAAATGAGAAAATTAGGCGCAGATATTCAAAGAATAGACGAGTAGGAATTTATTATGAAATCAAATGATAAAGTAGTAAGATATTTGCGAAATATCGCATTAATGATTATTATATTTTATATAGGATTATTAATAGGATATACAATTTTAGGTAAGGGCAGTCTTTTCGATGCTTTAAGTTTAAAGCCGATAAGACATATTAAAGATATTATATACAATTAGGAGGAACTGAAGATGGCAAATGATTTATTTGTAGAACTTCAACAAAAATTAGAAGGGAAAAATGTACGTATCGTATTACCAGAAGCATATGATGAGCGTGTATTAGAAGCGGCTGTTAAATTAGGCGCTACTAGTTATGTTAAACCTGTGTTAGTTGGGAAAAAAGAAAAAGTAGAAGAGATTGCTAAGGGATTATCTTTAGATGCTTCTAAGTTAGAAGTTATTGATCACGAAAACTACGAAAAATTAGAAGAATTAGTTGCTAAGTTTGTAGAGCGTCGTGCAGGAAAAGTAACTGAAGAAAAAGCTCGTGAATTATTAAAAGATGTTAATTACTTCGGAACTATGTTAGTATACACTGGTGAAGTTGAAGGATTAGTATCTGGAGCAATTCATTCTACTGGAGATACTGTTCGTCCAGCGTTACAAATAATTAAAACTAAACCAGGTACAAAACGTACAAGTGGTGCATTCATCATGAGTAAAGAAGACAAACGTTATGTATTTGCTGACTGTGCGATTAACCCAACGTTAGATGCAGAAGGTCTTGCTGAAATTGCAATTGAAAGTGCAAGAACAGCTAAAAGCTTTAACGTTGATCCAAAAGTAGCAATGTTAAGTTTCTCTACTTTAGGTTCAGCTGTTACTGAAGATACTACAAAAGTAGCAGAAGCCACTAAGTTAGTTAAAGAAAATGCACCTGAATTAGCGGTAGAAGGTGAATTACAATTTGATGCTGCAGTTGTACCTTCAGTTGCTAAATTAAAAGCTCCTAATTCGAAAGTACAAGGGGATGCTAATGTATTTGTATTCCCAAGTTTAGAAGCTGGTAATATTGGATACAAAATTGCTCAACGTCTAGGTGGGTTTGAAGCTGTAGGACCAATCTTACAAGGATTAAATGCTCCTGTAAATGACTTATCTCGTGGATGTAATGCAGAAGATGTATACAAACTTTCATTAATTACAGCTGTTCAAGCTTTAGAAAAATAGTATTTAAAATTAAGAGGTTGACTTAGATTAACCTCTTTTTCTTTATGGAATTTTTTTGACATCGTTTTCTTAATTTTGTATAATTAAGTAAAGAATATAAGCTACACTTATTGAGATGAATATTGTTCGTATCTACAAATAAAAAGGAGAAATTAGGAAAAATAGGTTATTAAAATTTAAAAGGAGAGACAATGATAATAATTTATTTTAGAATATTGTAAGGAATAGTATTGTGATAAAGTGGTGAAAAAGGAGATGTGAATTATGGATTTTTCAGAATTATTTACTAAGGCAATTACTAGTCCGGTTGCGAATGTTATTGGTTTTGTTTTATCTTTATGCCTAATCTATGTTGCTGTAGACTTTATACGAAAAGGGTTGAAAAAATAGAACAAATAATTTTAATAGATGATAAAAATAGTAAATTCGATAAGAGATAGAGTTTTCTATTATTCAAATGGGTTTAGTTCATTTTTTAAATATATAAAAGATAGGTGGGAGTAACTTTGTATTAGTGATTTTTATAGAATCATAAAATATAGGGTTACTTCCTTTTTAGTCTTTATAATTGCATTTATACCAACTTATATGGTATTATATAATGATGTATAAATATGGAGGTAAACATGGTTGCGATAGAATCAAAAGATGACTTATACGTTATAGATTTGTTAGAAGACTTTGGTGAATTTTACTTAGAATTAGAAAAATTTGCTGAAGAAAATAGAGTTCCAATAATTGATAAAATCGGGATAAGATTTTTAATTCAAATGCTGAAAGTTAAGAAAGCTAAGAATTTATTGGAAATAGGAACTGCAATTGGTTATACGTCAATTAAATTAGCTGAGAGAATAGGATGTAATGTTACTACTATTGAGCGTGATGATAAGATGTATAAAGAAGCAAAAAATAATATAGAAAAGAGAAATCTAACTGATAAAATAACATTACTTCATGCAGATGCTTTAGAACTTCAAGATGAAGTAGTGACAAACGCCCCATACGATGTAATATTCATTGATGGTGCTAAGAGTCAAAGTAGAAAGTTTTTTGAATTATATGAACCATATTTTGCTGAGGATGTCGTAGTTATTACGGACAATGTTCTATTCAAAGGAATGGTTGCCGATCCAAGTATTATTAAACATAGTAGAGATTTAAAACAACTTTCTAGAAAAATTAATAACTACAATGAATGGTTATTAAAACATGAAAATTATGAGAGTGTAATATTACCATTTGGAGATGGGATAACTATAACAACAAGAAAATAAAATTATAGAACTGTGAAGTTAGTATATTTTATTAAGAGAGGATAAAAAATGACAGTAGAGTTAGTTGTAACACCGAAAAGTATTGATCATATCTATGAACTGATAAATGTAGGAGCTGATAGTTTCGTTATTGGTGAAGAAAAATATGGATTACGTCTTGCTGGTGAATTTAATAGAGACGAATTAAAAAAATCTATTGAGATTATACACCAAGCAGGGAAAAAAGCGTATGTTAGTGTAAATGCAATATTCCATAATGAGCATATTGATGACCTAGTTGATTATTTACATTATTTATCAACACTAAATGTAGATGCTCTAATATATGGAGAACCAACAATTATTACAATTTTAAGAGAAGAAAATCTTGATTTTAAACTTCAATGGGATCCACATACATTAGCTACAAACTCTTTCTCATGTAATTATTGGGGAAAACGTGGAGCATATAGAACGTGTCTTTCAAAAGAATTAACTATTGATGAAATTCTTGAAATTACGGGAAAAAGTGAATATGAAATTGAAGTGCAAGTTCAGGGAATGCTTTGTATGTTCCAATCTGTAAGAAAATTGGTGGATAACTATTTTATGTATAGTGGTAAAGAGAAGTATATTGAAGAATATAGTAATTCTAAGAAACTATTCCTATACAGTCAAGATAGAAATGAACGTTATCCAATTTTTGAGGATTCAAATGGGACACACATCATGAGTGCAAATGATATCTGTGCGATAGAAGAATTAGATCGTCTAATCGAAGCAGGGGTAACTGCATTTAAGATTGAAGGTGTTTTAAAAGATGAAGATTACATCACAGAGGTTGTAACTATTTATCGTGATGCTATTGATCTTTATTATGAAGATAAAGAAGCATACGAAGATGAAAAACAAGATTTCTATAACGATATAGAAAGAATTAAACCAAAATATAGAGAAGTAGACTTAGGATTCTTCTATAAGAAAACTATGTACTAATCATATTTTAAATTTTGAAAAGAGGATAAGGTTTCCTATATAAAATCTAATAAAAAAGACAAGGAGGATGGGTCATACTTGAATGTGACCTTAACTTATGGCGATACCAAATATTTCAGAAATTAGAGACGGTAAGAGAGTAATAACGAAAAAACCAGAATTACTGCTTCCAGCAGGGAATTTAGAAAAATTAAAAATAGCTATTCATTATGGAGCAGATGCTGTGTTCTTAGGAGGGCAGGAGTTTGGGCTTCGTAGTAATGCAGACAACTTCACAATTGAAGAGATTAAAGAAGGTTGTGAATTTGCAGCAAAATATGGTGCTGATATTTATGTTACAGCGAATATTATTGCGCATGATGAGAACTTTGAAGGATTAGATGAATTCTTAATGGCACTTCAAGATGCAGGAGTAAGAGGAATTATCGTAGCGGATCCATATATCATTGAAAGATGTAAAGCTGTGGCTCCAAAAGTAGAGGTGCATATTAGTACACAACAATCTATCTCAAACTATAAGGAAGTTAGATATTGGGAAAGTGAAGGAGTACACCGTGTAGTATTAGCTCGTGAAACAGGATATGAAGAAATTAAAGAGATTCGTGAAAAAACAGATGTTGAGATTGAGATGTTTGTTCACGGTGCGATGTGTATAGCTTATTCTGGACGTTGTACACTAAGTAACTACATGACAGCTCGCGATAGTAACCGTGGAGGTTGCTGTCAGTCATGTCGTTGGAATTATGACCTTTATGAGGAAGGAACTGATGAAGATACTAAGTTATTCGATGAAGGTGCAAATCCTTATGCAATGAGTCCTAAAGATTTAACTTTAATTGAAGCAGTACCAGAGATTATTGAATTAGGTATTGATTCGTTAAAAGTTGAAGGTCGAATGAAATCAATTCACTATGTAGCAACAGTTGCAAGTGTGTATAGAAAACTAATCGATGATTATTGTGCAGATCCAGATAACTTTGAGATGACACCAGAATATAAATTAGAATTATATAAATGTGCTAACCGTGATACTGCAATGTCATTCTTCTATGAGATTCCTAAGTATTCTGAACAAATGTTTGGAAACGAAGGTGGTAAGAAAACAAATTATGATTTTGTTGGGCAAGTTCTTCACTATGATGAAGAAACTCAAATCGCAACAATTCAACAACGTAACTTCTTTAAAACAGGTCAAGAGGTTGAATTCTTTGGACCAGAAATTGATACATTTAGACAAGTTATTGGTGAAATTTATGATGAAGATGGTGAATTACTAGATGCAGCAAGACATCCACTTCAAATTATTAGAACAAAATTAGACTCTAGAGTATTTAAAAGCAATATGATGCGAAAGGAAATGGGACGCTAATGGCTACAAAACGACCAAAAATTATCGGTATTGTTGGAGGAAGCGGTAGTGGTAAAACGACCGTTACAAAAAGAATTATAGACGAGTTAACTCAAGATAAAGTTGCTTTAATCGAGCAAGACTATTATTATAAAGACCAAAGCCATATGACAATGGATGAAAGAGTTAAGACAAATTATGATCACCCTAGTGCATTTGATAATGAGTTACTTTACAATCATTTATTAGAATTAATGGATGGAAAAGCTGTTGAATTACCAGTCTATGATTACGTAAATCATACACGTAGTAAAGAACAAAAACATCAAGAACCTAAAGATGTAATTATTATCGAAGGTATGTTTGGTCTTTATTCAGAGAAACTACGTGAATTAATGGATATTAAAATTTTTGTTGATACACCTAGTGATCTGCGTATTTTAAGAAGATTATTACGTGATATTAATGAGCGTGGAAGAACTGTAGAATCAGTAATAAATCAATATTTAGTGTCAGTTAGACCGATGCATGAAAAGTATATTAAACCAACTAAACAATATGCTGATATTATTGTTCCTGATGGTGGATATAATGACATTGCGATTGATATTTTAATAACAAAAATCAAATCGCTACTAGCAAAATAATTAAAAAAAAGATATAATATAGAGTAGACTAAAAAAAGGAGTATTACCATGGCTTTAGAAGAAAAATTAGAATATCAAATGACCCAAGAAGGTTATGACAAACTTGTTGAAGAATTAGAACACTATAAAAAAGTAAAACGTCCAGAAGTAATTGAAAAAATTAAAATCGCACGTAGTTTCGGGGACTTATCTGAGAACTCTGAGTACGATGCAGCAAAAGATGAACAAGGATTCATCGAGCAAAGAATTTTAGAAATGGAACAAATGATTCGTTACGCTGTTATTATCGAATTAGATGAAAAATCAAGCACAATTCGTTTAGGTAACAAAGTAACTTATCAAGAACTACCAGATGGTTTGACAGAAACTTACAAAATCGTAGGTAGTGCTGAGGCTAATCCATTTGAATACAAAATTTCAAATGAATCTCCAGTAGCACAAGCTTTATTAGGAAAAGAAGTTGGAGATGTAGCGAAAGTTTCATTACCAACAGGTCCAGAAGATTCAATGGATATCAAAATTCTAGCGGTAGAATAGTATCATGATAGCATTAATCGGTGCAATGCCAGAAGAAGTGGCTATAATAAAAGAAAAGATAGAAAATTTACAAGAAAAGAAAATAGCGCATGTAACATTTTATGAAGGTAAATATGAAGGACGTGATATTGTTCTTATGTTAAGTTTACCAGGTAAGGTGAATGCTGCTATTGCTACAACTCTATTATTAGATTACTATAAACCGGAATATGTGATTAACATAGGGACATGTGGTGCCTTACAAGGTGATATGGAAATTGGGGACATGATTGTTGCTACAGAAGTAAGACATTTTGATGTTGATGCAACAGAGTTTGGCTATGAAATTGGTCAAGTACCACAAATGCCAGCAGCATATAATAGTGATGAAGAATTACAAAAATTAGCTTCAGAGATAAGCTTACCAAATCATAAAATCCACTTTGGGTTAGTGGGGACATCCGATTCTTTTATCTCTAATAAAGAGTTGAAAAAAGGAATATTGAAAAACTTTCCTAATATGCAAGTAGTTGAGATGGAAGCAGCAGCGATTGCTCAAACTTGTTACCAATTTGGAACAAAATTTATAGTTTGCCGTAGTGTAAGCGATAAGGCGGAAGAAGGAACAAGAGTTACTTTTGATGAATTTTTACAAATAGCTGCAGTAAACTCATCTATATTAACTACAGAATTAATTAAAAAACTTTAAAATTAATTATAAATCAGCAAAGGAGAGTAAAAGCTTTTCTTTGCTGTAATATTTATGTGAAGTAGGAGGGAAAGTATGATAACTATATTATCGAAATTATTTTTAATATTAACATCTGAAAAACTTCCGAGATACACTTTAAAATCAATTAAAAGTGGAGGCTATACAAAAGAAGAACTAGATATAATCTGTAAAATTGTAAAAGATGATTATACAAGATATAAAAAAGGATTCAGAGCTGCAATGGCAGCATTGTTTTTTTCAAATTCATTTGTATTATTTCTTGGATACTATGGAGGAGCCTCGGCAACATATTTATTTAATTGTTTGATTTTATTTATTGTGATGAGTATCTTGATTGCTATTTTTATTTATGTACAAAAAGTTAATAAAATTCGAAAAACATTTTTAAAAGCAGTGAAAAAAGGGTATCCAGAATTATATAATGAATACGAAGATAGGTTAAACGAATACGTTGATTAAAAAATATTATAGTCATAATTTTATGTAATTAATTGTATTGAAAAAAATGTTATAAAATGTTAAGATAAAATAGATAAATATTATTTAAGGAAAAGAAAAATGAAAAATATTACTGAAAGAAAATCCTTTAATTATTTGAAGAATTTAATTCAGATAAGTTTGGGATTATTGATATTTTATTTAATTTTTTCCTATTTTAAAAAAGAGATTGTTAGTTTAGACTTTAAGAAAATACATCATCTTACTTTAACTATAGGTGAGATGAAATTTATTATAGTTTTATTATTTGGTTTATTAGGGATAAGTATTTTATGTCTTTATGATTATTTTGTCCTAAGAGCCATCAATTTAACAAAAAATATGTCTTCATTCCGTATTTTTAAAATTAGTTTTATGACCAACACGTTAAATATGGTTTTAGGTTTTGGTGGTTTTATTGGCGCGGGACTTAGATATTATATGTATAAGCCATATACAAAAAATGGAAAGACATTGGTTACTGCAATAGGGATGATTCTTATTTCTATGCTTTCAGGTATAAGTTTATTATCGATTTTTGTAGTTCTAAATGTATTTCCTGGACAAGCACTATATGCTAATAATAAAATCTTTTATTATTCATTAATATTGATGTCATTATTTTTACCGTTATATCTATTTTTTAATTTGAGAAAACCGAGAATTAGAACAGATAGATATTTGAGTGTTAAATTGACAATTATTTCTTTTTTAGAATGGGTATTTGCAGCCCTTATTATTCTTATAATTCTTTATTTTTATACGGGAGATTTAGTTGCAGATAAGGAATTACAGATAATGGGAGTTATTATAGTTGCTTCAATAGTAGGATTATTAACTATGATTCCAGGAGGTTTAGGTACTTTTGATACTTTAGTACTTATTGGACTTAAAAATTTGGGTATAAATCCAGAAATTATAGGTGCGACAATTATAATATATAGATTGTCATATTATGTTGTTCCATTTTCTATTGGATGTTTTATGTTCTTAAGTGAAGGGATTAGAATGATAAAAGATAAATTTAAGAGAGGAGAAAAGTTATGATTACGACGATAATTTATGCGATAGTTGCCTATTTTATTGGAAATGTAATGGGTGGAAAATTATTAGAAAAGATTTATAAAGAAGAATTTACTAATAAAGGTTCAGGTAATGTTGGAGCAAGAAATGCAGGACGCGTTTTAGGTCCTAGATCGTTTTTATTTGTTTTAGCAGTAGATTTTTTCAAAGGATTTTTAGTAGTTATATTACTGAAAATATTAGATGTTGATTTAAAAATTGTATATATTTGTATAGTATTAGTATTACTAGGTCATATAAAACCTATTATCTTTAAGTTTAAAGGTGGTAAAGGGGTGGCGACATTCTTTGGTTGTTTAGCAGCGTTATCATTAAATTTATTCTTAATCCTAATACTTTGTACATTAGTTATAGCTATTATTGTAAAAAGTTTAACAATTGGATTTTATTCTAGTCTTCCGTTTGTAACTTATATAAACTATGTAGAAAATCCATCATTTATAATATTAGGAATTTTTATACTAGCAGTTTTATTAATAAGTGTAGTAGCTGTAAAAGATATAGAAGAGTCGTTTAATAAATATTTTAGTACAAGAAAAATTAAGAAATCAGTTCGATAGTGAGCTGATTTCTTTTTTTGTTATTTAGAATTGTTTTTTCGTAGCTCTCTTCTTATAAGAAGGGTACGTTTAATATAAATTATTGCAGTTAATAGGAATAAAACTACAGTAATTATATATGCAACATAGTAGTATTCTAGTATTTTAATTTTATTGATAAAATTAACAAAGGGTGTTAAGTATGCTATTATTAGTGCTGTAGCGTAAAAAATATTCTCATATTTTAAAAGATTTAAGATTTTATTAGTTTTTATTAATAACTTATTTTTTTCTTGATAATATCTTACAAAGCTCACGTAGACACATATCGGAATAATTGAGTAGAAATAGAAGATATTTTTTGTATAAAAAAATGTTGAAACTAGTACGATTAAAATAGGAAAAGTGATGATTAAGTATTTGTTATATTTCATATAATTCCCTCCCTTTTTTATATGAAAAGTAGTGTATAATGGATAATAAAAGAAGAATTGACCAAGCTTTAAGTTCTTTATTTTAATTTTATTATAACATAATAAACATATAAAATGATAATATTGTATTTGATATTTTTGTATAATTTTATTTTAAGAAAAAATATATTGTTGAAAATATATTGTGAAACTTAACTACAATTTAATTTAAGTTTTAATTATAGTTTAAAGTTAATTTAATTGATTTTAAAGTTAATAATTTATAATACAGTTATATGATAAATAAAAATAGGAGATGACCTATATATCGTTAAAGAAAATAGCAAAATTACTAGCGAATAAGAAAGTAAGCAAGATAGTATGGATGATAATAAGCCAATCTAAATTTTAAAAAATACTGAAGAATATTAAAATAGAAAGATAAAACAAAAAAACAAATTTTAATAGTTATAATATAACATGAATTTTGAATAATATAATGGAGAGCAATCTACACACAATAAAGTAGTATTTACACGCATTCTTTACGTTAATTTAAATTTGATATTATTACGATTTAAATAGTTGTAAATCGTAATAGTTACTTAAGAAGAAAATCTATTGACTTGTTATATAAAACATAATAGAATTTAAGTATAGAATATAAGATAAATATTATGGAGGCTATTAATATGAGCAAATGTGAATGTGAACACCACTGTCACTGTCATGATGCAGTAGAAGATTGTAAATGTGGAAACTGTGTTGAAGGAACTTGTGAATGTAAAGAAGGGTGTGCATGTGGATGCCATAATGCAAAAGAAGATTGCGAATGTGGCAACTGTAAGACAGGAGCTTGTCATTGCGATAAGCATGCTGCGTAGTATTCCTAAAATAAAAGAGAGCTTGTAAATATACAAGTTCTCTTTTTTATAATTTTAAAAATAAAGTTATTTAAGAGTAATTAATAAATTTAATATTCCAGTAATAATAAGTAGTATAATACTCCATTTTATAGTTTTAGAGAAAATTTCACTATCTTTATTTATTAATCCAACAGCAGCAGCTGCTACAGCAATTGATTGAGGAGAAATCATTTTGGCGATAGCCCCTCCCATGATGTTTGAAGCAACAAGTAACGATGAATCAACGCCGATTTGGGATGCAGTTACAGATTGTAATCCAGCGAATAAAGATCCACTATTAACAACAGAACCTGTTAAGAATACTCCAATCCATCCTAATATAGGAGAAAATAGTGGGAATATCTTACCAGTATTAGCAAGTGCAAGACCTAATGTTGAAGACATTCCAGAATATGTTGAAATATAGGCGAATCCAAGGACTGAGCAGATAGTCAAGATAGGAGCCCACAATTCCAAGGCAGTTTCTTTTAGTGTTAAAAGCACAATTCGATTTTTTACTTTAAAGAAGATAACTGTAAGGATAGCCGCAAGTACAATTGCCGAAGTTGTGGATGTAAATGGAGAAAAACTGAAAATTGCCTTTATTGGTGTAGGTTCTTTTACAATAGGAGATACGCGAGATACCTCACCGTTAATATAAAAAGGGAAGTTAAATATTAGTGAATTTAAAATTCCAGCTTTTTGACCGGTTTTTGGATTTGCTCCTTGAACTAGTTGTTTAAAGAATGCCGTATTTAATATTGTAACGAATAATGTTAGTAGTATGAAGGGAGTCCATGCTCTAATAATTTTTTTTGTTGTTAAGCTCTTAACATTTTTCTGAAGAACTTTATTTTCAGAACAAAGGATTTTTTTAGGTTTCCAAAATTTAAAAAAAAGAATTAGTGAAAGTAAACTTACGATAGCAGAAGACACATTCACAAGTTCTGGTCCAACAAAATTCAAGAATATAAATTGAGTTATTGTATAAGATCCACCGGAAACTAAAATGGCGGGAAAAGTTTCTTTAATTCCTTTAAATCCATCTATCATAAATACAATAAGAAAAGTTACAATTATTGTAATTAAACATAAAATTAATGAAGTATTTTTACCGAGTGTTAAGGCGTCTAAATCAGTTAGATTAGCTGGTACAGTGACTGGGATTCCCATGGCTCCATATGCACCGCCAGAAATATTTGCAACTAAACAGACAGCGGCAGCTTGTAATGGTTTGAAGCCTAAACCTACCAAAATTGCGGCTGTAATAGCGACTGGAGCACCAAAACCGGCAGCTCCTTCAAGAAATGCGTTAAAAGAGAAAGCAATTATAAGAACTTGAATTCTTTTGTCAGGTGATATGGATGATATACTTTGTTTCATAACATCGAAAAAACCAATTTTAACGGTTAACTTATATAAGAAAATAGCGGCTACGACGATGCTAGCAACAGGCCATAGTCCAGCAACTATACCTTGCTCAGTTGCTCCAACAATTTTATCAATAGGCATTTTGTAAAAGATAGCTGAAATTATTGATGCACTCATAATACTCAATCCACCAGCAATATATCCTTTTAACTTGAAAATGACTAATGAAATTAAAAAAATAACTATAGGGATAGCCGCAATTCCCGCAGATAACCAAATGTTATCCATTGGATTATATTGTTGTTCCCAAATAATATTAAGAATCATTGTAATTATTCCTCCTAAAGAATGATTTATAGAGCTGATTATAAAATAAGATAATTTTGTGGTGCAAGAAATATGCCTAGCAATAATAAATCATAGGTTTACATATAATTGAAAAAATAATTGAATAACTTCAATTTTTAAGAAAAGAAATAAAAATAATACAACGCTAAGAAAACGTTTAAAAAAAGAATTATCAGTAAGATGTTATAAATGTTAATAATGTGTATATATTATTATTATTGTTGAATTAAAATAATTTTAAACTAGATATATAAAATACTGTTCTTACACATTTTTTAAAGTAGTTTAATTTTTTAAAATAAAAGAAATATGGCTGTGTTGTTGTAAAAAGAAACAACACTAACAATCTGTACCAATACAGATTTCAAGAGTAATGATACAATAAAATAATAATATTGTTGAGATAAATATTATTATTTTATTGAGTCTACAAATTTGACTTTTTTTTAGAAACATTGTATATTAGTATAGTAATATATGATTAAAAAATAATTTATATACATTTAATAAATATATATACAAACTTTGGAGGTTATTATGGTAAAAACATCAAAAGATTTAACAAAACAAGAGCATTTAGAAATGTATGAACTAATGCACCTTATTAGAGATTTTGATATGGAGTTAAGTAAACTATACTCTCGTGGTTTAGTTCACGGTATGACTCACTATTCAGTAGGGGAGGAAGCAGCTAACGTTGGAGCTATTTATCCACTAAGAAAAGAAGATTTAATGTTTTCTAATCACCGTGGACATGGGCAAACAATTTCTAAAGGAATTGAAATCGACCGCATGATGGCTGAAATCCTTGGTAAAGAAACAGGTCAATGTAAAGGACGTGGAGGAAGTATGCACGTTTATGATCTTGAACAAGGAAATATGGGATGTAATGGTATCGTTGGTGGAGGTCACGGTTTAAGTACTGGTGCTGCTCTAGCTCAAAAAATGAAAAAAACAGGTAATATTGTAATTTGCTGTATGGGTGATGGAGCTACTAACGAAGGAAGTTTCCATGAATGTTTAAATATGGCATCTAACTGGGATTTACCACTTATTTTCTACGTAATCAATAATAAATATGGTATCTCAATGGCTCAAGAGAGATGTATGCGTGTAAAAGAAATTACTGAACGTGCAGCTTCATATAGAATCAAAGGAATTCATGTTGAAGATGGAAACGATGTATTAGCTGTATATGATGCAATGCAAGAAGCTA
Source organism: Gemella parahaemolysans (assembly GCF_053758945.1). Classification (NCBI taxonomy): domain Bacteria; kingdom Bacillati; phylum Bacillota; class Bacilli; order Caryophanales; family Gemellaceae; genus Gemella; species Gemella parahaemolysans. Next base: position 24,654 of record NZ_JBSMTP010000002.1, read on the forward strand.
TCGAACACACTAGAAGTGGGAAAGGTCCTGTTTTAGTTGAAGCAGTATCTTATAGATGGTTTGGACACTCTGCTTCAGATGCTGGTAAATACCGTAGTCGTGAAGAAGTAGCAGAATGGAAACTTAAAGATCCTAACGTAAAATATAAAAACTACTTATTAGAAAATGGAATTGCTACAGAAGAAGAATTAAAAGAAATCGAAGATAGATCAAAAGCAACTATTGATGATGCTGTAGAATTTGCAAAAGAATCACCATTTGCTGATGGTTCAATTGCGTTCCAAGATAACTACGCTGACTAATATTTTAAGTTGATGTAATTTAAATAATTTTTATATGAAATAGGAGATTAATAGTTATGACTAAAGAAACAAAAATTATGACAGTTCGTGAAGCCATAAAAGAAGCTATGACTCACGAAATGCGTGAAGATGAAAATGTATTTTTAATGGGTGAAGATGTTGGTATCTTCGGAGGAGATTTTGGTACAACAGTTGGTATGTTAGAAGAATTCGGTCCTGAACGTGTTATTGACACACCTATTAGTGAAGCTGCAATCTGTGGAGCCGCTGCCGGAGCTGCGTCAGTTGGTATGCGACCTATCGTAGATGTAACATTCATGGACTTTGTAACAATTGGTATGGATGCGATTGTTAACCAAGCTGCACCAATGCGTTACATGTTAGGTGGAGAAGTTCAAGTACCGGTTACGTATCGTTGTGCATCTGGTGCAGGTACAGGAGCAGCAGCTCAACACTGTAAAGCTCTAGAAGCATGGTTCTGTCACATTCCAGGTCTTAAAGTAGTAGCTCCAGGTACTGCTGGTGATGTTTACTCAATCTTAAGAGCTGCAATTAGAGATAATAACCCAGTTATCTACATTGAACCAAAAGCATTATTCGGACGTAAAGGTGAAGTTGAAGTAGGAAAAATTGGTGTTATTGGAAAAGGTGACATCAAAGTAGAAGGAACTGATGTAACATTAGTATCATGGGGAAGAATGTTAGAGCGTAGCTTAAAAGCTGCTGAAGAATTAAAAGAAGAAGGTATTTCAGTAGAGGTAGTAGACCCAATTACATTAGTACCATTAGATACAGACTTAATTGTTAAATCTGTACAAAAAACTGGTAAATTAGTAGTATGTCACGACTCATTCAAAACTGGTGGATTCGGTGGAGAAATCGTTGCACGTATCGCAGAAAGTGATGCATTTGATTTCTTAGATAGCCCAATTTACCGTGTAGCTGGTGCTGACACACACATTCCATCAGCCAAAAACTTAGAAAAATTAGTTGTACCTGATGTAGAAGACATCAAAGAAACAATTAAAAAAGCTGTAAATAAAAAATAAAAATTTAGTTAGCGAAGGATGTGAATAAAACATGGCAGTAGAGGTTATAATGCCAAAAGCCGGTAGTGAAATGGAAGAGGGCGAAATCGTACAATGGTTTAAAAATGAAGGTGACCATGTCGAAGCAGGAGAAGTCCTATTAGAAATCGTAACAGACAAAGTAAATATGGAAGTAGAAGCTGATACTAGTGGAACTTTATTAAAAGTACTAGCTCAAGCAGGAGATGTAGTACCAGTTGTTCAAACAATTGCATGGATTGGTGAGCCAGGAGAAGCAGTTCCTGGAGCAAGTTCAACAGGAGAGGTAGCTCCAGTAGAAACTGTTGTTGAGAAAAAAGTTGATCACACACCAGTTAAAGAAGTTGAAGTAATTGACTATTCAGGTATCCGTGCTACACCTGCAGCAAGAGCATATGCTCGTGAAAAAGGTCTTGACTTATCTAAAGTTAAAGGGACTGGTGCAAAAGGTCGTATCCACAAAGATGATGTAATAGATTACAAATTAAATTCTAAAGTTAAAATTTCACCACTTGCTGCACGTATTGCGCAAGTAGAAGGGATTAACACAGAAAGTATCGTGGGAACAGGACCTAACGGTAAGATTATGAAAGTAGATGTTCTTGCGGTTCTTAATGGTGCACCAAAAGCAGCTCCAGCTAAGAAAGAAGAAATTGCTCAGCCAGCTAAAAAAGCAGCTAAAGCACCAAATGAAAACCAATGGGGAGTTGTTGAAACAGTACCGATGTCACCAATGCGTAAAGTTATTTCTAAACGTATGAGTGAATCTTACTTCAGTGCACCAACATTTGTGGTTAACGTAGAAGTTGATATGACAGAACTTTTAGCATTACGTAAAAAAGTTGTTGATGCAATTATCGAAGAAACTGGTAAAAAAGCAACAGTTACAGACTTTATTTCATTAGCGGTAATCAAATCATTAATGAAACACCCATATGTAAATGCTTCTTTATCAAGTGATGAAAAAGAAATGTATTTACACCACTATGTAAACTTATCAATCGCTGTTGGTATGGATAGTGGATTAGTAGTACCAGTAATTAAAGGTGCCGATAAGATGAGTCTTAAAGAGCTTGTAGTAGCTTCTAAGGAAATTACAACTAAAGCTCTTGCTGGTAAATTAAAACCAGATGAAATGGCAGATTCAACATTTACAATCAGTAATTTAGGTATGTACGGAGTTAAGAGCTTTGTACCAATCATTAACCAACCAAATACAGCTATTTTAGGTGTAAGTGCAACTGTACCAAAACCAGTAGTGTTGAATGGAGAGGTTACTGTAAGACCTATTATGACATTGACATTAACAGCGGATCACCGTGTTGTTGACGGATTAGAAGGAGCTAAATTCATGAAGACACTGAAAGAAGCTATTGAAAATCCACTATCATTACTAATTTAATGATGATATAATATTGTTAGAAAATAAGAGAAAAGTGTATTAAGGAGTGATTATAACATGGCAGTAGAAGTTATTATGCCAAAAGCCGGAAGTGAAATGGAAGAAGGCGAAATCGTACAATGGTTTAAGCAGGAAGGTGAAGAAGTAAAAGAAGGTGAAGTCCTACTTGAAATCGTAACTGATAAAGTTAACATGGAAGTAGAAGCTGAAGCAAGTGGAACATTATTAAAAATTCTTCACCCAGCTGGATCAACTGTACCAGTTGTTCAAACAATTGCTTGGATTGGACAACCTGGTGAAGCAGTACCAGGAGCTGATGGTGCAACAGCAGCAGCTCAAGAAGTTGTTAAAGAAGTAGCAGCCGATGTAAAAGTACCTGAAACTAAAGCAGAAGAAGTATTACCAAAACGTGAACGTCGTGGAGAATATGATGTTGCTGTTATCGGTGGTGGACCTGCTGGATATGTAGCAGCTATTAAAGCAGCTCAATTAGGTGGAAAAGTAGCACTAGTAGAAAACCGTGAACTTGGTGGAACATGTCTAAACCGTGGATGTATTCCAACAAAAACATTCTTACATAATGCTGAAATTATTAACTACATCCGCTCAGCAAAAGATCGTGGTATCAAACTTGTAAATGATGCATTTACAGTTGACATGGAACAAACTGTAGCAGTTAAAAATAAAGTATCTAAAACACTATCAGGTGGAGTAGCTGGATTACTTAAATCTTACGGTGTTAAAGTATTTAATGGAGTAGGTCAATTAACAGCTGATAAAAAAGTTGTTGTTGATGAGAAAGAAACTATCGATGCTGATAACGTAATTTTAGCTGGTGGTTCTAAAGTAAGTAGAATTAATATTCCGGGAATGGATAGTGATAAAGTTCTTACAAGTGATGAGTTCTTAGATATTACAGAAGTACCATCTCGTTTAGCAGTAATCGGTGGAGGAGTAATCGGTTCTGAATTAGGACAAGCATTCGCTACATTTGGTTCTAAAGTAACTATTGTTGAGATGGCTGATCGTCTTATTGCTGGTATGGATAAAGATGCTTCTGTAGCATTAGAAAAACAATTCAGAAAACAAGGTATCAATGTTCTTACATCTACTAAACTATTAGAAATCGTTGACAAAGGTCATGAAGTAGTAGTTAAAGTTGAAGGAAAAGAAGATATCGTTGCAGATAAAGTTCTATTATCTATCGGACGTGTTCCAGATAACACATGTCTTGGAGAATTAGCTGATAAATTCGAAATGGAACGTGGACGTGTTAAAGTTGACGAATACATGGAAACTTCTATTAAAGGAATCTATGCTCCTGGAGATATTAACGGAGTTAAAATGTTAGCTCACGCAGCATTCAAGATGGGAGAAATCGCTGCTGAAAATGCAATGGGTCACCACAAAAAAGTTGATCTTAAAGCAACGCCAGCAGCAATCTACACTCATCCAGAAATCGCTATGGTTGGTTTAACTGAAGACCAAGCTCGTGAAAAATATGATGTTAAAGTTGGTAGATTCAACTTTGGAGCTAATGGACGTTCATTAGCATCTAACCACGGTGAAGGATTTGTTAAAGTAATCATGGATACTAAATACAGAGAAATCTTAGGTATCCATATCGTAGGACCAGTTGCCGCTGAAATTATCAATGAAGGTTCAACTCTACTACAAACTGAAATGACAATTGATGATGTTATGGATATTATCCACGGCCACCCAACATACTCAGAAGCTTTATACGAAGCAATGGCTGATTGTATCGATATGTGTATCCATGCACCTAAGAAAAAAACTAAATAAGTTTAATGAAAAAAAGCAACTAGATTTCTAGTTGCTTTTTTATAATATTTTTAATTAAATTTGAGGTATATAATTAATTCTATTTTTTTAATGGTAATCAATTTATATATAACAATACACCCAAGCAAGATATAATTTGCTTGGGTGTAAGTATTAACGAGAACTTTCAGCCTTATGAACTTCTTTGTGTAATGTTTGTAAATTTATACTTACAGCTTTATATTCTTCGCTTTGAGGTAATTCAAGTTTAAAATTAAGTGGTTTAGACACTTCTACAGTAGCATTCTTAATATCGAAATTAAATACATGTCCACCTTGAGTGCGATCATCACTGATGTAGTGAAGATGAAAACCTCCAACACCAACTCCTTGAGTATATTCAGGAGAAAAGAATCCAACTATTGTACCTTTACTATTTTCGTAATTAAATATACTTTGTGTTTTTAGTATTTCTAAAAGACTTGGGTAAGGTTTTTCATGTTTTTTAGGTGAACGAGTATCTATTTTATCAAATACACCAGTAATTTTTATTGCATAAAAATAATTTGGATTTAGATATTCACTGATATCCTTATTTAATGTTTCAAAACTTGTTCTAGTTATTTTTTTAAAGTTTGTAGAAAACTTAGTAATGTTTGAAAAAGGTGAGGTTGCCTCTTTAGGTTGTAGAGTAGAAAAACCATCACTATCAGTTTTATAGACTTTCCCATCAAGTATAATCATTTCACCATCAACACCTTCAAAAGTACCAATACCAAAATCACCATATTCTAGTAACCTTTCTATTGTAGTAGTTCCACTAAATGCTCCACCCATGAGTGCAGCCATTGTACTATATTGATATAACATAATAAAACTCCTTTTATATTATAAATTTATAATTTAGTGTTAATTCCAAAATTAGAATTTTTTAGAGATAATTTTAATAAAATTAGTTTAAATAGCTATCCTGAAGAGTTTCACCAAGTTTAATATTATCGCTATAATCAACAGGAACATCTATAACAACTGGACCTTCGATTTGGAAAGCTTCTCTTAAACATTTTGCAAATTCTTCTTTAGTTGTAGCACGCATTCCTACAGCGCCATAAGATTCCGCATGTTTTTTTATATCCACTTGTCCAAGGTGAACAGCAGAGTCACGACCGTACTTCATTTCTTGTTGGAAAGCCACCATATTATAAGATGAATCATTCCAAACAACGTGAACTATAGGTGATTTTAAACGAACAGCAGTTTCAAGTTCCATTGCTGAGAATAAAAAGCCACCGTCTCCAGATATTGATAAAGTTTTTTTATTAGGGTAAAGTAAACCAGACGCTATAGCCCACGGTAAAGCTACTCCTAAAGTTTGCATACCATTAGAGAAAAGTAAATGACGTGGTTCATATGAGCGGAAGTGTCGTGCTAACCATATTCCATGCGATCCAATATCACAAGTAACAATAGTATCATCAGAAACTGCATTTTGAGTTTGTTGAATAATCTCTAGTGGATGAAGGCGACCTTCAATTTTTGATTTAGGTGGTTCATCTCGTTTAACAATTTCTTCTTGAAGTTCTTTTAGATAAGATAGATTTTCTTCTGAAATTCGTACTTTTGGATTTCCTTCATAAATACATTTTAAAGTTGCTGAAATATCACCGATAAGCTCAATATCAGGTTGATAATCACGATCTATTACAGCAATAGTATCATCTATATGTACTAAAGTAGCATTTTTATTTGTGTTCCAATAAACAGGATCATATTCTATAGGATCATAACCAATAGAGATAATTAAGTCAGCTTTATTTAGTAATCTATCTCCAGGCTGATTTCTAAACAACCCTACGCGTCCATAAAAATGTTGAACCAATCCACGAGAAATGACACCTGCAGCTTGGAACATTTCAACTACTGGTATACCAGTTTTAGCCACTAATAAACGAATTGCTTCTGTAGCTTCTTTGGTAGAAGCATTCATACCCAGTAAAAGAACTGGAAGTTGAGCATTTTCAATTTTCTCCACTAAATCGCTTACATGTTTAGGGTCGGCTATACCTAAAACAGGTTCTTTAAGTTTTTTTATGGCTTTTACAGAGGTGTTCTCATTTATGACATCTGCGGGTAGAGATACAAACGTAGCACCTTTTTTAGGTTCTTTAGCTTTTCTAAAAGCATTAGTAATAGCTTCAGAAATACTATCTTGATGACCTACTTCAACAGCTGATTTAGTTACTGGACGAAGTAAGCTTACGTTGTCCATGCTTTGATGTGTTTGTTTTAATAAGTCAGAACGCTTAACTTGACCTCCTATAGCAACAACAGGATCCCCTTCAGAGTTTGCAGTAATAAGTCCAGTGGCAAGGTTACTAACACCTGGCCCAGAAGTAACTAAAGCAACTCCAGGTTTTCCAGTTAGACGTCCCACAGCTTGCGCCATAAAAGCGGCGTTTTGCTCATGACGAACTACAATAAGTTCAGGACCGCGATCTACTAGTGCATCAAAAACAGCATCGATTTTTGCACCGGGTATGGCAAAAACATGTTTAACACCTTCATTTATTAAAGTATCTACAACTAACTCTGCTCCGCGTCGAGAACTTTTATCTAAATTATCTCTCATTATTATTCCTCCTACACTATGAGAATCAAAAAATATATATTAATATTCTAACTCTATATTGTAATTTTTTCAATAAAAGAAATTATTATATTGTTTAATATAGAATATTTCTTATTATTATAGATACTAATTTTCTGTAAATTAAACTAAATTATCCAAGTAATGTCTTCATACTATTTGATATAGCTTTTTCTTTTTAAAGAATCATATTTTAAAATTTTCTCGTAATATTCCATATTTTATAGAATCGTAGTAGATACCTTTGTAGTATCTAACCTTAGGAATTCTCGCTTCACAAACTAGGTTAAGTTTTTCTGCAAGTTTTATCATTCTAGGATTCCCACTCCATGTTGTAAGACCAATATGCTGTATTTCAGGAAATTTTTTAAAACATAGTTCTATCCATTTGCTTAGAGCTGAGTATCCTATACCTTTTGCCCAAGTATTCTAATCATATATTACAATTCCAATTTCTAGCCAGCGAGTGGAAAAACATTCCCAATAGTAAGTGACAATTCCGATTGGTCTGTCGTTTAAAAATATTCCTAAGACACGCTCGCTCAAATAATATTCATGGTGATTTTTTAGTAAGAATGTATCTAAATCAATAAATTTAAATTCGTTAAAATATGGTGCATTATATTTACTCCATTCAGGTTCTTCTGATGAGTAAATCATATTGTATAAATCTGATAAATGTTTTTCTTCTATTTTCTTTAGTGTAATCATATACATCTCCTTTTTATAATTATATCATAATAAAGGGTTAAAACTCTTTCATAATTTTATTCAATAGAATATTGATATTCATTATGATATAATTATTCTTGTATTAATGGTAATGAGGTGAAAAATGGAGAAATTTAGTAAAATAATATCAGATATTTTCCTTTGGATAATGAACATTGGATTATTAATCATAGGAGTATTACTATCATTTGGATTAATAATGGAAGCTAAAGAAATATATCATGAAGGGGTAAAATTTTTAGCTGATCAAGGTAATTATCAACACTTTGTTGAAGGAATATTAGTATTCTTCCTATATTTTGAGTTCGTAGCTCTTATTGTGAAATATTTTAAAAACAATTATCATTTTCCGCTGCGATACTTTATTTATATTGGAATAACAGCAATTATTAGGTTAATTATAGTTCAACATGATGATCCCAAAAGTGTTCTTATTTGGGCTGGAGCAATTTTATTGTTAGTTATAAGTTTAGCGATTGCTGAGAAATTTATAAAAAAAGATTAAGAAAAGACTTCGAACTATTTTAGGTTCGAAGTCTTAATTTTATTTCACAGTATATTTACCAGTTTTATAGTCGATAGTAACACCTTTTTGGAAGTTTGGTAAGAATACATTGTATTTAACACTCTTACCATTATCTTCAACTGACATTGCTTCCATGATAACCCCTTGAGCAACGAGATCATCACCTTTAAAAACAGGAGTTACACGGTAACGTACATGTTTTTTAGTTTTCTTAACGTAATCTGCAACCTCATTTTCAAAAGGAATCATATTAAGATTCATAAATCTTGTTCCAGTCATAAGGTTTTTATCATTATCATTTTCTCCAGCTAGTTGGAAAGCAATTAAATGTGATCTATCATAAACATGAGTGCCTCTATTACTTTGCCATCCGCTTGGGCGAACATGGGCGATTTCTTCACGTTTATCAGTTGGCATTAAATCAGTACCTATAATACCGTTAGCTTGTCCAACACGTCCAAGTTTGTCTAAAGGACTATAGTTTTCAAATGATGTAGTAGATAAGTCTTCCTTAGCGAAGTAAGGATTGTTATTATTTAGTACTTTATACTTGTTATCGTCAGTTGCTTCACTTTCTTTAGGTGCTGTAAGAGAATTGAGTACATCATCAGGAATTTTTGATACGCTTGTGAATGTTGTGGCAGTATTTGATGTTTTATTTGATGATTTATTCGTGTAATAAGTGATAGCAAATGCTGCTAAAATTACTATTGCAATTGATATAATTGAAAATAAAGATAATTGTTGTTTTTTCCTTTTTGCCATAGGGCCTCCTTATTTTATTGTAATTTAAATGACTAAGAGGAAGAGTAGAGCTCTTCCCCTAAAAAATATTTATTTTTTAAAGTAATTGATTCCCATTGCATCTTTTACTTCGTCTAAAGTAGCAGCTGCTACTTTTTCTGCTTTTTCACTTCCTGCTTTTAACATTCTATATACTTCAGCTTTATCTTTTGCGAATTCTTCACGACGCTCTCTTATTGGGCGTAGGTAATCTTGCATAACATCATTTAAACGGCGTTTTAGTTTCATATCGCCAAGTCCACCGCGAGAGTAGTGTTCTTTAAGCTCTGCAACTTCATCAGTACGAGTATCGAAAATGTCTAAGTATTTAAATACAACATTTCCTTCAACTTGACCTGGATCTTCAATCTTGATGTGGTTTGGATCAGTGTACATTTTCATTATTTTAGCTTTAATGTTTTCTTCACTATCCCCTAAGTAAATACCATTGTTTAAACTTTTACTCATTTTTCCTTGTCCATCTATACCTACAAGACGAGCATGATTTTTTGGTGGTAATACAATTTCAGGTAATACTAGAACTTCTTTATTGTATGTTCTATTGAAGTCACGAACGATTTCACGAGTTTGTTCAAGCATTGGCTTTTGATCTTCACCAACAGGAACGTGTGTTGCTTTAAATGCAGTAATATCAGCAGCTTGGCTTACAGGATAAGTAAAGAATCCTGCAGGAATACTTTCACCAAATTTTTTGTCGTTAATTTCCTGTTTAACAGTAGGGTTACGGTGTAATCTAGAAACTGATACTAGATTCATGTAGTACATGTATAATTCAGCAAGTTGTGGAATTTGTGATTGAATAAAAATAGTAGTTTTTTTAGGATCGATTCCAACCGCAAGATAATCAAGTGCTACTTCTGTAATATTTTCAATAACTTTTCCTGGGTTATCAGCATTATCAGTAAGTGCTTGTTGATCGGCAATCATGATAAATACTTCAGTATCATCTTCATTTTGTAAAGCTATACGATTTTTCAAAGAACCAACATAGTGGCCTAAGTGAAGTTTACCGGTTGGTCTATCTCCAGTTAAAATAATTTTCGTCATAAAAGGGTAACTCCTTTAAAATAGTTTTAATAATTCCCTATAATTATACCATAATCTAACAGAAGTTTGTTTGAAATAACATAAAAAATATTAATTTAGATAAAATTTAGTGTTTTAGTTGGAAAATAATGATATAATAAAAGGTAAAGAAATAGTTAATTATTAAGGAGATTAATATGATATATATAGAATCAAAAAGTAATGATCCACGCTATAATACAGCATTAGAACTGTATGCTTTTAATGAACTTGCGGAAAAAGATGATGTGTTTATGTTATGGATAAACTCGCCATGTATCGTTGTTGGTAAAAACCAAAACACAACAGAAGAAGTAAACCAAAAATTCTGTGATGACAAAGGTATTAAAATTGTTCGTCGTGTAAGTGGTGGTGGTGCAGTTTACCACGATTTAAACAACTTGAACTATACTATTATCTCAAATGGTAGAAGTGGTGAAGAATTCGATTTCAAATCATTTTCACAACCTGTACTTGATGCATTAGATTCATTAGGGGTTAAAGCGGAATTTACAGGACGTAACGACTTAGAGATTGATGGTCAAAAATTCTGTGGTAATGCACAATATGTACGTAATGGTCGTATTATGCACCATGGTTGCTTAATGTTTGATGTTAATACATCAGTTTTAGCAGATGCTTTAAAAGTATCTAAAGATAAAATTGAATCAAAAGGAATTAAATCAGTACGCTCACGTGTAACAAACATTAAAGATCACCTTCCAAACCAAGATATGACAGTTCAAGACTTCGTTGCAGCTCTTAAAAAATATATGAGTGAAAAATATGAAATGACTGACTTTGTTGCGACTGAAGAAGATGAAGCTGCAATCTTAGCTATTCAAGAAGAAAAAAATAACTCATGGGATTGGGTATATGGTAAAAATCCTGACTTCAATATTAAACGTAATAGAAGACTTAAAACTGGTAAAATCGAAGCTAATATCATGGTAGAACAAGGTGTTATTACTAATATCAAATTCTACGGAGACTTCTTCGGAGTAATGGATGTAGAAGATATTGCTAAAAAATTAGTGGGTGTAAAATACCAAAAAGAAGATATTCAAAAAGTTTTAGAACAAATTGATATTAACTCTTACTTCTTAGGAGCAACATTAGAAGAAGTAGTAGATATTTTAGTAGACTAATAAACAATTTAGGAGTGAAGTAATATGATTATTGCAACAACAAATTATGTTCCAGGAATGGAAGTAGTAGAATATAAAGGATTAGCTACAGGTGAAGTAGTAGCTGGGATTAATGTTATCAAAGATATAGGAGCAGGAATTCGAAACCTTTTCGGTGGAAGAGTTCAAGGGTATGAAGATGAAATTATTCAAGCAAGAGCTCAAGTTTTAAAAGAATTAGAAGCTCGTGCAGCTGAGATGGGTGCTAATGCCATTATCGGAGTTAGAATTGACTTTGATCCTCTAGGAGGAGACGGTAATAATATGCTTTTAGTTACAGTTACAGGAACAGCTGTAGTAGTAAGATAGTTATAAATAGAAATATTTGTCAAGATAGTATATAATATAAAATAATTATATAAAATTTACTGATAGAAAGAAAAAATAAATGAAACAGATATTTAACATTAAAAAAACTTTTTCTGTTTTACTTTTAGTGATTGCTTTAGTAGTCTCTGCTGTATTCGTAGCAGGATGTAGTGATGATAAAGGAACAAGCTCTAGTTCATCATCAAAAGCAACTTATACAGTAAGTAAAGAAGAGAAAGATTATTTATCAAAACGTTTTTCAGAATTATTTAAAACAAATAATGAAACAGTCGCTTATATTTATGCTCCAGGAACAGAATTAGACGAACCAGTAGTTCAAACTAATGACAATGAAACATACTTAGATAAAACTTTTGAAGGTGGACATGTTCCTTACCTTGGTACTGTATTCATGGATATGGATAACAAAAAAGACTTTCATGACAGATTAACTTGGTTATTTGGTCATGCTCGTGGAAGTAAAGTTGGAGATCACCGTATGTTCAATGATGTTAACTACTATGACAAACAAGAATACCTGGATAAACACAAATTCGTAGTTATTGAAACTCCTGAGAGAAAATACTACTACGAAGCAGCGTTCTTGACAATTGTACCAGAGACAACTTCATTTTATCGTTTGGATTTTGAAAATGATGAAGATTTCTTAAGCCAATTAACAAATGTTAAGAAAGATGCGACAACTAAAAATGATAGTGTTCAACTTAAAGGAAATGACAAATACTTAGTATTATCTACTTGTCGTGAGGAAGACGAAACAATTCGTTCTAACCTGTATCTACGCCAAATTCCAGATAATGAAATGAACGATTTCTTAGCTAAACATAAAGATGAATTAAAATATGTAGCTACAAGATAATAAATATTGAAAAGCAATCTAATGATTAAGTTCACTAGATTGCTTTTCAGTTTATTTAAATAATATTTTGCTTAGGCATCATTCTAAATTCTCTTATTAAGAAGAATAATGAAATTGAGAATGCACAAAGGTCAGTCACTGGAGTAGCATAGATTATTCCCTCAATTCCAAAGAAATGTGAAAGAATAAATAACATTGGTATTAGTACTATAAGTTGCTTAGTTAAGGCAATAGTAACTCCAATTTTTGGTTTTCCTATTGCAGAGAAGAAAGTAGAACTTGAAATTTGAACACCATTTATAAATGTAAATAACAAGAAGAATCTCATATACCTAACTGCGAACTCAAAGTATAGTTCATTACCATTTCCGAATAGACTAACAATTTGTTTAGGAAAAATCTCGAAAATTAGGAAGAATGTAATTGAGATAATCATCGCATATTTCATAGTGTATCTCATTGTAGTACGAACTCTCTCGTATTTTTTAGCTCCGTAATTATACCCAAAAATTGGTTGAGCACCTTGAATTAATCCAATAATAATAGCTATAAATATTATATTAATTTTAGCTACAATTCCGGCGACGGCAATAGGAATATCATTCCCATATACAGAATTAGTACCGTGAATATTTAATAAATTGTTTGTTACTATTTGTGCTATCATATTAGATCCTTGGAAAACAAATGAAGGCATTCCGAACCCTGCAGCGACTTTTAACAATGGTATCTTAGGTATAAAGTCCTGTTTAGTGAATTTAACACTTTTGAATTTTGGAAAATATAAAACAAGAATCAATGCAGATAAGAATTGGCTTATAACTGTAGCCCAAGCTGATCCAGCAATACCCCAACCAAATCCAAAGATGAAGATTGGATTAAGAATAGTATTAAGTACTGCACCAAAAATAATCGCAAACATTGAATATTTAGGGCTATTATCCGAACGAACAATAGGGTTAGTACTAATGGAAATTAGTAAGAATGGAATCCCTAAAGATGTAATACCGGCAAAGGTCATTGCATACTCTAAAATTTCATCTGTAGATCCAAATGCATACATAAGAGGTTTTAAGAATATGTGAACTAAGATTGTGATAATAATACCTATAATAAATAATGAAGATACTGCAGTACCAACTACAGATTTCGCTTTTTCAGGATTGCCACGACCTAACTCAAGATTAAAGTTAGAGGCAGCACCGATTCCTATCATTAAACCTATAGCTAAGCAAATAGTTGTAAGAGGAAACGCGACATTTGTTGCAGCATTACCTAAGTAACCAACACCTTGACCGATGAAAATCTGATCGATTACACTATACATCGCATTAATAATATTAGCAGTAATAGCAGGCCAAGCAAATGATGTAAGTAATTTTTTTATAGGTTTTGTACCTAGCGGATTTTCTATATAATTTTGTGTCTTTTCCATATGATTCCCTCCTTAAGTTATTTTATTTAATATCATGAAGAAAGTAGAAATTTCTTCTTCAGTCAAGCTTTTAAGAACTTCTTTTTCAGCTGTGTTTAATAGATTAGAGTAACTTGATAAAACCTCTTTACCTATTTCAGTCAAATGTAATGTATAAGAACGTCTATCTTTTATTCCACGTTTTCTAATAACAAGATTTTGTTTTTCTAGTGCATCGATATTACGTCCAACAATATTTCTATCTTTTCTATGTATTTCAGCAAGTTGAGCTTGGGTAACCCCTTCATTTTCCGAAACGTAAATAAGAGTTATGAAATGCCCATGAGTAATGCCTATCTCGGCAAGAGGTTGTTTAGTGTAACTTCTCATGTTCTCTAATAGCGTAATAAGCTTATAACCTAACGCATCTTTTAGCATAATTTCACCACCTAAAATAATATAGATAATATATTATATACCTAGTATACTAGTTTGTCAACATAAAAAAGAAAACACTGAAAATAATATGTTTCATAGTTTTTTCTTCAGTGTTTTCTTACTGTTTATGAAAATTTGACTCTGTTTGTATTGAGTAGAAATTTAGTATTAATTAATGTTCTAAACCACCTATTATTTTTGTATCTTCCTTATCATAATAAGTCACAGCAGTTTTTATTATTAATTCTAAAGCAATGATAATATCTTCTTTTTTTATAAAAGGCATATTAGGTTTGTCTTTAACCTGCTCTTCAATATACGGGATATGAATAAATCCAGCTTTAATCTTTGGATATTTTTTTGTAGTTAGGTATAAAGATTCATACATAATATGATTGCAAACAAAAGTACCAGCAGTATTAGAAATAGCGGAAGGAATATTATTTTTATTTAATTCGTCAACAATTGCCTTTATTGGTAATGTAGAAAAATATGCATTTTCTCCATCTTTTCGTATGGCTTCATCAATAGGGTTATTTCCAATATTATCTGGGATTCTAGCATCATCAATATTAATAGCGATACGCTCTGGTGTAATCTTATTTCTTCCACCAGCTTGACCAATGCAAATCACGATGTTAGGAGAAAATGAGTCTATATTTTCTTCTAAAACACGTGAGCTGTCTTTGAAGACTGTAGGTAGGGTAATTTTTTTTATTTCTATATTATCTATTACATCTGGTAAGCTATTAACACATAAACTAGAAGGATTAATACTCTCGCCACCAAACTTATCAAAACCAGTTATTAATACTCTCATAAGGCACCTCGTAATTTTATAAAAAATATATTGTAATAATTAACTTAATAATATTCTAAGATAATTACAATATATCAATTAAATGAATTTTTAAATTATAATAATTATAAAACAGTTTAGATAATTTGAAAATAGTATTTCTATATTTTAGGAGATAAATTGTAATTTATTTTTAAAAATGATATTATAAAAATATAAGGGGTGAGGATTTTGTCTAGAGAAGAAAAATTAAGAATAATTATTAGTACGATAGATAATTCGGAGTATAGTGCTACTAAGAAAACTACTAACAATAAATGTATGATGAGAACATTTAAAGAAGCTAATGACACTTGGCTAGCAAAAGCTTATTCTAAGAAAAAATATGCTGATTATAAACCATTTCAATTCGTTGATGGAGAGGGAGTAAGATGTTCAATATATCTAAGTGGTTGTTTATTCGCTTGCAAAGAGTGTTTTAATGAAAGTATCCAAAACTTTAATGCAGGCCAATTATATACAAAAGAAATAGAAGATCAAATAATCCAGGATTTAAGTAATTCTTATGTACAAGGACTAACGATTTTGGGTGGAGAGCCGTTTCTTAATACTCAGGTAGCTAAATCTTTAGCGAAAAGAGTAAGAGATGAGTTCGGTTCAACAAAAGACATTTGGGTTTATAGTGGTTATACATATGAACAACTCCTAAATGGTAGTGAGGATAAAAAGGAATTGTTAAGCTTGTGTGATATCTTGGTAGATGGACCATTTATGATTTTTCTAAAAGACCTAAGCTTAAGATTTAGAGGAAGTAGTAATCAAAGAATTATAGATTTAAAAAATTCTAATAAAGATAATGTAGTGCTATATATGGAGTAAGTTTGAATATAATAAAATTACTTTAATTAGTAGTTAATTCATGATATAATAATTAGGTTGACAATTAGGGATATAAAATATCTCTAATTGTTTTTGTTAATTAATTTATAGAGAGGAGATTAAAAGTTGAAAAATATTATAGAGATTTTTCGAAAGGATATAAAAGAAGTATTTAGAAAAACTAATACGTGGATAATTATAGTAGGTTTAATATTTTTACCGTCAATGTATGCATGGCCGAATATACTATCTTCATGGGACCCGTATGGACATACCAACAATATAAAAGTTGCTGTAACATCGGAAGATGCTGGAGCTACTGTTGATGGAAAAGAGTTAAACCTAGGTAATAGTTTAGTTGAGGGATTAAAAAGTAATAAAAATCTAAATTGGCAGTTTGTATCTAATAAAGAAGAAGCTGAAAATGGAGTAAGAATAGGTGATTATTACGCAAGTATAGTTGTCCCAAAAAACTTCAGTCAGGATATGACATCTGTTAGTAGAACAGAACCTAAGAGAGCCACTATAGAGTATACGGTTAATGAAAAAATTAATGCGATTAGTCCAAAAATAACAAACAGTGGTGCTTCTGCAATAGCTAATAATATTAGTAAAAACTTTGTAGAAACAGCTAATGGTGTAATTTTTGAAAAACTGCATGAAGTGGGGATAAAATTTGAAGAAAATCTTCCATCAATTGAAAAAGCAAAAGAGGAAATCTTTAAATTAAATGATAACTTTTCTACATATGAAAGTACTTTAAGTGAATTAATTGGAAAAGTGGAATATGGATATAATATTTTAAATAATGTTCAAAATACACTTCCAGAAATAGATAGGGTAGCTACAAATAGTATTATGATCGCTGATAAGGCTGGAATTACTATTAATAATATTCAGGGATTCAATGAAAGATTATTACCGATTATTAATAATCATCTTAATGTTGTAGAGGAAGTATCTAAAGAAGCTAATATTATAGCAAAAGAGTTGCAACAAAAGCCAGACAAAACAGAAGAAATAAAGGCAAGACAGAAAGCTTTAGATAGTAGACTACAAGCTAGTACAGAAAGATTGCAACTAGTAAAGAATATTTTTGAGTATTTTAATAAATTATCAAATGAGAGATTATTTAATAATCAACTTGAAAGAGTAACAACTTTATTGAATGATATTATGACGATAAAAGAAGTAAATAATAATATCTACAATAAGATGGATCATTATGATGAGATAGTAGATACTGTAAAAGAGGAATTTGTAAATAGATCTGCTAGAATTAATGAAGTTTCTTCAAATATGAATTCAAAATTAAATGTAGAAGTTGCACCTTTAATCTCTCAAGTTCTTAGTAAGGCAGAGGTTAATATTGATAAGGTGAGTGGCATAATTGCTGGGGCACAAGGAGAATTACCTGCAGTTGAGAGAAAATTATCTGAAACTGAGGTGAAGATTAGTAATGCATATGGTAAACTATTATCATTACAAGCGCAAATGCCATCTGCAAAGAGCAAAATTCAAAAGTTAACGGATGAAATTAAAAAGGCTGACAGCGGTATAGATAAAAATCAACTGTTTAATTTATTAAAGGTTGATTATAAACAACAGGCAGAGTTTTTTGCAAATCCTGTTAAACTTCAAGAGAATAAGCTTTACCATATAGAAAACTACGGTTCAGCTATGACACCATTCTATACAGTTCTTTCTATCTGGGTTGGTTCATTATTAATGTCTTCGTTATTAACTACTAAGGTAGAAGATGAGGATAATAAATATAAACCATATCAAAAATATTTTGGTAGAGGGCTATTATTTGTAATTATATCATTATTCCAAACATTAATAATTACATTAGGGGATATGTATGTTCTTGGAACGCAGGCGACATCTCCATATAGATTTGTAATTTATGCATTATTAATATCGCTGCTATTTTCTTCGATTATTTATACAATAGTGTGTATTCTAGGAAATGTAGGGAAAGCAGTTTGTATAGTGCTGTTAGTATTACAATTAGGAAGTTCGGGGGGAACATTCCCAATTCAAATGACTTCAGAATTCTTCCAAGCGTTATATCCAAAAGTACCATTCACTTATTCTATAGGTCTACTACGTGAAGCGGTAGGTGGGGTATATATTCCAGCGGTAGAACGTGATATTAAGATATTATTTATTTATCTAATTGTCGTTCTTGTAGGAGGAGCAATTCTAGTTAGTCTAAAAGCACGTTCTGCTAAATTAAGTAGGGAAAGAGAACGTTCTAAGTTATTCTTATAAGATTTATATTTTTTAATGGATATATAATTTTTAATAAAGTGATTCAAAGGAATTGATTTAATGTAGTCAAGGCTTTTGGGTCACTTCTTTTGTTTGTTTTCTCATACTAAATGAAAAAACTTAGTATTTATGATATAATAAAATGATAAAACCTTAAAATATAGAGGATAAATTATGGTTAAAACATTAGATAGAACCAAAGACATCTTCTTAGATACGATGCTTTTGGGAAATGAAATATTAACGAAAAAAATAAAAACAACTAATAAAACAAAAATTACAGTAGTGATAGCGGCATATAGAAGTGTTGATAGACTAGAAAGTATTGTAAAAGATATATTTAATCAAAGTTTTCAAGAATTTGAAATAATAGTAGTTGACGACCTTTCAGGTTCTGAGATAGAAGAAGCGGTAGCTGCATTAGATAATAATAAGATTAACTATATAAAAAAACAGCTAGGTTCTAATTCCTCAGCAAAAAATTGTGCGTTAGACTGTTCTAAAGGAGAATATGTAGTTTTTGTAGAAGAAAACTCTAAATTAAAACAAAATTACCTAGAGATTTTATATAATGAGATTTCTAAAAATAATCTTGACATTGCAATGTTAACTAGAGATGGGTATCCTAGCATATTAGATGAAAAAATATCATCTGGGCAAGAGTATCTAGTTGAAGAAATAAAAAGATTGAAAAGTGATTTGAACTATAATATCACTGCTTGTATGTTTAAAAGGAAATTTCTAGATATCTATAATTTAAGATTTCAAGAAGATATGTTAGCATTAGAGAATTTATATTTCAAATTACGCGTCTTTGATGTTGCGGGTAAAGTAAGTCAGGTAGCAAAAGTTGGTTATAAAGATTTACAAGAAAGTAAATCTATAAGAAATAATGCGATGATTGAGGCTTCAACTAGGAGAATAATGATTGCATTTAATAAAATCGAAGAATTTAAACAAAATAAAAAATATGAGGATAGTTTAAATCTTCTTTGTGGATATTTACTTTTTGATGTATTAAGAATGCAGGAAAATATGTCCGAGGAAATAGAAATTTTAGAATTAATAAAATCAAGAAAAAATTATTTTGAAAGTGATACATTTGTTAACAAAACAATAATGGCAATGTCTCCGATAATGTTTGCTAATCATCTTAATAGAAAGGATAGGAGATAATTATGAGGCGAATATTACATAATGTGTTTTCATATGCGTTCATAGCCTTGTTTACAATAGCTTTAACCTGGGCATATGTTGCACCATTTGTGTATGAAAGAATATTAAATCCGTTGGCACTTCTGTTAGGTGTTCCAGTGGTTTTCATATTGTTTATTTATGCAGTAAAAAAAGTTTTAGCAACTGATGAAGTTGGATTAAAAAAATATAATAGAATTATAGTATTAGTATATTTAGTGTTTCAGGCAATTATTTTATCTATGGATACACTGAACTTTTCGGATGGTGCAGAAATAGAAAATGAAGCCCACTACATGTTAAACTATGGAAAATTCTCCGGTGAAAGATATTTTTTAGTTTATCCGAATAATATCACACCGACAATTATTCTATACTGGATATATCGTATAGCTGCATTCTTACATATATCAGAAGTGTGGACATTGCATATATTCTGTTTCTTAGTAACAACAGCGACAATATTTTTAACATATAAAACAGCCGGGAAATTACTTACAAAACAAAAGCAAACGATAATTTTAGGATTAATGATATTATATATTCCTTTCCAAATGTATAGTTTATTCTATTATTCTGATACATTAATGGTAATTATGGTTGCTTTAATAATATATGTTCTTATACCATCAGATGGAAGTTTTATCTTTAGAACAAAGCATATTGTAGCAGTAGCTATTCTAGTTGCATTTGCATGGAACTTAAGATCTAATATAATTATTATTTTACCAGCGTTAATAGTGTACTTACTATTTTTCAAATGGTATAAAAATTTAGTTTTATTATTAGTGACTTTTGGAATTGCATTTATATTTTTTGGAAAAGGATTCGATATGCTGTGGGCACATTATGGATTTTGGAAAGATGATGGTTATAAGTTTCCTATGTTGCATTGGGTAATGATGGGAATGAGTATCCAAGGTGGAAGCTATAACTGGCAAGATTTCCAATTTACATATCTTAGTCAAAATAAGATGACAGATGATCTAGGCTTATTCTTTAATAGATTAACTCATAGACCAATCTTCCTTAATTTACTTATGGTAGTTCTTAAAGTAAGAGGAAATTGGAGTGATGGTACTATTAACTATACGAATGGTACACGTGCATTAAGAGATGGTGATGGCTTCTTGTGGCAACTTTTCTATGGAAGTAATAATAGTTTCTTCATATACCTTTCGCAAATGATGTATGTTGTGATTATTTTTGGGATGGTATATTACATCTATAAACGTAGAAAAGAATACATTACTTCATGCTTCTTATTCCAAATTATTATCTTCGGGGTATTTATGTTCCATTTAATCTGGGAAGCTAAACCGAGATATGTTTATGCATGGATGCCGATAATTTTCATTCTAGGAGCAAAAGGTATAATACTATTTGCAGAAAGATATAAGACGACTATATTTGATAAATACAAGAAAAAACTTTATATTGCTTTCGGAGTAGTATTTGCTCTTCAAGTAGGAAGTGATAGTTTCTTAAGACCATCTTATTCGATGAACTTAGATTATGATTCACGTGTAATTAACGGTATTAGTATTTATGCAACGGATAATTATCTAAGAGATGGAATAGTTAGGGTAAATAAAGATACAGAAGTAGAACAAACATTTAAAGCTAATCGCAGCTTCAATTATGTTCGAGGATATATTTCTTCGTATGACGAGAAAAATAATTCGAAGTATAAAGTAGATATAATAGATAAGAAAGATAATAAAGTTGTAAGAGAACATGAATTTATTTATCATGAATTGTATTGGGAAGTACCATTACAAACATATACTCTTCGTTGGTATTTCGACGATCTTCCAGCAGGAGACTACAGTGTAAAATTCTCACAGGTAGAAAGTGATAATAATGGAAGTATAGTTATTTCTAGTGTACCAAATGAAATGATTGATATGTATGAAGCTGGTAAATTATATATTAACGGTGCTGATCAAAATAAAAAAGATCTTTCATTACAAATAGGACATAGATACCAAAAACTTTGGTGGTATTAATGAAATAGCGGAAAATAATATGTTTAATTAAGATAAGAGGCTCATCTTCGGATGAGTCTTTTCATATAATGATAAGTATTTTAAAATTATAGTAGCTAGTGTTAAGTTCAATATTATATATTATTATTTGTAATTTTATTTATTTATCAAGAATGAATTTATGGTATAAATATAATAATATTCTGACTTTGAACAGAGATGGTATTTGTTATAAATTCTTGACAAATAAATATTAAAAATCTAAAATAGAGTTTAAGGGATATAATCCATTTAAAAGAAAAATGGATATTGTTATAGATAAGAGGATTGTGTTTGATGAAAAAATATATAATTAATTATATATCTTTTATTTTGCAGAAGTTATTTTATTTAATAGGGAAATGAGTATGAAATAATCGTAATGTATTTTTATGAAAATTTTTAATAAGTATAGTTATATTTAGTAAAATTTGTTAGAATAATCTAGCTTATAATATAGTATATTAGATGAGAGTGATTCAAAAATCATAGTTTCAGAGAAATAGATTTTGTTAGTTCTGTCTCGTAAAATTTATTAGATATCTAAAAAAATTTCGTAAAGCGAAGTTAGATATTAATGAACCATTGTGTTTATAAGTTTTCATATAAACTTTTTTTAATATTTAGGATTTTTAGTTTAATCGTATATATCCTATTTATATTTTTGATTTTTTCGTATTTTATAGATATTGATATAAAAATTAGATTTATTGATTTGATTTTTTATGTTTGTCTGTCAATCTAGTATAGAAATTTATAATAGTAAGGAGTAGCCATGGTAAATAAAGATAAAAAAAGAGTATTAAAATATTCAATTAAGAAATTTAGTGTTGGAACATTTTCAGTGATGGTAGGTGCGTTTATATTTTTAGCATCGTCAGCTTTAGCAAATGAAACAAACTCTAATGAAAATATACATAAAGAAAATAGCACCATTATAGAAAAGGAAAAACCTAAAGAAACTTACAAAAATGAAGTGAATGCGACAAATGAAACTAGAGATATGTTAAGAGCAGCTTCAAGAGATACAAAAGAAAATGATTTACTAGAAAAGCAAAGTAATCTAATGGAAGAAAAAAATCCTATAGATGCAGCTGTTCTAGAAAGTAGAGAAAAAAATTATTTAAGTAAAAAGAACGGTGAATCAATGGAAGAGAAGAGTTCTGTAGAAAAAACTGTTGCTGAAAAGCCAAAATCTCGTAGGAAAAGATCTATAGACTCAGAAAGAGAATCAGTAAAGCGATTTGCAACTGATGATGATTTTGTGAAAATTTCAAAAGGTTTAATAACGACAGAAGATGGTAGAATTGATAATTTACTTTTTGGAAAAACTCCATTAAAAGCAAATGAAGACAAGGATGGAGATAGTGCGAAGAATGGTAGCGAGATTTATATTTATGAGAAAGCTGGAAAAACTTATTATGGTTACTATGGACATCCATTTTTAAAAGATACGGATGGTGATGGAATGCCTGATCATGATCAAAGTAATTTGAATAAGCCAGGCGACGATGATAATTTTAAGTGGTATGTGACGGACCGTGATATGGCTATGTTTATGAAATTGGTATATCGTGATGATGAGTATATTAAGAAAGTTTTAAATAAAGATTATACGTGGAAAAATACTGATAATACTGTAGCAGATGATCCAAAAGCCAGAAATGTGTATGAACTTATACATAATGAGTTTTCTCCATATTGGGAAATAGATAAGACTTATCATAATGCAAGTGGGCTTGATGCAGTATTATTTAAGACTAAAAGTACGTTGCCGATTTTACCAGACGGCTTAGTTCATGTTCTTGCGATAAGAGGAACTAAGGGTGGTGCGGATGTTACTAATGACGGGGTTATTGCAGCAGGACAAGATCCAAAGCAAGGTAAGGAAATAGAAGAAATAATAAAAGAGATAGGTATAAGAGAAGATATTAAGAATTTTTATATTACGGGACATTCTTTAGGAGGATATTTGACTCAACGTGCTGTAGTTAAGCTAAATAGGTTAGCTAATGAGGAAAACGGGTATTGGATTGATTCTACGGCTAAAAAATATAGAAACTTTTACAATAATGTTTTTAAAAAAGCTACAACGTTTAATGCTCCAAAAATTAATGCTTCGAGAACAAATGGTGATTTATATAAGAAAAGTATTTTAAGTAAGCAATTAGCAAAACAAGGAAAAATTAAACATTATGGAATGAGTGGAGATAAGTTTATAGGATTATTATATAACGATAAAGATGTAATGACCTACATAGAGGGAGGAGAACATAGTTCTAATGCTTATTTCTCAGCAATATTGAATGATGACGATAATTTTAATATAGGCGAAAGAACTGGAGTTAGCGGTAAAGGGAAAGAAAATCCAATACTGAAAAACTTAAAAATAGCAGAGCCAACGGATGAAGAAGTAAGAAAAATAGTAAATGAGAATATAAAAATTTCATTGAAAGATCAAAATCCAGTAGAAATATTAGCATTAAATAAAATATCAAGAGAAGAAGTATTAAAAAAATTAAATTTAGATAATTTACCTAATACAGCAACATTGAATATAAATGTTCCTGATGAAATTCAACCAACAGCAGTAAATCATGTTTTACCAGTAACAATAAGTTATCTAGGAAAAACAGTAAATACAAATATAAGTGTAGTAGTAAAAGTATTACCAAATTTTGAGGAGTTAAAAGCTATTAAACAAAAAGCATCTGATGAGAAAGAGAAGAAAGTAGACACAGAGCATAAAACTGTGGAAACAAAAAAACGTTATGATGCAAAAAAAGTAGAATTAGACACTAAACTACAAAAAGTTGAAGAATTGTTAAAAAATAGTACAGCCAAACAATCAGATATAAAGGTTTTAACTAAAGAATTGGAAATATTGTTGGAAGAATATAAAATGTCTGTTAGTGGCTTAAAATTAGATAAAACTTTATTAACAGATGAGATAGCAAAAGCTACGAATAAATTAGAAATGTTTAAAAATACAGATACTTCATCAAAACCAGTAGAAGTAGTAACTGAGTTTAATAGTCGAAAAGATAAATTGGTGAATGACTATAATAATCTTTTGAAAGAAGTTAAGGGTAATTTAGACATAATAGAAACTTACGATAAATTAGTGGAAGAAAAAAATAAATTGGCTAATTTGGAAAAAGATATACAAGAAGCTTCAGCTGTTTTAAATAAAACTCAAAAAGATTATTACGAACCAATTAAGAAAGCTTATGAACTTTATGAAGGAGATAAGCCTAACGCGGAATTATCTATTGAGAAAAATAATCTACCTATAAAAAATGTTGTATGGGAAACTGAACCAAATACTTCAAGTGCTGGCAATAAAGTGGAAAAGGTAAAAGTAGTATACAATGATGATAGTTTTGATTTAGTAGATGTAAATGTGAATGTCAAAGAATTGTATGGAGAAGTAGTTACAACAACTGAAGAAGAAAAACTGCCATTAAAAGTGATTTACACTGGTGATGATACAAAAGATTATGGTTATATTAGTGAAATTACTGGAAAAGATGGTAAAGTTGTTACAACTATAAAGTCAAGATTGAATAAAAAGAGAAATAATGTAGAAGAAATAAGTAGAACTCCAGTAAGAACAGATGCTGTAAATACAGTTATTACAAAAGGACTTAAGTCTAAAATAGAGGAGATTAAAATCCCAAGAGGAGTTGTTTATGAAGAAGATGCTTTAGTAGAAAAAGGAAAAGATGTTGTAAAACGAGAAGGAGAAGATGGTAAAAATATTACGACAACGACGTATATTTTAAATAGTAAAACTGGAGAAATTACAGAAAAAGTAACTGTAGAGAACAAGGAAAAAATAGATAAACTTATAGTAAGAGGGACGAAAGAAGTAGTGAGTGAGTCTAAAGTTATAGAGGTTCCAACAGATCCGAAGGATAACTTTAATGAGGATAGCGCTATAGCAGTGCCATCGCAACCAGAAGCCCCAGGAAAACAAGAGAAACCAGTTCAACCAGAGAAAATAGGAAAAGAAGGAACACCGACAGCACCTGTAGAGGAGAAACCGAAAGAAGATAAGCCATCAGTTCCAGGAAAACAAGAGAAACCAGTTCAACCAGAGAAAACAGGAAAAGAAGAAACACCGACAGCACCTGCAGAGGAGAAACCGAAAGAAGATAAGCCATCAGTTCCAGAAAAACAAGAGAAACCAGTTCAACCAGAGAAAACAGGAAAAGAAGGAACACCGACAGCACCTGTAGAGGAGAAACCGAAGGAAGATAAGCCATCAGTTCCAGAAAAACAAGAGAAACCAGCTCAACCAGAGAAAATAGGAAAAGAAGAAACACCAACAGCACCTGTAGAGGAGAAACCGAAGGAAGATAAGCCATCAGTTCCAGAAAAACAAGAGAAACCAGTTCGACCAGAGAAAACAGGAAAAGAAGGAACACCGACAGCACCTGTAGAGGAGAAACCGAAAGAAGATAAGCCATCAGTTTCAGAAGTACCAAAATACACAGATCCAGTAAGAACAAGCAGTACGGATGGAGAAGGAAACGCAATCACCCCACCAACAGCAGAAGTACCAGAATACACAGATCCAGTAGGAACAAGTAGTACGGATGGAGAAGGTAACCTAATTACCCCAGCAACAGCAGAAGTACCAGAATATACAGATCCAGTAGGAACAAGTAGTACGGATGGAGAAGGAAACGCAATCACCCCAGCAACAGCAGAAGTACCAGAATACACAGATCCAATAGGAACAAGTAGTACGGATGGAGAAGGTAACGTAAACACCCCAACAGCAGAAGTACCAGAATACACAGATCCAGTAGGAACAAGTAGTATGGATGGAGAAGGTAACCTAATTATTCCACCAACAGCAGAAGTACCAGAATACACAGATTCAGTAGGAACAAGTAGTACGGATGGAGAAGGTAACCTAATTATCCCACCAACAGCAGAAGTACCAGAATACACAGATCCAGTAGGAACAAGTAGTACGGATGGAAAAGGAAACGCAATCACACCACCAACTGTAGAGATTCCAGAATTCAATGGAGGAACAGTGGCAACAGATTCACCAATAAACAAAGGAGAGAAATATAGTGAAGTATTATCTACAAAAGTAACAAAACGCTTAGCTAATACAGGAGAAACTAATACTAACACGGGATTAGCAGGATTAGGATTAGGAATCCTAGGTGGATTACTTGCAGCAGCAAGATGTAATAAAAACGATAAAAATTAATTTAAAGTTTATAATAAATCTTTAAGTATAGTAGAAAGAGGATGACCCAAAAGTCTTAAATTTTAACAAGGTTTATATGGGAATTTATAGACGCAGTGGTTTATAGATATCTAAATTCGCTTTATAAAAGCTTTTTAGATATCTAATAAACTGTGCGGAGGTGACTCGACAAAATCGATTTCTTTGAAATTACGATTTTTGAGTCACTCCCTTTTTGGTTAAAGGCTTTAGCCAGTTGAGGGGGCGAAGTCTCCGAAACAAAAAACCCCCCCTACTTCTCAGTATAAAACAAATTTCATTTAAATTTTTTAACTAATTTTCGTATTTTCGTATCTATTTACTAGACTATAGTCCATTTGTACATTTTTATTTTATCAAAACTGTACATTCTTATTTTATTATTTTCAAAATAAATAAGATATAGCGCGGGATTGATCCAAAAGTTCTAAGTTTTTTGAAAGTATATATTATAACTTATAGATGCAGTGATTTATTGATATTTAAGTTCGCTTTTCGAAAACTTTTTAGATATCAATAAACTTTATGGGAGTGACTTAAAAATTTTGTTTCTTAGAAATCATGATTTTTGAGTCACTCCTTTCTTAATATCTCTAAAAAAATCTAATATTATTAGTAATAATTTACTTATAATTTATAAGAGATGTCTAATATAGATATTATAATATTATTTTTATAAATTAAACATAGTATCAGTTTAAAATTTTTGACATACACGTATTTAAAAATTAGAATATAATTAAGGGGATTCATTAAGAATTATAACATAAAGATTTAGTGATGAAGAATATGCGAAATATATAAAATATTTTTGTTAATTTGAAATTCTTATGAATAGTTCATTTTTTATAGGGGAGTAATATTAAGATAATAACTTTTTAGTTAATATAATATTTTAAGAATATTATTTATAATTTTTAATAAACAAGGTTAGTAAGAATTATTGAGTTTATTTTTTTAAAATCTATAAAGTTGATGTAAGATTTATAAGACAAGAGAGGGATTCCCATGGGAAGTAAAAACAATGTATTAAAATATACGGTAAAAAAATTTAGTGTTGGAACATTTTCAGTATTAGTAGGTGCTTTTATATTTTTAGCAGCGCCTGCTTTGGCAAGTGAGACGAATTCTAGCGAGAATATACATAAGGAAAACAATGTTATAATAGATAAGGAAAATCATAACGAAAGTAACGCTTTTAAAAATGTAGCAAATGAAAAAAATGTAGAAAAAAGTATTTCTGAAGATGTTAAGGTAAATGATTTAGCAAAGAAGAAAAAAGATTCACTAGGAAAAGATGTTTTGATAGATGAAAATGAAGGGGAAAAGTCGAGAGTCCGTAATGATAAGTCTGCTGTATTAGAAAGAGAATCTAAAAAACGATTTGCTACAGATGAAGATCTTGTAAAAATTTCAAAAGGTTTAATAACAACAGAAGATTCGAAGATTGATAATTTACTTTTTGGAAAAAAAACGTTAAAGGCGGATGAAGATAGTGATGGGGATAATGTGAAAAATAATCGTGAGATTTATACTTATGAAAAAGGCGGAAAAACATATTATGGTTACTATGGGCATCCATTTTTAAAGGATACAGATGGAGATGGAGTAATAGATCATGATCAGAGAGATTTGAGTAAACCGGGAGATGATGATAATTTCAAGTGGTATGTTACCGATCGAGATATGGCTTTATTTATGAAATTATCGTATCGTGATGATAGTTATATTAAAAAAGTTCTAGATAAGGATTACCAGTGGACAAAGGCTGATAACATTATTAAAGATGACTCGAAGGCCGAAAACAAATATGAACTTATGCACAATGAACTGTCGCCATATTGGGAAGTCGACAAAACTTATCATTATGATAGTGGGCTTGATGCAGTATTATTTAAAACAAAAAGTGCACTATCAATTGTTCCAGATGGATTGGTTCATGTTTTAGCTATACGCGGAACTAAAGGTGGAAAAGATATAGGTAATGATGTAGTTGTTGCGTTTGGTCAAAATCCACAACAAGGTAAAGAAATTGAAGAAATAATAAAAGAGATTGGATTAAGAGAAGATATAAAGAACTTTTATATTACAGGACATTCATTAGGGGGATACCTAACTCAACGTGCAGTAGTGAAGTTACATAAATTAGCTAATGAAGAAAATGGGTATTGGATAGAACCTACGGCTAAGAAGTATAGAAATTTTTATCGTAATGTTTTCAAAAAAGCTACAACGTTTAATGCTCCAAAAATTGTCGCATCTATTTTGAATAGAGATTTATATAACAAGAGTATTTTAAGCAAACAGTTAGCAAAAGAAGGGAAAATAAAGCATTATGGAATGAGTGGGGATAAGGTTGCAAGATTATTATACAATGATAAAGATGTTATGACCTATATAGAAAAAGGGGAACATAGTTCTAATGCGTACTTTTCATCAATATTGGATGACGACGATAACTTTAATGTTGGGGAAAGAACTGGAGTTACTGGTAAAGGAAAACAAAATCCAGTGTTGAAAACTCTGAAAATAGAAGAACCGACAACTGAACAAGTAAGAAAAATAGTAAATGAAAACATGAAAATTTCATTAAAAGACAAAAATCCACTAGAAATATTAGCATTAAATAAAATTTCTAGAGAAAAAGTTTTAGAAAAATTAAATTTAGATAATTTACCTAAAACTGCAACATTAAACATAAATATACTTGAAGGAATACAACCGACAGCAACGACGTATACTTTAAATGTAGCAGTAAATTATTTAGGGAAAACTATAAATACGAATGTAGGTGTATTGGTAAAAGTACTACCTAATTTCGAAGAGTTGAAATCAATCAAACAAGAGGCTGTTCTAGAAAGTGAAAAGAAAATAAATATAGATAATAAAACTTCAAAAATAAAAGCTAATTATAGCGCTAAAAAAGAAGAATTAAAAATAAAATTACAAAAAGTAGAAGACTTATTGAAAAATAGCAATGCTAAACAAACTGATATAAGAATTGTAACTAAGGAACTAGAAATAGCACTAGAAGAGTATAAAACAGTAGTTCGTGATTTTAGATTAGACAAAACGTTATTAACAGATGAGATAATGAAAGCAACAAAAAAACTGGAAGTATTCAAAAATACAAATACTGCATTAAGTTCGTCTGAGGTGATGAATGAGTTTAATATTCGAAAAGGAAAATTATTAAATGACTATTATAATCTATTAAAAAAAGTAAAAGGGAAGCTAGATACAATAGAAACTTATGATAAATTAGTGAAAGAAAAAGATAAGTTAGCTAATTTAGAAAAAGATATCGCATCAGCCTTATCTGTTTTAAATAAACAACAAAAAGATTATTATAAGCCAATCAGGAAAATTTATAAAATATATGAAGGTGACACAGCTAACGCAGAGTTGGCTATTGAAAAAAATGGTTTACCTATAAAAAGTATAGTTTGGGAAGAAATCCCAGAAACTTCTAAATTCGGGACTAAAAAAGCAACAGTAAGGGTAGTGTATAGAGATGGTAGTTTTGATTTAGTAAATGTGAACATAGATATTAAAGCGCTATACGGAGAGGTAATAACAAAAACGGAAGTAAAAACAATCCCATTGAAGGTAATTTATAAAGAAGACAATACAAAGGATATAGGATATGTTAATACGGTAGCGGGAACTGAAGGACGAGTTGTAACAACTATAAAATCAAGATTAAATAAGAAAACAAATGTTTTAGAAGAGATAGGTAGGGAAACAGTAACAACTAAAGCTGTTGATACAATAATAATAAGAGGGGCTGACCCAAAAGTAGAAATTAAAAAACCTTCAAGTTTGATACGATTTGAAAAAAGATATAAGAATCGCAAGGTAGTTGAAAAGCAGCAAAAGCATTATTCAAGAAAAAGAAGAAGATAGAGTAATAATTATATGACTTTGAATCAGCGAAAGATATAAGAAACAATAGGTGTCGGGAAAAGAAAGAGTAGATAAAAATAGTAAAGTAGCCGCCAGGATGATATCAATAGTAATAAAATAGATTGTTAGATGTGCAAACGATTTATTGTCAAAGAAGGTAAAACTATGGTATAATTAGAATACAACATAAAAGGAGCAAATAATTATGGTAAATATTTATGATAAAGCAAATGAATTTGAAAGAGCATTAAGAGAATCTGATGAGTATAAAGCGTCATTAGCTGCATCTGAAGAATTATATGCAGATGAAGAAGCTAATGCTTTATATACAGAATTCGTATCTAAACAAAAAGATTTAATGGAGTCTGCTCAAGCAGGAAATGAACCAACAGAAGAAGAATTATCAGTATTTGAAGGAATTCAACAAAAATTATTAGAAAATGCTAAATTCTTAGAGTTTGTACAAACTCAACAAAAACTACAATTTTTAATTGAAGACTTAAACAAAGTAATGTACAAACCTCTAGATGAACTTTTCGAAAAATACGGAAACAAATAGAATAAGATTTAACACGAAGTATTAGATATTTTCTAATACTTCGTGTTACTATTTAAAAATCACCTAGGAAACTAATTTTCTAGGTGATTTCTATATATACATTTAACTTTTATTTATCTTTGTTTTCTTCAACATAATCTATTAATTCTAATGTAAGATCATATCTAAAGAATGGTGTTATTAGGTAAATTCCTTTGAAGTGTTTTAAAGCAACATCAAGTAACTTTTTACTTTCTTCTAAAGCAATTTTTTGACAAAGTTCTTTGTCATCTTTTACTTCTTCTAGTTTTGCTAAGAATTCTTCTGATAACTTGATACCAGGTACCTCATTGTGTAGGAATACAGCATTGTTGTAGCTAGTAATTGGCATTATACCAACGAAGAATGGAGTATCTGGATAATCAGCAGCAAATTCTGCTAATTGCTCAATTTTTTCAGCTTCAAAGACAGGTTGTGTAATAAAGTAATCAGTACCTGCTTTAATTTTCTTCTCAACTAGACGTTTTGTTTTACTTAAGTCGCGAACATTTGGATTATAAGCAGCAGCAACTGTGAAGTTTGTAGTCTTTTTCAGAGAAGCTCCATTATATCCAAGTCCTTCATTAAGTTGTTTAATGAATGGAATTAATTTAAGACTAGTCATATCGTAGACACTAGTAGCTCCAGGGAAATCACCAAGTTTACTTGGATCTCCAGTAAGAGCAAGGACATTATTAATTCCAAGAAGATCAAATCCCATTAAACGAGATTGCAATCCGATAAGATTGTGATCACGACATGTTAAATGCAGAAGTGTAGGAGTAGAAATGTGCTCTTTAAGTAACGTAGCAGCAGCTAAATTACAAATTCGAGTGCTAGCTAAAGAATTATCTGCTAAAGTTATAGCTTCGATATTCTTTTTATCTATCGCTTTAGCACCTTCGATAAATTTATCTACATTTAAATGTTTAGGTGGATCTAGTTCAGCTATTATTGTTACTTGTTTTTTCACTTTATCAATAATTGTTGGTTTATTATTTGCTACTCTTACAAGCTCTTCCTCAGCTGGTAAAGGTGTAATAATTTTTCTTTTAACAGGTTTAAGATCTTTAATTCCTTTTTTAATAGCACGAATATGCTCAGGAGTAGTTCCACAGCAACCACCGATTAATCTTACACCTTCTTCTACAAGTAACTTAGCACTTTGTTCGAAGTAAGCCGAATTTTTTCTAAAACGGTATTCATTACCATTAATAGTTTGTGTTAACTGTAATAAGCTGGCATTAGGATAAGCTGATAGGTAGCTTTGTGCAAATAATGGGACCTGTTTTAAACTTTTTATCATATGATAAGGACCAAGATGACAGTTTAAACCAACGATATCAGCACCTAAGTTAACAAGGGCGCTTAGAGCGTCAGTTACTTTTTCCCCATTTTGAGTTATACCTGCTTCTAATAATGAAATATTAGTAATAATAGGTAAGTCAGTTAATTTTCTAGCTTCAGTTAATACAGCACGAATTTCTTCTTGATCATAGTAAGTTTCAAAAAGTAATGCATCAACTTTATTTGTTGATAATAATACTTTAACTTGATCGATCGTTTCATTGACAATTGTTTCTAATGATAGTTCACATTCACGAAGTCCTCTAATAGCTCCAATAGTACCGAAAACAAAAGTGTTTTCTCCAGCAGCTTTACGAGCTATTTCAGCAGCGCGAATATTAATTTCTTCAAACTTGTCTTCATAACCATAAGTTTTTAGCTGACATTTTTTTGCAGCATAAGTATTTGTTTGAATTATATCTGCTCCAGCTTCGATATAAGCCTTATGAATTTTCTCTACAGAATCCGGATTAGAGATATTATTATATTCATGACAACTTTCCAATCCATTACTATAGAGAGCTGTACCCATAGCTCCATCGGCTACGAGTACATTTTGTTCTAATCTCTCTAGTAAGTTTCTCATATGAACCTCCTATTTAGCGGCAAGTTCATTTCTAATTTCTTTAGTTACCTCAACTAAAACTTCTAATGCTTCAATAGTTTCTTTTTCAGCACGAGTTTTTAATCCACAGTCAGGGTTAATCCAGAATTGCTCAGTAGATAGTTTTTGAAGTGGACGTAAGATGTTTGTACGAACTTCTTCTTTAGTAGGAACACGAGGAGAGTGGATGTCGTAAACTCCTAGACCAATACCTAAAGGATAGATTGCAGTTTCGAATGCAGAGATTAATTCTCCGTGACTTCTACTAGTTTCGATAGAAATAACGTCGGCGTCTAATGCACGGATAGAATCGATAATTTCATCGAAGTTAGAGTAACACATATGTGTGTGAATTTGTGTATCATCTTGAACTGATGAAGTAGCTAGACGGAATGAGAATACTGCTTCTTCAAGATATTTTTCTTTTTTGTTATCTCTTAGAGGTAATCCTTCACGGATAGCTGGTTCGTCAACTTGGATAATTGTAATTCCAGCTTTTTCTAAAAGTTCAATTTCATTTTTAAGAGCGATAGCTATTTGGTTGAAGATTTCTGCTTTAGAAATATCAGTTCTTTCGAATGACCAGTTTAGAATTGTAACTGGTCCAGTTAACATACCTTTAACAGGACGGTTAGTTAAGCTTTGAGCGTAGGCAGTTTCTTTAACTGTAACAGCTTCTACGTGTTTTACATCTCCGTAGATAATTGGTGGTTTAACCCCACGAGAACCGTATGATTGAACCCAACCGAATTTAGTAGATGCGAATCCAGCGAAACGTTGCCCGAAGAATTCAACCATGTCTGTACGTTCGAACTCACCGTGAACTAATACGTCGATATCAAGATCTTCTTGGATTTTAATCCAACGAGCGATTTCTTCTTCAATGAATTTTTCATATGCTTCATTAGATAATTCACCTTTTTTCCATAGAGCACGTTGTAGACGTACTTGTTTAGATTGAGGGAATGATCCGATTGTAGTAGTTGGTAATAATGGTAAGTTGTATTTTTTATTTTGAACTTCACGACGAACTTTGTAATCAGATGGACGAGTAGAACGAACATTTTCACTTGATTCTAATTCAAGGTTTCTGAAGTCAGCGTTTTGTAGTTTATTGAAGTCTTCAACGTGTTTTTGGTATGCTGCATCTTCTTTGCCATCTAATTTGCTAGCTAGTAAGTTAAGCTCTACTAATTTTTGATCAGCAAATGCTAAACCATTTAATAATGTTTCTTCTAATTCAGTTTCGTTTTTAGTTGTTACTGGTACGTGTAGTAATGAACATGAAGGTTGAATTACTAATTCAGCAACATTGGCTTTAATTTCTTCTAATAATGCAGAACTATCTTCGAAATCGTTGCTCCATACGTTACGTCCATCAACAACCCCAGCAAATACTTCTTTATCTTTGAATAAACCAGCTTTTACATTAGCTAAGTTTTCTTCTCTTCCGTGAACGAAGTCTAAACCGAAAGCTACTGGTAAATCAGCAAGTTTTTCAGCTTCTACTAAAGCTTCAAAGTAAGTTTGGAAGATGAATTTAGCATCTACTTCGTTGTTGAAGTGGTTGTATACTTTGTGAGCTAATTCTACGTAGTTTCTCCCTTCATCAGTAACAAAGATTGGCTCATCTACTTGGATGTAAGAAGCACCAGCTTCAGCTAATTCTTTGAATACTTGAGTATATAATGGTAATAATTTATCTACAGCTTTTTCAAATTCTCCTTCAGCTAGACCACTAGATAAAGCAACATATGTAATTGGTCCAGTGATTACTGGTTTAGCTTTATCTCCTACGATTTCTTTTGCTTCTTTATATAAGTCTAATAGACGAGTATTGTTTAATTTAGGGCTAACATTTTCCCATTCTGGTACGATGTAGTGGTAGTTAGTGTTAAACCATTTTTTAAGTGCAGATGCAACATTATCTTTGTTACCACGTGCGATATCGAAGAATAAGTCTACATCAACTTCTCTTCCTTCAAAACGTTGTGGAATAACGTTGAATTGAACTGATAAATCTAAAATGTGATCATAAAGTGAGAAATCACCAACTGGGATAAAATCTAATCCAGCATTTAATTGTTTCTCGATATAAAGACGGCGAAGTTTTCCTGCTTCTTCAAATAACTCGTTTTGACGAACTGTACGAGCCCAGTATCCTTCAATTAATTTTTTCCATTCTCTTTTTTCCCCTAAACGTGGGTATCCTAAACTTGAAATTTTTGTCATTATTCTTTCCTCCTGAGATTTTCTCTTTTTGTGTATATTGAATTATAAAAATAAAAAACGCCCTTAAACAATAATCTAGTATTGTCTAAGGACGTGCGTTTCATACGTGGTACCACCTTATTTTATGGAAAATCTAAAATGATAAATTGAATTTTTTAGTTTTCCACCTCATTAAAATTTTAACGCTATTTTCTGCGTAATTATCTAACTTCCGCTCGATAATTAAAACTCAAAGACCATCTTCAAAAAAACTCATTAATCTCTTTTCAGCTACCGAGACTCTCTGGTGTAAATCCTTTTTTCTACTCATCTTATCTATGTTATTATGTATTAATTTGTAAAAATATTTTTTTATTCAGTCTTAAATACGACAAAAGGGTAGTAACACAAGGGACGAAATGACCGTGTTACCACCCAATTTTATAATCTTAAAATAAATTTTAATCTTACCTCAATGATTATTAACGGTTATCAACCGGAACTAACTTATATATACTCATTAGTTCAGCTCTGTGACCATTTACAATACACTCAAATCCTTTTTTTCACCAACCAAAAGGTCTCTAATAATTAAGCAATATTGCTCTTCACTTCTTCGCTTTTTAAAACTGTTAAAGAAATATTATCATAAGATTTTTTCTTTGTCAACACTTTTTATTAAAAAAATTAAAAACTTTTTTCGAAATTGTCAGAAATCTAAGGTGAACTATATATATTAGTATATTTTTAAAATAATATTTTTATAATATCTATTTAAGAATTATTTAAACATTTACTAATAGTTAGTTAATATCTATAAGGTATACTGTATTCATCAAACAAAAAATTTTGGTACTAAAGTATTAATAAGAGGAGAAAAATACAAATGAAGAATAACTTTATGAAATCAGAAAATTTTACAAAATGGGCAATAAGAAAAGTTAGTGTTGGAGTAGTATCAGCAGCAATTGCAAGTGGTATTTTTGTAATTGTAGGAGGTGGAGAAGCTCACGCAAGTGATTTACAAGATAAAGCTCCTGTAGTTCAAAATGTAGATAATAAACAAATTGATACAGCTGTTGAATCTAAAGCACCTGAAAATAAAACAAATACTGTTGAAAAAGTAACAACACCAGTTGAGAAACAAACAGTTGAAGTGAAAACTGATGTTACACCTGAGAAACAACCTGAAGTAAAACCAGAACCAAGCGCTGAGTCTAAAGAAGCTGATGTAAATAATTTATTAAAACTTGCTAAAGATGTAGCGGAACCACAAACAACTCCAGTTGAAGTTAAAAAAGCAGTAATGGATAACACAAAAGATGAAGTTAATGTACCAGCTAAATACTTAGACAAAGCAAACTTCCCAGGGCCATTCACAGCTGGAGTAAACCAAGTAATTCCTTATGAATTCTTCGGTGGAGATGGAATGTTAACTCGTTTAATCTTAAAATCATCAGACAAAGCTCCATGGTCAGACAACGGATCAGCGAAAAATCCAGCCTTATTACCATTAGAAAAATTAGGAAAAGGATTATACTTCTATGAAGTAGATCTAGAAGGAACAAAAGGAAAATCAGATAAAGAATTATTAGATTTATTAAAAGCAAATGGAACACAAAGCTACAAAGCAACAATCAAAGTATACGGTGAAAAAGACGGCAAAGCAGATTTAACAAACTTAGTAGCTACAAAAGATGTAAATGTAAATCTAAATGGATTAACAACTGTTAACGAAGTTAAAAAAGCAGTAATGGACAATACAAAAGATGAAGTTAATGTACCAGCTAAATACTTAGATAAAGCAAACTTCCCAGGACCATTCACAGCTGGAGTAAACCAAGTAATTCCTTATGAATTCTTCGGTGGTGACGGAATGTTAACAAGATTAATCTTGAAATCATCAGACAAAGCTCCATGGTCAGACAACGGATCAGCGAAAAATCCAGCCTTATTACCATTAGAAAAATTAGGAAAAGGATTATACTTCTATGAAGTAGATTTAGAAGGAACAAAAGGAAAATCAGATAAAGAATTATTAGATTTACTTAAAGCTAATGGAACACAAAGTTACAAAGCAACAATCAAAGTATACGGTGAAAAAGATGGAAAAGCAGATTTAACAAATGTAGTAGCAACAAAAGATGTAAATGTAAATCTAAATGGATTAACAACTGTTAACGAAGTTAAAAAAGCAGTAATGGACAATACAAAAGATGAAGTTAATGTACCAGCTAAATACTTAGATAAAGCAAACTTCCCAGGGCCATTCACAGCTGGAGTAAACCAAGTAATTCCTTATGAATTCTTCGGTGGAGATGGAATGTTAACAAGATTAATCTTAAAATCATCAGATAAAGCTCCATGGTCAGACAACGGATCAGCGAAAAATCCAGCCTTATTACCATTAGAAAAATTAGGAAAAGGATTATACTTCTATGAAGTAGACCTAGAAGGAACAAAAGGAAAATCAGATAAAGAATTATTAGATTTACTTAAAGCAAATGGAACACAAAGCTACAAAGCAACAATCAAAGTATACGGTGAAAAAGACGGAAAACCAGATTTAACAAACGTAGTAGCACTTAAAGAGGTTACTGTAAATCTTCATAAAGAAGCTATGGAAATGGAGAAAAAACCAGGTGAAAATATGATGATGGATCATAAAAAACATGATTTAATGGATTCGAATATGAGCGGAAAAACTATGGATATGCATAAATCAGATGACATGACTATGAAAGCACATATGGATAAAGATATGAACGCTCATATGAACAATAATATGATGAAAAAAGGAATGTTACCAAAAACAAGTGCAGCTCCAGAAGGAACAATGAATGCAACTAACGCAACAAATACTTCAACTACAGGAATAGTAGGATTAATCATCGCTAGTCTATTAGGTTTATTAGGACTTAGAAGAAAAAATGAAATTGACTAAATAGAATGGGAGTGACTCAAAAATCGTGATTTCAGAGAAATCGATTTTGTCGAGTCACCCCCGCACAGTTTATTAGATATCTAAAAAGCTTTTATAAAGCGAATTTAGATATCAATAAACCACTGCGTCTACGAGTTCTAATATGAACTTTGTTAAATTTTAGGACTTTTGGGGCAGCCCAATGTATTAAACGATTAAAATTAGTGTGATTTGATAGTAGTCTCTTTTATAAAATTTTTTGAATATCTAGAATTATGTGGGGAAATCTCAATTAAATTGATATTTTTAAAATAGTGAGAGATAGTACCTTGCAGAATTTAACAGAATAGTGCTATACTTTTAATGTATAGTGCTATTTTGTTAGGAGGAGTAAAGATATGATGAATAAAATTTTATTAGTAGATGACGAGATAGAAATAACGGAGATAAACAAAAGATATCTAGAACAAGGTGGTTATGATATAGATATTGCTAATGATGGAAAAGAAGCATTAGAAAAATATAAGAGAAATAAGTATTCTCTAATTATTACGGATATAATGATGCCAAATATGGATGGCTATGATTTGATTAGTGAAGTACAATATTTGGATGCAGAGCAACCTTTTTTATTTATAACTGCCAAAACAACTGAGCCAGATAAGATTTATGCTTTGAGCATGGGGGCTGATGACTATATAGTTAAGCCGTTTAGTCCTAGAGAATTAGTATTAAGAGTTAGGAACATATTACGTCGAATTGAAAAAAGTAGTACAGATAGTATTTCGACTTTAGGGGATTTAGAAATAAATTATAATAGTAGAATAGCGATGGTCAATGGAAAACAACTAGACCTAACGGTGAAATCTTTTGAATTATTATGGTTATTAGCTAATAATCCAGAACGTGTTTTTTCTAAAACAGAATTATATGAAAAAATATGGCACGATGAATATGTAGAAGATGCGAATACATTGAATGTGCACGTGCATTCTTTAAGGAGAATATTAATGAAATACTCTACAGAGAAAACACCAAATATAAAGACAGTGTGGGGACTAGGATATAAAATGGAAAGACAAGTTTAAAAATGGAAAGGAAATATAGAATGAAATTAAGAGATTATATTATTGTTGGATATATTTTGTCATTTTTAATAACTATAGCTGCTGTATTTTGGGCTTCAAACCAAATGTTAATCGAAAAGAAAGATACCTATTTTATTGTTGCAATTACTGTGATTGCGGGATTAATCGGTGCGACGATAAGTCTAGCATTATTGAAAGGTGTGTTTAAATCATTAGATGTGCTAAAGAAAAAAACAGTAAATATAAGCGAGAAGAGATTTGATATCAGTGATGAAGTGATACGTCCAGTCGAATTTAGAGATTTATCTATTGCATTTGATGATATGGCGAAGCACTTAAAAGAAAGTTTTGAATCACTAGAACAAAGTGAAAAAGAAAAATCTCTTATGATTGCTCAACTTTCTCACGATATAAAAACTCCTATAACTTCTATTCAATCAACAGCTGAAGGAATGTTAGATGGTATAATAAAAAAAGATGAATACAAGTACTATTTAGAAACAATTTGTCGTCAAACAACTAGATTAAATAAATTAGTTGAAGAATTAAATTATTTGACGCTAAGTGTGAAAGAAACTGATTCTGCAGATAAAAAAGAAACTATATTTTTAGATAAATTATTAATTGATTGTATGTCTGAATTTAAGTTAAGAGCAGAAAAAGAACAAAGAGATATTTTTATTAAAGTTATACCGGAAAATGCAAAAATAGTAAGTAATTATAATAAATTACAAAGAATAATAGTTAATTTACTAGGTAATGCATTTAAATACTCTCCAAGTGGAACAAAAATCGAAATAGTTGCTGAAATTAGTGATGAAATGCTTTCTATTTCTATAATTGATGAAGGATGTGGTATAAAAAAAGAGGAACTTGATAATATTTTTAAAAGATTATATCGTGTTGAAGCATCAAGAAATATGAAAACAGGTGGCTATGGGTTAGGTTTAGCTATAGCGAAACAACTAGCTGTGCAACTAAATGGAGACATTAAAGTAGAGAGTGAATATGGTAAAGGAAGTACATTTACCTTGGAAATTTTGACAAAATAAATTATTCAATGTATAATGAAAAAAAATATACTGAGGAAAAATATATGTCAAAGTCAAAGTACATAACGCGTTTAAAACGTTCTGAAGGACAGCTTAGAGGAATTCAAAAAATGATAGAAGAAGAGCGAGATTGTATGGATATTATGATTCAGCTAAGTGCAGTTCGTTCTAGTGTTGACAAAGTTATTGAATTATTAATAACAGAAAATCTTATGGAATGTATTAATAATCCTACAGAAAATCCTGAAGAGCATAAGGAAAAAATAGAAAAAGCTATACAGTATCTAGTAAAAAAGAAATAGCATACTAAATTAGTAATAAAAGTCTTGATTCAAGATTATTTTGGACCAAGACTTTTATTTTTTAAGATGTATTAATTTTATAGAAAATTTTATAAATTAATTGTTGGTTGTTTTTTACTAATTGGTTGTTTAATTTTTTATTTTGTTTCTCCAGGCCAGTTATTCATGCCACCTTCAACATTTATAACATCAAATCCTTGTGCATCAAGAAAATCATATGCTTTAGCTGAACGACCACCTGCTTGACAAATCACGTAGTATTTTTGATTTTTGTCTAATTTAGAAAAATCTGTGCCTAAAGTACTTAAAGGGAAATTTTGAGCAGAAGGTATGTGACCAGCTGCATATTCATGAATTTCTCTTACATCAAGAATAGTGAGTTTTTCACTACTATTAGTATATTTTTCATAAAAATCCTTCATTGAAATATTGTTTTTCATAGTTAATTCCTTTCATATTACTAAATTTAACTACTGTAATACTCTGAAACATGTTATGTTTTTAACAGAGCTAAATTATTCATGGTCTAATTTTAAACTATTTTACCTCGCCATGCATGCATTCCGCCTTTAACATTGACAACATCGAAACCTCTTTTTTTAAGTTTTTTTGCGGCAAGTTTACTTCTTGCTCCAGAGTGACAAATTACATATGTTTTTTTGTCAGCGATTGGAGTGAAGCTACCGATTTGATTTAGTGGAATATTTTTTGCATTTTTTATGTGGCCTCTTCTAAACTCACCAGGTGTTCTTACGTCTATTAGTTGAATATTTTCCTTTAATTTATTTTCCAGTTCAGCAGTAGAAATACTGTCAACTTTTGTGAATAAAAAAAACATATTATTACCTCCTATATACCCCTATAGGGTATATTAAAACATGAATTCAGGTCTTTGTCAAGGATGATGATTATATTATAAGAAATATTTTATACTATATGTAAATAAAAAACTATCAGTTGTTGAAAGAATTGTATATAGCTATAAAATCTTAAAATTATTTATCTCTTTGAAAATATGAAAGAAATTATATGAAAATAACTTTCGTTTTTTCGGGAATTATATGCTTGACAAATAAGAAAAATAGGAGAATAATGGAATAGAAAGTAACCATAATATTTATAAAAAACAACCAACAATTTAGGAGGAATTTTAAATGAAAAAAATATCAAAGGTAGCTACTGCCAGTGTACTATTATTTACATTAGCAAATCCACTAGCTGTATTCGCTGAGAATAGAGTAGACAATATTTCAGAAGCAAGTAGTAATAAAACAACACAAGATCTTACAATTAGTTCAGAAGAAATTAATGGAGATATAGTATTTCATGTAACTGCAGTTAGAGATA
Source organism: Gemella parahaemolysans (assembly GCF_053758945.1). Classification (NCBI taxonomy): domain Bacteria; kingdom Bacillati; phylum Bacillota; class Bacilli; order Caryophanales; family Gemellaceae; genus Gemella; species Gemella parahaemolysans. Next base: position 66,996 of record NZ_JBSMTP010000002.1, read on the forward strand.
CTTATGAAGCAATTCTATATGCCAAAATTAACGGGAAAAATTATACTTATAATCTAGGTAATCTAAAAAAAGGTCAAGTATCAAAAATAGTTCAACCAGGTGCAAGTATAAATAACAACAGTGCTTCTATTACAAAAGAAAGTAAAAAAGAAAAATCACTACCTAATACAAGTGTAGTAAGAGAATTAGTAGAAAAGTCGATTTCATATAGTAATGAATTAAGTGGGAATATAATTGAAGCAAAAGTTGTCTATAAAGCATATGAGCTAGTAGAAAAAAATCCAACTTTAAATGAAGGAACAAAATATGTTCCAGAAAGTAAAGTTAAAGAAGGTGCTATTGTAAAACCAGAAGTACTAGTAAAACCAGAATATAAAGAAGTTTTAGGTGGAGCAATAGTTGAACCTGCTGTAGAATCGGAATTACCAAAAGCGGAAGAACCAGCAGCCCTAGCGCCGAAAGCGGAAGAACCAGCAGCGCCAGCACCAAAAGCAGAAGAACCAGCAGTGCCAGCATCAAAAGTAGAGGAACCAGCAGCCCCAGCGCCGAAAGCGGAAGAACCAGCGGCGCCAGCACCAAAAGTGGAAGAGCCAGCTACCCCAGCACCAAAAGCAGAGGAACCAGCAGCGCCAGCACCAAAAGCAGAAGAACCAGCAGCGCCAGCGCCGAAAGCGGAAGAACCAGTAGCTCCAACACCAAAAGTGGAAGAACCAGCAGTGCCAGCACCAAAAGTAGAGGAACCAGCAGCGCCAGCGCCGAAAGCGGAAGAACCAGTAGCTCCAACACCAAAAGTGGAAGAACCAGCAGTGCCAGCACCAAAAGTAGAGGAACCAGCAGCCCCAGCGCCGAAAGCGGAAGAACCAGCGGCGCCAGCACCAAAAGTGGAAGAGCCAGCAGCGCCAGCACCAAAAGCAGAGGAACCAGCAGCGCCAGCACCGAAAGCAGAAGAGCTAGTAGTGCCAGCACCGAAAGCGGAAGAGCCAGTAGTGCCAGCGCCAAAAGCAGAGGAACCAGCAGCGCCAGCACCGAAAGCAGAAGAGCCAGCGACACCAGCGCCAAAAGTAGAAGAGCCAGCGACGCCAGCACCAAAAGCAGAGGAACCATCAGCGCCAGCACCGAAAGAGGAAGAGCCAGCAGTGCCAGCGCCAAAAGCAGAAGAGCCAACGGCGCCAGCACCAAAAGCAGAACCAGCACCAAAAGCAGAAGAACCATTAGCGCCAGCACCGAAAGAGGAAGAACCAGCAGCGCTAGCACCGAAAGAGGAAGAACCAGCAGCGCCAGCACCAAAAACAGAAGAACCATCAGCGCCAGCATCGAAAGCAGAAGAGCCATCAGCGCCAGCACCAAAAACAGAAGAGCCATCAGCGCCAGCACCAAAAGCAGAGGAACCATCAGCGCCAGCACCGAAAGCGGAAGAGCCAGCAGTGCCAGCGCCAAAAGCAGAGGAACCATCAGCGCCAGCGCCAAAAGCAGAGGAACCAGCAGCGCCAGCACCGAAAGCAGAAGAGCCAGCGGCGCCAGCACCGAAAGCAGAAGAGCCAGCGACACCAGCGCCAAAAGCAGAGGAACTAGCAGCGCCAGCACCGAAAGCAGAAGAGCCAGCGACACCAGCGCCAAAAGCGGAAGAACCATCAGCGCCAGCGCCAAAAGTGGAAGAACCATCAGCTCCAGCGCCAAAAGCAGAAGAACCAGCAGCTCCAAAAGAAGGTACTCCATCTGAAGAAGTAACACCTAAAGATGAAAAACTTGAGGAAGCAAGAAAAGATGGAACAGATGTTATTGAAAAAATTGCGGCTTTAAAACTTAGTGAAATTGAAAAAGTTAAAGATGAAGCAGAAAAAGCTAAATTAGAAGCTAAATTAAAAGAATTAAAAGAAGCAGGATTAGAAGCGATAAATAATGCTAAAGATCACGATGCAGCAGTAGATGCTGCGGATGAATATCAAACTAAGATTGATGAGATTAATGTTCCAGGTGAAGAATTACCAGCACCAAATTATAACAAAGATAATTTAACAAATGGCCGTAATGAAGGTACTACTATTGACAATGGAAGTACAGCAATAGGCCATGGGGCAGGTGAAGCTACATCAACAACTCCGACAAAACCTGCCACTGAAGAAAGACCAACTTCACCAGTAACTCCAACACAACCTGCTTCAACTTCAGAGGGAACTTCTAGTTTCAGAAATGCTCCTGAAGTTCAAGTTAGAGCAAGAAGAGTAGCACGAGAAGCAAATCAACCAGACGGTACGGTAAACATAAGTTATAATTATGACGGAATGCCAGATATCAATGGATTTTTATCTGATCCAGGAGAAAATAATACAGTAGCTATTTCAAATTCAGCAACTGAAGATGAAGTAAAAGAATTAGTTAAAGCAAAAATTCAAGCTAAGGCTCAAGAATTAGCTAAACATGGATATAAAGTAAAAGAAGAAATAGTATTCGAGCAAGATACTAGTGTGAAGAACTTTAATTATGTAGTTACTTTCACTAAAGAGAAAGCAGGAACTTCTAGTTTCAGAAATGCTCCTGAATTTCAAGTTAGAACTAAAAAAGTTGTAAAAAGAGATCTATCTAATAAAACAAAACAAATAAATATCTATTACAATCTAACAAACCTAAAAGATATAGCCGGAGCATTAGGTGAAGTAGGAGAAAACAATATGTTAACTTTATCTGGAAATGCTACAAAAGAAGAAATTAAGAAAGCTATTGAAGAACATACAAAATCTCAAATAGAGAAATTAAATAAACAAGGTTTTAAAGTTGTTTCAACTACAGATTTAGATCAAATCGTTGAAGGTGGAGATAGCTATGATTATGTTGTAGAATTTACAAAAGAATCTAAATCTACATCAGCTAACAATACAGGTTTTAGAAAAGCACCATTAATTCAAAAAAGAGCAAAAAGATCGGTAGAGCAAAAAGAAACTGTAGATGTAAATGTTTATTTCAATTTAAAAACTTTACCAGGAATAGCTGGAGCATTGGATGTAGATGGAGATAATACCATTAAACTTCCAAAAGATGCTAGTAAAGAACAAGTAAAAGAAGCTATAAAAGATAAAATTGCGAAAGTAGAAAAACGTGGTTATAAAGTTAGTGATTTCTACTTTGGAGCGAAAACAGAACGTGGTTATGACTATGTTGTAGAATTTACAAAAGAATCTAAATCTACATTAGCTAACAATACAGGCTTTAGAAAAGCCCCATTAGTTCAAAAAAGAGCTAAAAGATCAGCAGAAGGACAAGAAACTGTAGATGTTAATATTTACTTCAATTTAAAAACTTTACCAGGAATAGCTGGAGCATTGGATGTAGATGGAGATACTACTATAAAACTTCCTAGAAATTCAACTGTAGAACAAGTTAAAGCTGCTATACAAACAAAAATCGCTAAAGTAGAAAAACGTGGCTATAAAGTAGTTGATGCCTATTTTGGAGCAAAAACAGAACGTGGTTACGATTTTGTCGTAGAATTTAAAAAATAAAAAATAACCTAAATAAATACTGACCTCAAAGTTTAGATAATAATCTAACTAGAGGTCAGCTTTTTTACTTTATTCTTCTTCAGTTTCACGAGGGAAAATCATGGATTCACTGAAGTTTAAGTCGCGAAGAGCGGTGTAAGAATCTTCTAGAGAAATATAATTCAATTTTCTCATCGTTAATATTCTGTATTTTAAAAGTCGAACTGCTTCCATTTGAAGTTCTTTAAGTTCTTCTTCAAAATCGATATCTTCTAAAAATACTTCAAACAAGGTGAATGAGTAGTATCTATATACATCTTTAACGAATTCTGCAGTATTTTCATCTGAACACTTTTCATCAATAACCTTATAAGCTATATCAAGAAGTGCGTCTCTTACTGTAGGCGAACAATCAATAATAGCTTGAATTTGACTAGAAGAAGCTTCGGCTCTTTGTTTAATTTCATCTAATTTATTGACGAAGTTTCCTTTTCTTCTTTTTGGAACTTTTTCTCTAAGTTTCTCATAGAATTCTGGAGTTAAATCTTTAGCAACCAAATGACGAGTTAAACGACGTTTTAGATTGGATTCTTTTACATATATTCTTAAATTAAGTAATAAGTTTTTTGGCATCGAATATGTGAACAATAAAGATTTTCTAAGTTGCATAATTTTAGAAATTTCCAAGATTTGTTCAATGTTAGGATTGTCCTTAAGTATTTCAGGAAGAGCTTTGTCTTGTGCTTTCATTATTTTCTTATGTAGTGACAATGCTTCGTTTATATTCTTAAATTTTCCAGTTTGTATATTTCTAAAGTATGTTTTTAGTTCGTGTAAAATTTTTATTTCAAAAGCATAAGCAACTTTTTCTTCGACAGATTTCTTAGAAATATCACGTTCTTTTAGTTCTTCAAGTGTTCCTTCTAGGGTTTTTTCACGAAGAGAATATTGAGTATATTCTTTTTCTTCATCTTCTCCTTTAACAGCAAGTGGAAGGGCGATTGTACCGATAATAATACTTAGTAACACGACATTACTTGCAATAAATAAGATGGTATTTCTAAGTGGGAAGTTATCCCCAGTAGCAGTTACAACTGGAATCATAAGCGCTGTAGCAAGCGTTACTGTACCGTGAATACCGCATAAACTAGCAATTAGAGAGTAGCTAAATCTAGAATAGTTATCTTTGTCAAATTTTCTATTTAATATTATTTTTGCTGTTTTTCTAGCAGTTGTGAAATGATGAGGTTGGAATGATATGTAGTGGAAATATACAAAGATCAATCTGACAATCATTAGACCTAAAACAATAACTAATGAAATAATGAATCCATATACAATATCAATCTCTCTATTGTTAAACATTGTATGATATATCTCTGGGAGTAAATACCCTAAAAATGTAAATACGAAGCCATTAAGAACATAACTTGCTATTTGTTGAGTACTATCTATAGTTACTGCAGCATCACTACTTACAATAGTGAGTAAGTGAAGTTTTCTCTGGTAGTTGTAAACTAGAGCTGTAATTACGACAGCAACGATACCAGAGACACCGATATGCTCTGCTAGATAGAATACTATAACTGGTGTTATTAATTGAAAAATAACTAAAATATTAGATTCATCAGCAAACTTTGTTGAGAATATAAACTTAATATAAGAGAAAGCTATCCCAATAATAAGTCCAAAGATTGCTCCACCGCCCGCAACTACTAAAAATTTATATCCTGCATTTGTGACAGAAAACGTGTTAGTAAGAACAGCTGCTAGAGCTATGTTAAATGATACAAGACCAGAAGCATCATTAAGAAGTGATTCACCTTCTAATATTGCCATAAGTCCCTTAGGTAGTTTCATTCCTTTAGTTATTGATTTAACAGCAACAGCATCTGTAGGTGATAGGATAGCGGCTAAAACAAAACATGCTGCCCATGGAATCATTGGAAGTAAGAAATGAATTATGCTACCGACAATAATTACCGTGACAAGAACTAAAAATATTGCCATATATATAATTGGACGTTTGTATAGCCAGATATTCTTTAAGGACGAGTTGAAACCGTCAGTAAATAATAAGGGAGCGATAACTAACATCATAAACATTTCTGATTCAAACTCAAAGTGAAGTGGGAGGTTAGGAATAAATGTTACCGCAGCACCAAGTATTATTTGGAATAAAGCTGCTGGAATACGTGGAAAAAGATTATTTAAAAATGAACCAAGTATTACAATTATGACAAATATACCTAGGGTAGTTAGTATTTCCATAAAAAAACTCCTTTGTAATTATTTTATTATTTATTTGTACCAATATATTTTACAATTATTTAGCACTAAAATCAATGATTATATAATCTGAAGGAAGTTAATAATGAATATTGTAAAACATTAATTTTAATAGTTTTAGAAGAGGTGTTATTTGTTATTTTTTAGAGGTTAAGTAAGGGCTTCAGTACACGTCAATAGATGTCAAAATATTGATTTTAAATGATTTTTGATTTTTTGAGACTCAGTACATCGTACTATAAATCAATAAAAATTCTACCTTTTTTAGATAAATATATCAGTTGGATATTGAAGTTAAGCCCTGCTATCATTTCAATGGCAGGACTTTTTAATATTTGGTACACTAACTTCTTATCTATATTTTGGTGGAATTGAAGTTGACATCTATAAAGTTTAATGTTAGAATATATTCAAAAATAAATTTGAATGAGGTGTTTTATGATTCAAAATGTTGTTACTTCAATAATCCTGTATTCTGGGACAGCAGTAGACTTACTTATTATCCTAATGTTATTTTTTGCCAAAAGAAAAAGCAGAAAAGACATCATTAACATCTATTTAGGACAATTTCTAGGCTCTGTTAGTCTAATATTGTTAAGTTTACTTTTTGCATTTGTCTTATATTATATTCCAAGTAAAGAGATTTTAGGTTTGCTCGGTTTGATTCCAATTTTCTTAGGTCTCAAAGTTTTGCTTTTAGGAGATTCTGATGGAGAAGCTATTGCCAAAGAAGGGTTGCGCAAAGATAATAAAAACCTGATTTTTCTAGTCGCTATGATTACTTTTGCAAGTTGCGGTGCTGATAATATTGGTATATTTGTCCCATATTTTACTACATTAAATTTAGCGGATTTGATAGTGGCTTTACTTACATTTCTAGTCATGATTTATCTCTTGGTTTTTTCTGCCCAAAAATTGGCACAAGTCCCATCTGTTGGAGAAACTTTGGAAAAATATAGCAGATGGTTTATTGCCGTTGTTTATTTAGGATTGGGGATATATATCCTGATTGAAAATAACAGTTTTGACATGCTATGGACTATGTTAGGATAGGAGAAAATATTATGAAAAAAGATAGTATCTGCCAAGTGAATATTATAAATCAACAAAATGTTACAACCGCAATGAACTACCTTGAAAAGGAAAAAGTCCAAAAATCACTTCGCATTTTAACAAAGTTTACCGATAATAAACAGATAAATATCATCTTTTATCTCCTTGCTGTTGAAGAACTCTGTGTTTGTGATATAGCCTGTTTACTAGATCTCAGTATGGCATCTGCATCCCACCATCTTCGTAAACTAGCTAATGAAAACATCTTGGGCACTAGAAGAGAGGGGAAAATTATATATTATTTTATAAAAGATGAGGAAATCAGAGATTTTTTTAATCAACTAGGATAATAACTATTTTTACTATTTTACCATGATTATATATAGGACTTATCTATGAAATTTTCTGATGAAATTTACTCACAAGAAATACCTACTCGTATCATGTTGATATTGTCAATAAGTATGTGTAAACACTCAAGTAGAGTTACGGAGTATTAATCAAATAAGCTTTCGAGTGTGTCATAACATTGGCCACCCCCTTTATGGATTCGTTGACTTTGCTTGAAATTATAATCTTCAAACAAAGTAACTAAGTAACGTTCCAGAGACTCCTCGTTAGGAAAAAACTTCTTTTTCGTTTGACGTTTGATTTCTTTATTAAGAGACTCAATGAGGTTTGTCGAATAAATGCTGTGCCAAATCTGGTAGTGAAACTGATAATATGCGCTATTATAACCTATTTGTACATTTTTATTTTATCAAAACTGTACATTCTTATTTTATCATTTTCAATTAGTAAGTCTAGAATCACCAGATTATGGTTTCCATTTGTTTCGACACACTCATGATTCAATGTTGCTTAATGCAGGCACAAATTGGAAAAAACTCCAAGTCAGAATGGGCATAAGTCAATGTCAACTACTATGGATACTTACGCAGAGTTAGCACATCAAAGAAAGCTAGAAGCAGTCAGCATTTATTTAGATTAGATTGCTGAAATAACATTAACTGCCTTTACAGGTATAAAAATATCGCTACATCTATGTATTAATACCAAGATGTAGCGATTTATTCAAAATATTTATATCAGATATTTAAAAAGTTACCAACTAATTACTTTTCCATCTTCTATTTTGATATCAGCATCATAAAGTCTGTTTAGAAGAGTTTCATCAAAAAAGTTAGCAGCTTGATCATTTTTAATTACTTTCCCATTAAGAAGAGCGATAATATTGTCACTATAAGTTAGTGCTTGATTTATATCGTGTAGGACCATGATAATAGTGATTCCCAGAGATTTATTAAGATCTCTAACAAGTTGCATTATAGATTTTTGATATTTTATATCAAGGAAAGTAGTAGGCTCGTCTAATATAATAATATCAGTGCTTTGTGCTAATGCCATTGCAATGTAAACACGTTGAAGTTGCCCTCCAGATAATTCGTCTACACGTTTATCTTTATAAGCCTGTAAATTAGTTTTTTTAAGAGCAAATTCAATTTTTTCAACATCACTAGCGTTAGGTTTGTAAAAGAAGATATTTTGATAAGGAAGTCTAGCAAAACTAACCATATCATAGACGGTAATTTCTCGCGGTGTTTCATTTTTTTGATAAACAATTGCAAGAATACTCGCAAGTTCTTTTAATGAATATGAATTCAATTCCTTACCTTCAATTTTTACACTTCCAGAATTATAGTTTAAGTTTTTCGCTAATATTTTTATTAGTGTGCTCTTACCACAACCATTTTTACCAAGTAGGGTAGTAATCTTACCTTTTTCAATATTTACATTTAGACCTTCAAAAAGTGCAGTTTTATTATCATACTTAAACGTAAGGTTATTAATTTCTATTATATTTTCCATTAACTTACTCCTTTCTTAACTAAAATAATAAATACAGGTCCACCTATAATCATCATTATTAAATCGGCAGGTATTTCTATTGGTGCGAAAATAACGCGACCGATTGTATCGAATAAAAGTAGTATAAATGCTCCTAGCAGAGCACTAAATGGAATAGTGTAAATATGATTTCGTCCAATTATAATCTTAGCGATATGAGGTGTAATAAGAGCTAAGAACACCATTACACCAGCCACTGCCGTAGAAACAGAAGCAAGGGATACTGCAACAAATGAAATTAATAAACGAATCACATTAATATTAATACCAAGTGAACTAATAATATTATCATCTAAAGCGAAGATATTACATAGTTTAGCTAAGAAGAAACTAATAACTAGTAATATAGGAATCCAACTTAGTAATAATGAAACATCATCCCAGTTTTTAGTTCCTAAACCAACAGTTTTGAATGTAGATGACGTAGTAGAGTTAGCTGCATTCAAGTACTGTATAGAACTCAGTATTCCTGTGAAGAAATAACTTATTGCAATACCGATTAAAATAATTTTAACATTGTTTTTTGTTCTACCTGCTAGGTAATAAATGATTAAGAAACCAAGGACACCACCGATGATAGAAAATACAGACTTAAATATCATAAATTGTGGGAATATTCCTAATCCTAAGTATAAAAATAGGTTGGCTCCACTAGAAACACCAATAATACTAGGATCGACAAGCGGGTTCTTTAATACTGTTTGTAATAATAAACCACTAACTCCAAGAGCAGCCCCAACCAAAATAGTGATGATAATTCTTGGGAAACGAACGTCTATAATTGCATTTACATTGGCATATTCTCCGGTAAAGATACCAACAGATAATTGCCCGACGCTAGCTTTTATACTACCACTGTTCGCTGCAAAAAATATCGTACTTAATAAGAGTAAAATAAGAACAGAAAAAGTGATTGCTTTTTTGTTTTTAAACATTAAGAACCTCCTTATATAGTTATAAATTTAGTATATCATAAGTAATATATAATTTAAATTATGAAAAATCCAGAAGTAGCTACTTGCCACTTCTGGATACTAGTGTTAGTTACTATAGAAAATACTGTATAGACTTTCTAATCCTTTTTGGTAATCGTATGTAGCCGTCATACCAAACATTGAGCTATCTAAATCGACAACTTTATTATTTTTTACCGCATCAAAGTGAGACCAACTCTTATTGTTTTTAAATTCTTTTTTAAACATTTCATTTACGTTATCAGGCATTGCATGCGCAGTACGTAAAATAAAGTCCGGTTTATCATTTAAAGCAGTTTCTATGTTTAGATTTTTAAATTCTTCAGTACCTTTAATGATATTTTCACCACCTGCTAATTTTACAAGGTTACCAACATAAGATTTTTCGGTAGCAGCCATGTAACTACCTGGTAAGCCCATAAGAACTAAAACTTTTGGTTTCTTCTTATTAGCGATTTTTTCATTGAATTTAGCGAAGAACTCATCATGTTCTTTCTTTAATTCTTTGAATTTTTCTGTTTTACCAAATTCTTTTGCTAGATCTTCTGTAATAGCGTATAATCCATTAACACTACGAATATCTACAAATTTATAAGGAATTTTATTCTTCTCGAATCCTTCTTTTATCCAGTCTTGCAAACTATCTGGAGCATATACGATAGAAGGGTTAATCGATTTGATAACTTCCATATTTGGATTCATAGGAAGTCCGATTTGAACAGTGTTGTCATATCTTTTAGGCATACGACCTAATTTTGTAGTAGGAACCCCTGCTAATTTAATATCAAGAACATTAGCTACTTGAGCTAAAGCTACAGAGTCCATTATGACACGTTTACCATTTTCTTCTTCAGATTTTTTATCTTTATTTACACCTGTTAAGTCAATAGTCTCATTAAAAGCTTTATCAGCTAGATTAGGATCTGTTCCTGTTGTATTACCAGCTTTATTTTGTGATGAACAAGCAGTAAGTACTAAGATACTAGCCAAAAGTAGTGTAAATAGTAGGGATAGTTTTCTTCTCATGAATTATCTCCTAGTTATTTTTTCTTTTTTTACGAGGAAAGTAAAGCCCAGCAGCTATTGCAAGAGCTCCTATCCCACCTAAATAATAAGGTGTATAGTTTGCTTCTTTAATAGCTTCCATGTCTAGACCATCATTTCCGTTTTTAATAGTATCAGTATTAACTTCTACGAAATAACGAACAGGACGATTCATAGGTTCTACATACATTTGTACCATAGCCAAGAAGTTTTCATTTGGTACTTCAAAACGATAGTCAACATAGCTATCTTTATATTGTTCTATGTTTACTTTTGTTTCAGTAGCAGCAACTTGTTTGAATTCTCCATCTTTTTGAAGAACTTTAATGAAAGGCCCTTGTTCTTTACTACGTTGAACCCAGTTCATTAGGTGGATACGCACAGTTGCGTATAATTTACCATCTTTTGTACGTTGAAGCATAGCTTTAGACCAACGTTTTTCACCGTTGGATTTTTGATTTTTAAGAGCTTCATTAAGGTCTCCACCTGCATTAATAGGTGAGATTACACCTTGAACCATACCTTCACCGATAGCAGTGTTTTTAGTCCCGCCATCAGCAGTAACACCAGTAAGAGGGTTTAGGTATGAACCTGTGATATCAAGATTATAAAGACCTGGATTTTTTGTTTTTTGATCATCTTTGAAGTAATCTTCTAATTTTTTAGCAACAAATCCTTCAGGTGCTTTATTCTCATCTTTTTTATCTTTGTTTTCTTCTTCTTTTTTCTTATCTTCAGCTTTTTTCTCTTTTTCTTTATCTTTAGATGAATCTTCAGAACCAGATACTAGATTAGCTGCAGACCAGTTGAATTTAATAATAGCATTTTGAGAGGCATCTCCACCCATAATTTGGTTCATAGCATCAACAGCAACTCTAACACCGACTTTATCAGGTTTAGCTTCACCGAAATTAAAGCTTAGAGTTCCAGGGTAAGTACTAGTACCACCATCTAAGTTAGTATCGTTATAAGTGCTTGTTACTGAAGCGGCAGTTAGACCACCCGAGAAAATAGGAGATGAGTAGATACTAAGAGATAATAAGTGACCGTGCATATTACTGAAATCCATTGGGGTGAATTGAACAGTAATAGTAGAAGTGTTATTATCATGAACATTTACAGTAGCGTGTGTAGCTAATGCATTGTTCCCCATAGAAAGACGACCACTATTTTCAGCATGCCACAGCTCAACAGGTACACTGTATACCTTATCAGCTGCGTGTACATTTTTAACGAAAGGTACATTACTAGATGTAACGATAAATGTTAATGTAGCAATAACTATCGTTAACAGTTTTAAAACTCGTTTCATTATAAAAACTCACTTTCTTATATGTTATTCAATTTTTAATTAAGAAAGACGGGAAATTCTCCCGCCTTTCGGAGTAGATAATATAATAAATATTTAGCGAGATATTATCTTACTATTTTATTTTTGTTTTCTTCTACTTACCATGAAGGCACTCATTAGAGTAAGAGCTCCTGCAAAGATAGATGATGAAGTTTCTAATCCAGTATTAGAAAGTCTACCGTTATTTAAACGTCCACCTTTTGGAGTTAAACCACCAGCGCCATTACCAGCGGCACTTGATCCTGGTTGTCCACCATCAATAACTGCAGTTCCTTGTCTTTCAGTAGCATTAGACCAGTTCAGGCTTAAGATTGCATCCTTTTTACCAGCACCAGGCATAATACTTTCCATTGTTGGAACGAATACTGAAACAGGAATATTAGTTAATTTTTCAGGCGATGTAAAGTGAACTTCCACTTGTTTCATAGCTCCACCTGTTCTATAAACAGGGTATTCAATACCATTCACCCAGAATTTAGTAATACCGTCTGTAAGTGTTCCTACTTTAATATCGTGGAAACGAACTTTGTAGTGATAAGTATCTCCGTGTTTAAATACAGTGATTCCATCTAATGCGGCATTCCCCATAGAAGCACGTCCTGATTCATATGCATTTAGTAATGTAGCAGTTACGTTATCGAAGTAAGTAACTGGTACTTCTACACCTTGCCCTTGAGGTGTAGTAGGTAGAGGTGTAGTTGATGTAATAGGTGAAGTAGGTTTTTGTCCTCCTTGTTGTCCACCTGGCTCTGATGGTTTAGGAGTATAACCACTGTTTCCTGGTTTTCCACCAGATATTGGTTGACCTTGTTGTTCAGTTACACCAGACCAGTCAAATGATAAAGTGGCATTTTGTGTACCACCACCAGGCATAATTTCTTCCATAACTTGTACGAATACAGAAACGGGAACCGATGATAGTTTTTCAGTAGATGTGAAGTGCACTTCTACTTGTTTATTAGCACCACCAGTAGGGTTAACAGGGTACTCTGTACCATTTACCCAGAATTTAGAGATTCCACCAGTGAATCCTTGAGTTGAAAGATCATGGAATCTTACGATGTAGTGGTAAGTATTTCCTTCTTTAAATACAGTAACATTACTATGTTCTAAAGCTGCATCCCCCATAGATTTCTGACCAGGACGATAAGCATTCAGTAATGTAGCTTTAACTCCTTTATAGTAAGTTGCAGTAGCCGAAGGAGTAGGTTTAGGAGTTTCTACAGGTTTAACAGGTTTAGCTGGTTCTGTAGGTTTAGGAGTTTCTACAGGTTTAACAGGCTCAGCTGGTTTTGTAGTTCCAGGATCTGTTGGTTTATCCGAAGGTTGAGTATTATCCGATGTTTCAGGTTTTGTAACAGGCTTCGTTTCAGCAGGTTTAGCTGGAGTTGGTTGAGTATTTTCTACCGTTTTTAATGCATTGCTTAAATCAAATTTTAGAATCATTCTTTGAATTCCGAATTCATCTTTGATAGAAGCCATAACTGGAACGTAAACCTCAGTATAAGTTTCTAATTTGTTATTTGAATCGATTTTATTTTTATCTACGCTATATGAAAGCGTTTTCGGATAAGCGGTACGTTCAGGGAATTTCTTTTTATACGTTTCTATGAAATCATCAGTTTCACTAGTGCTGTAGTAATTAACTATAGTTGTAGGACTGAATTCGTTATCTTGAATACTACTACGATCCACATGAGTTTTAGGACCATCATAATATTTTAAATCTCCTAAATAACCAAATTTACCACCGAATGCAAGTGGTTTAAAAGATACATTTACAAAATATTGACCATTTTTCACGATTAATTTAGTTTTAGTTGTATCTAAAGCAGCGGCAGCCATTGAAGGTTTACCTTCTTCGTAGAATTTAAGAGCTTCAGAAGTGATATTATATTCTCCATCAGGAAGATTTTTTATATCTTTTGCAGCAACGGCATTATTTTCTATAGCAAATGTAGTGTTGCTTTGTGTAGAGTTCTCGACCACAGCAAGGGTAGATATGATAGTTGCTGCTGAAAGTACTTTTAATAATTTATTTGCTTTCATTTTATTTTAATTTCTCCTTATATTTCTTTAAACATGACTTTATACAAAGGGATAATTTATCCCTTTGTATAAGAGTTTTGTTTATATTATTTGTTATTTTTTCTGCGTAGAACTAGAGCAGATAGTAATACTAGTGCACCTAAACCAACAGTTGCTGTTGAATTTACTCCAGTATTAGCTAATGTTTTAAGTCTTTTAGCTACTGTTTGTGAAGTTTTTTGAACAACAGTTTTTTCAGCCTCAGCTTTTTGATCTTTGTTGTTTAACTCACCGATATTGAATTCTGGTAATTCAGGTTGAACAAGAGCTTCACCAGTTTCAGATTTTGGTATTTCTTTTAATTCTGGTAGTTCAGGTTGAACAAGAGCTTCACCAGTTTTAGATTTTGGTATTTCTTTTAATTCTGGTAATTCAGGTTGAACAAGAGCTTCACCAGTTTCAGATTTTGGTATTTCTTTTAATTCTGGTAATTCAGGTTGAATAAGAGCTTCACCAGTTTCAAATTTTGGTCTTTCGTTTGATGGTTTGTTATTGTTGTCAGTAGGGGAAGATGTATTCTGATCAGAAGCCACAGTTTTTGATTTTACAATTGTATATAAACTGAAGTGGTTAGTGAAGAATGTAAGTTTTCCATCTTTATAAACACTTGGAATTTTTTCTAATTTATTACCATTCACATAGTAAACTTCTAATTTTTCATCCTCATTAGCTACGACAGCTACTGTAACTGCACGAGTTTCTCCTTGTTTATCGATTGTAGTTCCTTTAGAATCCGTGAAGTGTAAGTCTATTGTTTTAACAACACTTAGATTTTCATTTGCTTTTTTAACAAGTTCTTCAACTTTTGCAACAGTTTCTTTATCAGCTTTTTCAACTGAGAAGTTAGAGGCTTTTACAGTAGAGTTATCAAATGAAACTTTGATTTCTTCTGATGAACCATTTTCTACAACTTTAGCAACTAATGTATCTTTAAGAGATGCAGAATTAACTATTTCTTTAAGTTTTGATGCTTCTTCTTTGTTTACATCTTTGTCTGTAGCGATATTAGCTAAGGCTACTTTTTTAAGCTCTTCTAATTTTTCTTTTTCTTTTTTAGCTTTAGCAGCAGCTTCTTTTTCTAATCTTTCTTTTTCAAGACGATCAGCTTCAGCTTTTTCTCTTTCAAGTTTTTCTTTTTCAGCTTGAGCTTTAGCGGCAGCTTCTTTTTCAAGTTTTTCTTTTTCAGCTTGAGCTTTAGCGGCAGCTTCTTTTTCTAATCTTTCTTTTTCAAGACGATCAGCTTCAGCTTTTTCTCTTTCAAGTTTTTCTTTTTCAGCTTGGGCTTTAGCAGCAGCTTCTTTTTCAAGTCTATCTTTTTCAGCTTGAGCTTTAGCAGCAGCTTCTTTTTCAAGTCTATCTTTTTCAGCTTGAGCTTTAGCAGCAGCTTCTTTTTCAAGTCTATCTTTTTCAGCTTGAGCTTTAGCGGCAGCTTCTTTTTCAAGTCTATCTTTTTCAGCTTGAGCTTTAGCGGCAGCTTCTTTTTCAAGTCTATCTTTTTCAGCTTGAGCTTTAGCGGCAGCTTCTTTCTCAAGTCTTTCCTTTTCAAGACGATCAGCTTCAGCTTTTTCTTTTTCAAGTCTATCTTTTTCAGCTTGAGCTTTAGCAGCAGCTTCTTTTTCTAATCTTTCTTTTTCAAGACGATCAGCTTCAGCTTTTTCTCTTTCAAGTCTATCTTTTTCAGCTTGAGCTTTAGCAGCAGCTTCTTTCTCAAGTCTTTCCTTTTCAAGACGATCAGCTTCAGCTTTTTCTCTTTCAAGTTTTTCTTTTTCAGCTTGAGCTTTAGCAGCGGCTTCTTTTTCTAATCTTTCTTTTTCAAGACGATCAGCTTCGGCTTTTTGAGCTTGTTCTTTTTCAAGTCTCTCTTTTTCAGCTTGAGCTTTAGCAGCAGCTTCTTTTTCTAATCTCTCTTTTTCAGCTTGAGCTTTTGTAGTTTCATCTTTGCGTAATGATGTTACTTGATCGGCTGTTAGTGGAGTAGCACCATCCCAATTGAATTTAAGTGTTGCTGCAACATTTGAATGACCTTTTAATGGTTTTCCGTTTACTGATACTGAGAATGTAATAGTTTTTTCAGTTAATTTTTCAGGACTTGTGAAGTGGAATACTTTTTCATGACCTTCACCACCAAGATCAGTTCTTTCAGCTGCAGTACCATCAACAGTTAAAGTATCTACAGTTCCTACTAGAGTATTGATATATAAGTCTTTAAATGTTAAATAGTAGTTGTACGTATCATTTACTTTTTCAACACGAGTTTTTTCATGTACTAATGCACCATCTGCCATTGAAGTTCTATTAGATTCATGGGCATTATTAATTATAGCTGGAACTAAGTTATTTGCAGCTTCTTCTTTAACTTTTTCTACAGTAGGGAAGTCTAGAGCTATTGTACTTTCAGCAGCACGTTCTTCGAATCTAGGCTTAGCTCCACCTTTAGTTTGTACGCTAATTACAGTATCAACTTGAATTTTATCTAGAAGAGTATCAGTTAAGATTTTTCCTTCTTTTAGTTTAGTAGCTGCGTCAACTTCAGTAAAGTTAATTTCATTTCCTTTATAAGTAAGTTTAGAAACTGTGAATGGTTTATTACGTAATAAGTAAGTAGAAGATTTTCCTTCTTTAACTTGAATAGTGTATTGATATTTATCTCCAACTTTTTCAACTTTTACATCTTTAACAAATGCATTTTCATAGATTGAACTTGAATTAGTAGTTCTACCATTTAATTCGCCTTTAACAGTAGCTGGGAATGTAGTAGGAACTTTATCAGCATCTACTTCATGGTCAGGTACTGAAGGTTTAGCAGGTGTAACTTCTTTAGGTTTTTCCACTTTAGGGAAGTCTAAAGCTATTGTACTTTCAGCAGTTCTGTCTTCAAATCTAGGTTTAGCTCCACCTTTAGTTTGAACATTTAATACAGCATCAACTTGGATCTTGTCTAGAAGAGAATCAGTTAAGATTTTCCCTTCTTTTAACTTAGTAGCTGCATCAACTTCAGTAAAATTAATTTCAGTTCCTTTATAAGTAAGTTTAGAAACTGTGAATGGCTTATTACGTAATAAGAAGTTAGTAGATTTCCCTTCTTTAACTTGGATAGTATATTGATATTTATCCCCAACTTTTTCAACTTTTACATCTTTAACAAATGCATTTTCATAGATTGAAGCAGTACCAGTTGTTCTACCATTTAATTCAGCTTTTACTGTAGTAGGGAAAGTGTTAGGAACTTTATCAGCATCAACATTGTGGTCAGCAGCTGTTGGTGTAGCTGGTTTTGGTTCTTCTTTTGGTGTAGTTGGTGCAGGCTTAACTGGTTTAGGTTTAGCAGGTGCAACTACATCTTCTAATTTTACAGGTCTTTCCTTATAATCAGTAGCTGTTTCATAGTATAGTTTTAATGTAACAAAGTGAGACATAAGAGCACCATTTGGATATGGAGCAGTACCGTCTAATTGAATTTTTTCTAATAGTTTATCAGTAATGATAGATCCTTCTTTTACTGAAGAATTACCATTTGTTGCTAAAGTAGTTAATGGAATATCTTTACCTTGGTATGCTACTTTATGTAATTCGAATGGATAGAATTCTCCACCTACATCAGCAAGACCTTTTTTGAATCTTAAAGTATATTTGTATTTATCTCCAACTTTTTCTACTTTAACATAGTTATCTAACGCAGAACCGTATAATGATTCTTCATCGTTGTTGTTAGCATTTCTTAAATGTCCTTGAACGTGAATAGGGAAGTCTTTTTTTATAGTTCCTTTGTATTCAACGTCTTTGTTAGGATTTTCGTAAGTTGCTGCTTCATAGTTGTCAGCAGTTACTTTTTTTCTAGCTAAAGATGATAAGTCAAATTTTAAAATCATTTTTTGAGTTCCAAAACTTTGTCCAAATGAAGCCATAACAGGAACAAAAACTTCAGTGTATGTTTCTAGTTTATTGTTTGAATCGATTTTATTTTTATCTACATGGTAATTAACAATTTTTGGATAAACAGTACGATTAGGGAATTTTTCTTTGTATGCATTTATGAAGTTATCTGTTTCATTAGTACTATAATTCTCAACAATAGTTGAATCTTTATACTCACTATCTGCAATTTTTTCACGATCTGCGTGAGTCTTATCTCCATCATAGTATTTTAAATCTCCTAAATAACCAGTAAGACCACTAAATGTGATAGGTTTAAATGAAACATTTACAGAGTATTCTCCATTTTTTACTATTAATTTTGTTTTTTCATTATCGATTGCAGCGGCAGCCATAGAAGGACGACCTTCTTCATGGAATTTTAATGCTTCAGCACTAATCTTATATTCTCCATCTTTTAAAGCTTTAACATCTTGAGCTACAGTAGCCGGTTCTTCAGCTTTAGGAGCAGTAGTTGCTGTCGTTGGTGTAGTAGTAGGGGCTGCAGCAGAGTTCACTGTTGGAGTTGCTGATGAATTAGTTTCTCCAGTAGTAGATGCTGGCGCTGTAGGTTGTGTAGTAGTTGGCTTCGTAGTAGAAGTTGTTGTATTTTCTACGACAGGTGTTTCTTCTGCTGCAAATGCGAAACTATCCTGATCGTATGCTTCAATTGCTGCAACAGCAGAAAAAATTGCAGTTGCTGACAAAACTTTTAATAATGTTGTATTTTTCATATTAGGAATTTTCTCCTTTATTTTGTATATTATTAGATATTAAATTGTTATCACTATTATAATACAAAAATAATAAAAAATAAAGAAAAAAATGATAATTGATATCAATTATCCCTAAAGAAGAAGTATTTTTTCTTAATTTTTTCAAAAATAAGTCACAATTTAGCCACAAATAAAAAATGAATTTGAATTATCTTCAAACTCATTTTTTATAAAATTATTTATTGGATTTTTTACGTAAAGCAAATGCAGTTAATAGTGAAATCAATCCGAAGAAAGCTGTAGTAGAAGTAGTTGTACCAGTTTTTGGTAATGTTTTATCAGTATTTTTAACAGTTCCTTTAATTTCAGATGGAATATTTTTACTCTCTGAGTTATGAAGTTCATCTGAAGATTCTTTTTGATTTTTAATATAGTTTTCTAAATCAAATTCAGGTTTATCTAATATAGTAGCTTCACCTTTAGCAGTAATTGGACCATTATGATTCTTAAGGAATCCATCTAAATCAAATTCAGGTTTATCTAATGTAACGGCTTCACCTTTAGCTGTTAAAGGGGCCTTATTTTCATTTTCGATACGCTCTTTTTCAGCTTTTTCTTTAGCTAATCTTTCATTTTTGATACGTTCTTTTTCAGCTTTTTCTTTAGCTAATCTTTCATTTTCGATACGTTCTTTTTCAGCTTTTTCTTTAGCTAATCTTTCATTTTCGATACGTTCTTTTTCAGCTTTTTCTTTAGCTAATCTTTCATTTTCGATGCGTTCTTTTTCAGCTTTTTCTTTAGCTAATCTTTCATTTTCGATACGTTCTTTTTCAGCTTTTTCTTTAGCTAATCTTTCATTTTCGATACGTTCTTTTTCAGCTTTTTCTTTAGCTAATCTTTCATTTTCGATACGTTCTTTTTCAGCTTTTTCTTTGGCTAATCTTTCATTTTCGATACGTTCTTTTTCAGCTTTTTCTTTGGCTAATCTTTCATTTTCGATACGCTCTTTTTCAGCTTTTTCTTTAGCTAATCTTTCATTTTCGATACGCTCTTTTTCAGCTTTTTCTTTAGCTAATTTTTCATTTTCGATACGTTCTTTTTCAGCTTTTTCTTTGGCTAATTTTTCTGTATCTACTTTAGGAACAGTGATTGTTTTTGTTGCTAGTGAGCTTAGATCGAATTTTAAAATCATACGTTGAGTACCTGAACCTTTAAAGATAGATTCCATTACTGGTACGAATACTTGTGTATATGTTTCTAGTTTGTTATCTGAATCGATTTTGTTCTTATCTACATTATAAGAAAGAGTTTTTGGATAAACCGTACGTTCAGGGAACTTTTGCTTATAAGTGTCTATATAGTCATCTTTTTCATTTTCTGAGTAATTTTCAACAATCGTTGTATTTTTAAACTCATTATCTTTTATTTCAGAGCGATTAGCATGAGTCTTATTACCATCGTAATATTTTAAATCACCCAAATATCCGCTAAATACACCCATTTTTATTGGTTTAAAAGCAACATTTACAGAATATTGCCCATTTTTAACGATTAATTTTGTTTTTTCTTTATCTAATCCAGCAGCAGCCATTGACTGTTTACCTTCTTCAGAGAAGTTTAGGGCTTCGGTTTTAATATTATATACACCATCTTGTAATTTTTTAACATCTTGTGATACTATTTTTGTTTCAGTATTATTTTGAGTTGCAGATGTTGTAACTTCGGTAGCAAATGCATTATGATCATAAGATTCTATTGCTGCGATTGCAGTGAAAATTGCAGATGCAGAAAGAACTTTTAATAATGTTGTATGTTTCATATTATTGAAATTTCTCCTTAAAATTATGTTTTGTGATTGTAAATATTATCACTATTATTATAATACAAAGATATAAATTAATAAAGAAAAAAGTGATAACTATTTTCAATTATGAGTAGAAACAATCAAAAAATACAATGAAGTTTCACTATTACTTCACAAATTAGCCAAAATTATTCGAGGGTTAATTTTAAAATATAAAAAAATATTATTTTCGTAGAAGATATATAGTAAGTATTTGGATTAAAGAAATTTTGTAAGTGTTTAAACTAAATTGTTGACATTTAATTTTTTCTGTGTTACGATTTTAGAAAATGAATAGAGTAAATCACTGGGGGAGCCTTTTGGCTGAGATAACATAGTTAGACCCTTAGACCTGAACTAGATAATGCTAGCGTAGGAAATGTGAATATTTTTATAATAGAAGTAATCCACTATAGGTGGATAATAAGATATTGTTAATATAGTTCTCAGAGTTCTTTTACGTTAGTAAGGGGACTTTTTTATTTATCATAAGTGATATTATTTTATACTAAAATTAAATATACTGAGGGGGATATACCTATGAAACTTATTACTGATATTATGGAAGAAAAGGCATTACCAATTGTTGATAAGATTTACAATGATGGCTTTATTCAAGGATTAATTCGCGCTGATTTATCAGAGAAAGCAGTAGAGCACTATCTGAAAGCTGATGCACTATATTTAGAGAGCTTTAGCGATATTTATGCCATTCTTTTAGCGAAAAGTAATGATAAAGTTGAAAAAAACTTTTTCTTAGGTCAGATTAATTTTGTATTAAATGAGGAAATTGCTGCACATAAAAACTTAGCAGATTATATAGGGAGAGACTATCAAGAGATTATTAAAGGCGGAGAGTGGTATCCATCTGCAGACCATTATATAAAGCATATGTATTATAATGCATTTGCATTTGGTATGGCAGAAACACTAAGTGCAATGGCACCATGTCCATGGATTTATAAAATGGTAGCTAGAAAGATTTTAGCTAATCACAATTTAGCAGAAGATCATCCACTAAAATTCTGGGTTGAATTTTATGCTGATGGCTTAGTAGATGAAGTACTTACTGAGTATCACAAAATTATCAATCGTGAAGCTGAATTTATGAGTGAAGAAGGTAAACAAAGACTTATTAAAAACTTCTTAGAAAGTTGTGAACATGAACGTCGTTTCTTCAATATGGCTTATATACAAGAACGTTGGGATTTAGAGGTATAGGGTATGAGTAAACTTAATATTGCATTAACTATTGCTGGAACTGATCCAACTGGTGGAGCAGGAATTATGGCGGATTTAAAAAGTTTTCAAGCACGTGAAGTGTATGGAATGGCTGTAGTTACTAGTGTCGTTGCACAAAATACGCTGGGTGTTCAAATGATAAGGAATCTAGATTTAGATATATTAGAAGCGCAATTAAAAAGTGTGTTTGACGATATAACACCTGATAGTATAAAAACTGGAATGATAGCAAATGCTGACATGATGAAATTAATTAAAAGATATTTACCAAAATATGTTCCTTATGTTGTTGATCCGGTTATGGTTGCGACAAGTGGGGATAAATTGATAGATGATGTTGCGAGAAAACATCTAAAAGAAGAAATATTACCATTAGCAACTATTATTACACCAAATGTACCTGAAGCAGAAGAAATTGTTAATTTTAAAATATTAACAGAAGATGATGTTAATCGTGCAGGAAAATTCATTATCGATGAAGTTGGATGTAAGTCAGTAGTTATAAAAGGTGGACATCTAACAGGTGAAGCGAAAGATTATTTATTTTTAAATGATGGGACTAAAAAAGTATGGACTAGTGAAAGATTTAAGACTAATCATACACATGGAACAGGTTGTACCTTCTCAGCAGTTATTACAGCTGAATTAGCAAAAGGAAAAAGTATTGTTGAAGCTGTAGAAATTGGGAAAAAGTTCATTACAGCCGCAATTAAATACACACCAGAAATAGGTCATGGAAATGGACCTGTGAATCATATAGCATTTAAAGGATATTTATAAATATGACAAGTTTAAAATTATTAAAAGAGAAAGCACCGTTAGTGATTTGTATAACTAATGATGTAGTTAAAAATTTCACAGCAAATGGATTAGTAGCACTAGGAGCATCACCAGCGATGAGTGAATATCCAAAAGATTTAGAAGATTTATTAAAATATGCTGGAGGATTATTAATTAATATCGGTACATTAACAGATGAAACTTGGAAGTTATACCAAGAAGCACTTAAAATAGCTGAAAAATACAATGTGCCTGCAGTATTAGATCCTGTAGCTTGTGGAGCGGGAGCGTATAGAAAAAAAGTATCAGATGATTTAATTAACAATTACAAGTTAGCAGCTATAAGAGGAAATGCTGGAGAAATTGCATCTTTAGTCGGCATAAATGTAGCCTCTAAGGGAGTAGACAGTGCGGGAGTAGATAATATTGATGAAATTGCCTTAGCAGCAAATGCTAAGTATAATATCCCTATAGTAGTAACTGGAGAAGTTGATGCTATTGCTGTTAATGGAGAAGTAGTAACTATCCATAATGGAAGTGCAATGATGCCTAAAGTTATTGGAACAGGATGCTTATTAGGGGCTGTATTAGCAAGTTTTATTGGACTAGAGAAAGGTGAAGAATTAAAATCATTAGAGACAGCTATGTTAGCATATAATATTGCCGGGGAAATGGCGGAAAAACGTCCTAATGGACATCTTCCAGGAACATTCAAAGTCGAATTTATTAATGCGTTATATGAAATCACTGATAAAGATATTGAAACATTTAAAAAGGTGAAATAATTATGTTTAATAAAGAACTATTAAAATTATATTTTATTTGTGGAACTACTACTTGCTTAGGTAAGGACTTATATACAGTAGTTGAAGATGCTTTAAAAGGTGGAATAACTTTATTTCAATTTCGTGAAAAAGGTGAAGGAGCCTTAGAAGGTAAGGAAAAAGTAGAATTAGCAATAAAACTCCAAGATCTTTGTAAAAAATACAATGTTCCGTTTATTGTTAATGATGATATAGAGTTGGCATTAGAAATAGATGCTGACGGAGTACATGTAGGACAGGATGACCTTGGTGTTGATGAAATTAGAAAATTAATGCCTAATAAAATAATAGGTCTTTCTATCGGAAATGAAGAAGAATTTAAACAATCTAAAGTTGAATATGTAGATTATGTTGGTGTAGGACCTGTGTATGTCACACAATCAAAAGACGATGCTGGCGGTGCTATAGGTTATGAAGGTCTAGAGTTAATGAGAAGATTATTACCACATATGCCATTAGTGGCAATCGGTGGTATTCAGACACAGCATATTAGAGATATTATGAAAACAGATGTTGATGGTATATCTATTATATCAGCAATCTCATATTCAGATAACATTGAAAAAACTGTTCGTGAAATGATCGAACAATTCTAAAATTAGCCTCCAAAGTTTAATTCACTTTTTGATAACTTTCAAATGGTGATGTAAAGAGTAGAACAAAAATATTTACCAGTTTTTGATTCTACTCTTTTTTTGACTGTTACAATTAATATTTTGGAGTATTTTATGTGATTATTTGATTGTTGAAAGATTTAAGTGTATAATTAGTGTGGAAAAAATAATGCTAATCAGGTGGTAGGAGGAATTTTTATGACGAATATAGTATTGATACATGGTACATGGTGTGACGGAACTGTTTGGGGAGAATTTGTTAATGAATTGGAGAAATTAGGTTTAAATGTATATACTCCAACTCTAAGATATCATGATTTGCCTTATGAAGAAGTTGAAAAAAAGGTAGCAGATGTTAGTTTGGATGAGTTTACGGATGATATTGTAGATTTAATAGAAATGTTAGATGAAGCTCCGATTGTATTGGGGCATTCTCTAGGTGGGCTTCTTGCGCAGAAAGTTGCTATGAAGACAAAGACTAAGGGAATTATTTTAATGGGAACTGCACCTGCTGCAGGAATTTTCGCTTTTTATCCAAGTATGGTAATTTGTTTCTATAAACATTTTTTACGTTGGGGATTTTGGAAAAAATCTATGCCACCTTATAAACATGCTTTTTATGATTACTGTATGAATAACCAAGATGAAGAGGACAAAGAAAGAGAATTTTCTAAACTAGTTCCGGAATCTGGTTTTACGTACTTCCAAATGGCGCTACCATTTTTAGATAAGCAAAAAGGTGCTTATATTGATTTTGATAAGGTGAATGAACCAGTATTAGTTATAACTGGTAGTGAAGATAAAATGGTACATCCAAATATAGCAAAAGCAACGGCTAAGAAATATAAAAATTCTACACTAAGTATTATAGAAGGATCAGATCACATGTATGAGGCTCCGAAATACAGAGATAAAACTATAGAAGTGATAGAGCAGTGGTTAAAAAATAATAATCTTGATTAGAATTTGTTCAGAAGAGATAGTATTTTATTTAAATGAAAAAGTAAATATTCGTGAATTTTCAAAAAACTTTTTAAAAAAATTCAAAAAAAAGTGTTGACAATTTTATTTGCTAATGATAATATATAGTCAAGTTAAAAATTACCGATATTCAAATAAGTACTTTATAGGAACTTTTACAGAGAGTGTGAGCGGGTGAAAGCACACAATGCAGATCATAGAGGAAAATGGTTTGAATGGTAAAAAAAGTGAGTTTTAAAACACAAGCTTTTTTCGTAGGCGTTACGTTACAAACGCACACTATCTCGTATATATTCTAGATGCATAGACGTTGTAGTGATAAAGTTCGTAGTTTACGAAAAAGTAAGGTGGTACCGTGAAATTAGTTTCGCCCTTATTCTCTTAGGAGAGTAAGGGTGATTTTTTTTACATAAAATTCGCAAAACCCAAAAATAAATAATAAAATCAAAAGGAGAAAATTATATAATGAAGAAATTATTATTTTTAGTAACAAGTTTTATACTTGGAATCGTATTAATTGGATGCTCAAGCGCATCAAAAACTGAGAAAAAAGGTATTGAAGTTGATAAACTAGATCCTAGCAAACCTGTAACAGTTAAAGTTGGAGCTACTAACGTACCTCACGCTGTATTATTAGAGCACGTTGCTCCACAACTTGAAAAAGAAGGAATCAAATTAGACATCGTTACATACCAAGACTACTATGTACCAAACAAAACGTTAAACGATAAAGAAATCGACATTAACTACTTCCAACACGTACCATTCTTAAAAAATGCTATTAAAGAAAATGGATACAAAATTGAAGATGCTGGTGCAATCCACTTAGAGCCAATCGGATTATACTCTAAAAAAGTTAAAAACGTTAAAGACCTTAAAGAAGGTGCTAAAGTATTAGTAAGTAACAACAAATCTGAATGGGGACGTGTAATTAAATTATTAGCTTCTGAAGGATTAGTAAAAGTTAAAGATGGTGTAGACCCAGTAACAGCTACTTTCGATGATATCGCTGAAAACCCTAAAAAATTACAATTCAGCTACGAAAATGATCCAGCTCTAATGGTTAAATTCTACCAAAACGGTGAAGGTGACCTAGTTTCAATCAACGCTAACTTCGCTGTTGATGCAGGATTAAACGCAGCAACTGAGCCAGTTTTAGTAGAAAAAGCTACAGACGACAACCCATATGCAAACATCGTCGTTGTTCGTGAAGGTGACAAAGATAAACTTGTTGTTAAAAAACTTGTTGCAGCTTTAAAATCTGAAGATACTCAAAAATTTATTAAAGAAAAATGGAATGGAGCAGTATTACCTGTTAAATAATTTCATTAAAAAATATTAAAGGCAGTTCGTAAGAGCTGTCTTTTTTTTGTTATTTATGAAGTATAGAAGATGTGATATTAATGCTGTATGTATTAAGCAATAAAAAAGGGGTGACTCTATAAAATCGATTTTTTAGAAATCACGATTTTTGAGTCACTCCTATTAGTTTATATGAATGTTGATATTATTAACCAGAAATTTAAGATTATCAATACGACTGTGCAGATCCATGCAACAATTTTCATCCATGGTTTAATAACAAACTCTCCCATAAGTTTTTTATCTGATGTATATAGTGTTAGAGGAATAATAGATATTGGAAGAGCGATACTTAAGAATACTTGTGTGTATATTAGTAAGCTCTCAATTGCTTGTTCGCTATCACCAAAAATTATTAAACAAATGACAACAGGCATTACCGCAATTACACGAGTTAGCATTCTTCTCATCCACATAGGAAGTCTCATGTGGATGAAACCTTCCATAACTATTTGTCCTGATAATGTTCCGGTAATAGTAGAATTTTGACCGGAGGCCAATAGAGCTACGGCGAATAGTGTACTAAGGAGTGGTGAAGCAATAGCTCCAACAATGCTGCTATCTTGTAAAGCGTTATAAAGGTCTGTAAAGCGTCCAAGACTATCACCATGACCATAAAACAAAGAAGCACCTAGAACTAATAGTAAGCAGTTAATAACAAATGCGATTGAAAGTTGAATATTAGAATCTATAGTAGAAAATCTAATAGCTTCTTTTTTAACTTTGTTGTCCTTTCTATCGTATCTTCTTGCTTGAACAATAGAAGAATGTAGGTACAGATTGTGAGGCATAACTGTAGCTCCCACGATACCTAAGGCAATAAATAATGCACCTTTATTATTAATTACATCCTTGTTCGGAATAAAACCTTTAATTAATTCGCCGGTATTAGGGTTAGCTAATAAAACTTCATAGAAGAATATTATTAGAATTGTAAATATCAAGGTAGCTACAATAGCTTCGATTTTTCTAAATCCAAAATGTGCTAATAATAGGAGTAAGAATACATCAAAGATAGTTATTATAACCCCTATTAGTAAAGGAATACCGAATAATAATTTTAAAGCTACAGCACTACCAATAATTTCTGCAATATCGGTAGCCATAATAGCTAGTTCGGTAATTATCCAGAGAACAAATCCCATTTTTTTACCAGTATGCTTTCTAGTTGCTTGAGCTAGGTCCATACCAGTTACAATACCTAATCTTACAGACATTGATTGAAGCAACATCGCGATAAGATTCGATATAAGTATAACGAATAGTAAGCTATACGCATATTGAGCACCACCAGCGATAGAGGTAATCCAGTTACCAGGATCCATATAACCGACTGCTACTAATGCTCCCGGTCCACTATAAGCCAGGACTTTCTTTAAAAAGCTTCCTTCTTTTGGAACATCAACTGTATTGTTAATTTCTTGAAGAGAAAGCTGATTCGCAGCTTCTAACTCTTCTTGACTTTTTCTCAAAAATTTTTTAAAAATCATTTAATCACCTTCTCTAAAAATAATAGTGTAGAATAAGAATATAAAACTACTTTCCTTAAGGCGGAAATCTTGCCTTCGGAAAACTATAAACAATATTGTACTACAAAAATGAAAAAATGTAAATTCTTTTGAAAATAGATATTACTATGAGTGGACTAGAATGATAATAGAAATTGAAAATGAGTATGATTTCTTGTGAAAATCTATTCAAGAGGAAAAGTTGTATACAGAATTCCGAAGAGATTTTTAAAAAATATTACGAATAAAAAAATATTATTTAATAGCTAAAACATCAGTAAGGATAAAGTTGGTTAGGTAAATATACTTATGATAAAATATAATTGAAGGGTTATAAAGTGAGGGGAGATATTTATGGAAAGATATATATTTATTGTTATTGTAAGTCTTATATTTGCTAGTGCAATCAAATGTTTAGTAGATAGTGAAAATAAAAAAGAGTTCCTATTTAGACGAAGTCATTGTTCAAGTTGCCATAAAGAATTAAGGGGGAGCGACTTA
The DNA here is from genome assembly GCF_053758945.1 of Gemella parahaemolysans. Classification (NCBI taxonomy): domain Bacteria; kingdom Bacillati; phylum Bacillota; class Bacilli; order Caryophanales; family Gemellaceae; genus Gemella; species Gemella parahaemolysans. The sequence goes on from NZ_JBSMTP010000002.1 coordinate 95,462, forward strand.
ATTCCAATCTTTAGCTATTTGTTTAAAAAAGGACGATGTAGTTACTGTAATCAAAAAATTCCATTAGATGTATTTTTATACGAAATTTTTACTTTTATTACTATAGTATTATTTATTATTTTCCAAAATTATTTTATTTTTATTAGTTATCTTGAAGTCAGTATATTTATTATTCTCATTTTTTTAGGAATAGAAGATATAAAATTATTTGAAGTTAATGATGAGTTGTTTTATCTTCTAATTATATTAAATTTTTCTTCTATATATATACACTATTATTTATTCAATTTTTTAGATTTTATTTATCTTATTATTATTTTTCATATACTATATATTTTCACAAGAGGTGGTTTAGGTTATGGTGACATAAAAGTTTTTTGTGTTTTAGCATTAAATTTAAATTTATTTGAGGGAGTGTATTTGTTGATTTTCACATTTTTATATGCAGGATTTTTCGCTATTTGGTTAATTATCTTGAAAAAAGTTAAAAGAAAAACCAAACTACCACTAGTGCCATTCATAGCACTTAGCTATTTAACAATCATATTAATAAGGGAGGGATTATTATGGTAGTAGGCTATACTATTAAAGAGTTTAGTGAAGAAGATCGTCCGAGGGAGAAATTCAAAAAATTAGGTGCTCTAGCTCTCAGCGATAAAGAGATTCTAGCAATATTATTAAGAACAGGGACAAAAAATCAAAATGTAATTGAGCTTTCCGACATGATTCTAAAAGATATGGGAGGTATTACAAAGTTAAGAGATGCAACTTTAACAGAACTTATGAAACATAAAGGGGTAGGTCAGGAAAAGGCGATACATATTCTGGCGAATATAGAGTTTGCAAGAAGAATATATGCGACGAATGTTTTAGATGTTAAGTGTGATAGCCCGCAGTCAATAGCCAATTATTTAAAATCATCTTTAGAGAATTTAACACAAGAAGTTTTCGTAGTATTAGATATTGATACGAAAGGTAAAATAATCGAAAAAAGAGAAGTATTCAAAGGTAGTTTATCTATGTCAGTAGTGCATCCAAGAGAAGTATTTAAACTAGCAATAAAAAATAGTGCTTCGAGCATCGTCTGTGTACATAACCACCCGAGTGGAGACGCAACTCCTTCTATAGAAGATATTAAAACAACGATAAATCTAATGGAAGTTGGTGAAATAGTTGGTATTGAAATGCTAGATCATATCGTAGTGGCAAAAAAAGGATATGTCAGCATTAGAAAAGTATTGAACTATTTAGCAATAGAAAATATAGATTATAAATACGAAGATGTTACAGGTGAACAGTTAAAATATATACTGAGAAAATATAAGGTTGTAGGGGAGTATTAAAAAAGTAAAAGGTCTAAAACGAAATATAAAAAATTGATTTTTCAGTATAAATATAGTAGTATATAAGAAGGTGATTCACTACCTATATTTTAAGTGTGAACGTTAAGCTAGGAATTTTTCCTAGCTTTTTTGTATAGAATATTTTTTAATTTACTAGAAAAGAGAAGACATGTATTTTTTTAGTTTCAGTTAAAAGATTAGTTTTAGGTTAAATTCCTATTTATTATTTGAATTGAAATTTAATTTGCGAATTGACAAATTCTAAAAACTATCTTGAATTTTCAGAAATAACATTGACTAGCAATTTTTTATTTGATATAATTTCTATAATTTAACAAAACGTTAATTGGATTTTATGTTGAGTGGAAAGTTAATCTATAGATTGAATTATTTTACAGTATTAAATATTAAGAAAGAAATTGATTAGCTTTTATTAGCAATTAATTTCTTTTTATTATATTTAGATTTTCAAAGGATATTTATAAAATGAAAACTGAACTTTTAAATAGAAGGACTCAACTAAGGAGTGGGAAATATGAGAAAATTTTTATTTGCGGTAGTTTAATTTCTTATTACAGTAGTCTCGGGGATTAATATTTATTTTTCTTATCAAATTAAATATGTTGTTGATGCACTTACTACTAAAAATGAACAATTATTCTACAATCAAATTATATATTTATCTGTAATTATTATACTAATGCTTATATGTGAATATTTACGTCAGATTTTAGATACTGTTTATCTAAATAAAATTGGATTCAATATTCATAGAACGCTTGTGGGTAGTTTATTTAGAAATAAACTTGATACAAAGAGTAAAAATTTATTATCTACTGTAAACAATGACATTGAAATGGTAAAAGATCAATATTATAATACGATTTTCTCCCTGTATCAGGGGATAGTTTATTTTATTTTTGCTACTATAGCGTTGTTCAAATTAGATGTAACAACAGCTTTTTGGGTTATAGGATTGTCACTATTTCCGATAGTAATTCCTAATATTTTCAAAGTATATTTGAAAAATGTCCAAAATAGTATTTCAAAACAAAAGGCTAGATATAATGATAAACTTGAGGATTTTTTAGAGGGATTATTAGTTATTAAGAACAGCGATTCGGCTAATATATTTTATAAAAAATTACTTAATGAATATAAAAAAATAAATAAACTTGTTAATAGAAAAAATGTTTTAGTATCACTTGTAAATGTCTTAACTGGATTAGTATTTTACGCTACTATTATTACTATTTTATATATAGGAGGTCGTCAAGCTCTATTAGGAAATACGAGTGTAGGAGATATAGTATCTATTTTTACTATTTCTGCAGAGTTAGTAATGCCTGTTAATTTGATAACAGCTTCTATAGCTAATATAACATCGGTAAAAGATATAAAGAGAGAATTAGATTCTAAAGAGAAATTTGAATATCTAGATAGTCATGATATTATAGATTTTAAAAATATAGAAGTTCGAAATGAAAGTTATAAGATTAATAATAGAGAAATTTTTAGTGATTTTTCGGCTAATTTTGAAAAGGGTAAAAAGTATTTAATTCAAGGAGATAGTGGTAGTGGAAAATCGACGTTAGCATTGCTATTAACGAAAAATCTTGAAGGATGTAATATATTTTTAAACGGAAAAAATATTAACAGTTATGAATACAACACAATTCAGAAAATAATAACTTATGTTCCTCAAGATAGCTTTATATTTGTAGGAACGGTTAGCGATAATCTTACTTTTTATAAAAACATAGAAGCGGATAAAATAATGACTTTAATAAAAGAAACTAGATTAGATGACAAAATTAAAGAAGCTTCTGATTTGATAAATACTACGTACGATAAGAGGAAATCTAATTTATCTGGTGGACAAAAACAAAGATTAGCGTTAATCAGGGCTATCTTACAGGAAAAACATGTTATAGTTTTAGATGAAACATTATCAGGATTGGATAAAGATACATACATCTTAGTTGAAAAATTACTATTAAGTATGAAAGATAAAACTTTAATTCATATCTCACACAGATCTTATCCAGAAACTTTAAAAATGTATGATGAGGTATATGTAATGGGGAGTGACTCAAAAATCATGATTTCTTAAGAAACAAGATTTTGTCTAGTCACCCCTGCAAAGTTTATTAGATATCTAAAAAGCTTTTATAAAGTGAATTTAGATATCAATAAACAACTGTGTCCATGAGTTTTCATATAAACTTCGTTAAATTTTAGGACTTTTTAGTCACTCTCATAAAAAATACACGTAACATTACATCACAAACATTTTGAATGCGTTTTAAAAAATGGTATAATACAATCGAATAAGTATAAATAATTATATTGTATTAGTTAATAAAATAATTTTAAAAAGGAGGGAGAGAAAAATGAATAAGCTTAAAGATTTAGGGTTGTTGGTATTGTAAGTTGAAGTAGTAGGTTTCTTATTTATAGCTATCAATAAATATTTAACTAACACTACAAGCTTTTTACCTGAAGCTTTTACTCAGGATAAAACAGATATTAAGGCATATAGTTTAGCTGCATTGGCGTTTATGATATTAGGTATTGCTCAATATTATGTGGTTGACTTATATGAAAAAATCAACTGGAAAAAAGCAAGTGTAATAGAATACTTGGTAGAAGTAGCAGGTGTTTTACTAGTATTTATCTATTTACAATTTATAGATAATCTAGTTAAGTTCGCATTTCTATTCGTGTTAGTTTCATTTCTATTCGTAATGAGATATTTATACTTTTATAAGAAATTTGCATAAGTTTATACTTTTGAACAATTACTAGAGGAGGATACTGTTCAAAGTGTAAGAATTTTTAGTTTAAAATTTTAATTTGGAATGTAGGTATTCAATATAATTGTTGTGCTATTGTTGCTAGATTTTATAGGGGAAAATAAAAAAGGAGTGGCTCAAAAATCTCAATTTTGAGTCACTCTCATTTTGTTTAGACCATTTAATAAATCATATTACTCTACTTTTAATTCTACACATTCTGTTAGTTGTTTTTTGATTTCTTCTTGTATATGGTGAGAAATCATTATTAAAGTTAATTTTTCGTCAGCTAAGATATTGTTTTCTATACGTACTGCTGTTTTTTCGTCTAATGCTGAGGTTGCTTCATCAAGAATTAAAATTGGATAATTTCTAATTAAAACTCTCGCAAGAACTAATCTTTGTTTTTCTCCTCCTGAAAGGATTTCTCCCATATTAGATAAGTTGTGATCTAAGCCGTCAGGTAAAGCTTTAACTCTATCAGCTAAACAAACTTTTTCCAATGTGCTCCATATTTCTTCATCTGAATAATTATCATCTAAAGTGATGTTATATCGGATTGAACCGCTAAAAATAGATGTTTGTTGACTTACATATCCAATTTCTTTCGAGAAGTTAATATCATCCTGTATTTCAAGGGGATTTCCATCGATTAAAACTTTATCTTGGTTGGATTGTAATTTTCCTAGTAGCAACTTGATTATAGTAGATTTTCCAGAACCACTTTTACCGATTACGGCATATTTTCCACCTTTATTTATATTAAAGTTGAAATTTTTAATGACATGGTTATCTCCGAAACTATAATTAAAGTCTTTAAATTCAATATTTTCTTCAACATGTGGGTAAAGTGTTTCTTTAGCAGTTGCTTTAGTTATAACGCTATTTAATATTTCTTTTGTACCGATTACCTTAATATACAGGTCTACCAATTGATTGATAGAAGTAAGGTAAATTCCTAGTATAGTAGATACCGAAGCAATTGTACCTATAGTTAATTCATTTTTTAAAACTAAGTAAATCGCAAAGATAAAAATTAATAATTCAAGTAGCTTCTCAATACTTTGTAAAGTTAATTCACCGAATGCCATTAATTTAGAAATACTATACTGTTGATCTTCTTTTTGAATCTGACTAGCCTTAACATTTTTTGAGAATAAATTTATCTTACCGATATTTTTCAAATCTTCATAACCTGTTAAATATTCCTTTAAAACTCCAGAGAATTTCCCTGATAAAATTGATAAATTTGTATATCCTACACTAATTTTATTACCAAACTTACCGCTTATTAAAAACATAGCGACTGATGATAATAGGGCGAATACAACAAATTTCCAATTAATAAGCCATAAAAATACTATTGATGAGATAAATAATACAATAGCACTAAGTAAACCAGTTACTGGTGAGAATAAATACGCAGATAATAATTCAAGTTGATAAGTATATTTAGTCATATGCTCACCAGAATCAACCTTATTAAATTCTGATTGAGACATAGTTTCTATGTTTTTACTAATTCTATCACCTAGATATATTTTCCATTGTTTAACTAATTGTGCAATTATAATTTTTAACCATGCTCTAAGTAATTCTACTATTATTAAAATACAAATAATAACACCAACTTTTGTCCAAAGAGACCCTGTTTTGTATATTACAGAATCAACAATATCAACACGAGCATATACAACGTAAACAGTCCCTATTGATACTATTAGTGTTAAAATAAACATAATGGATAACTTTAATTTGTTTAATGTTATAACTTCTAAAATATTTTTAATCATATTGCTCTCCTTTGTATAGATTATATTTCTATAGAAGTCACTCAAAAATAGCGACTTCCGAGACATCGATTTGTCAATTTCTCCATGAAGTTTCTTAGATCTCTAAAAAGCTTTTATAAGATGAGTTTAGACTGTGAATACGAGCTCTCATATAAACTTTTTTTAGATTTAGTTATTTTTGAATCCCCTATAGTATTTATGTAACTTTAATTATACTGACTTTTTTGTGTGTGTCAAGACAATTAGAGCAAATTTTCTGAAAATTATAAGTTTATATTGTTATCATCTTATTTTCATACTATAATAAATGTATAAATATATAAGTTGGTGTTTTATATAGTTCTCAAAATTTCCCTTAATAGCATGTTATTAAATTAAGTGGAATTAAAAGTAGGGGGTATTTATGGAAAAATATATTTTAAAATTTAAATATAGGTTCTTATTAATTTGTTTTCTTATATTGTTAAGACAGTTATTTCTTATGAAGAGTAACTTTTTAAATGCAGATGCTATAACTGTGCTTACTAATAGAAATCTACATAGTTTCTTTGAAATTATCTTATTCTTATCAGTTACGTGGATTGTTATTATAGTAATTGATAGGGTGGTAAAGGTAAGAGAGGAGATTTTTATTCAAGATATTGGAATAGATGTCAAGGATAATCTGTCTAGTAACCTTATAGAATTAGATATTGAAAAGTATAAAGACAATTCATCTGGTGTTTATCAATCTTGGTTTAACAATGATATTCAAATGATTCAAGAAAAAGGTTTGAGAAATATATTTGCTATAATATACAGCCTTTCTAGTGTGGTATTTTCTCTTTATGCTATATTGAAATATCACTGGATTATTTCTTTAATTACTATTATAGGAACAGGAATATTAATTTATCTTCCAAAAATTTTTAATAAAAAACTTCATAATATGGGAACAGAAGTTACTAAAGAAAATGAGAACTATGTAGCTTCATTAGAGGAAACGATTCTAGGTTATGATACGTATTTCTCTCTTAATAAATTGCAAATAATTCCTAAAAGAATAGCTAATATAAGTAGAATTTTGAAAAATGTATTTGTTAAACAAAGTAAGTTGGAAAGTAATTATTATATGCTTAATTTTGGATTAAATGTCTTTTTCCAAGTGTTATTAGTTTTTGTTACAGGGTATTTAGTTGTTAAAGATAATTTGGAAATCGGTGCAGTTGCAGCTGTAGGAATGTTTGCTAATCTTGTATTTGATGGTATGAGCCAAGTAGGTTATAGAATAGCATTTATTAAAGGGGCAAAACCTATTTTCTCTAAGCATGATGAATTCATGTTAAATAATAAGGATACTCACTCACCTGTTGAATATTCTTTAAGAGAAACATTATTTAAAATTAAAAACTTATATTTCAGTTATGGTGATAAAGAAATCCTAAATAATGTGAATCTTGATATAAAAGAGGGGAATAAATATTTAATAAGCGGAGATAGTGGCGTTGGTAAATCAACATTATTTAAAATAATTACAGGGCAATTAAGAAATTATGAAGGTAGTGTAGAGTATTGTAATGTCGATTTGAAGAAATTATCTACTAAGCAAATACTAGAAAAACTGACTATAATTCAACAAGAAAATTTTGTATTTTCAGGCACTGTCAAAGACAATATAACTATGGGAGAAGTAGCTGAGGATAGTGAAGTAGCAGAGTATTTAGAAAAAGTGGGCTTAACACAGAAAGACTTCTTATATTCAGAAGTAGAGGTTCATGGAAAGAATCTTTCAGGAGGACAACGTCAAAGATTAGCTATAGCTAGAGCGTTATTTAATGGTAAAAACATACTTTTAATAGATGAAGGAACATCAGCTTTAGACAAAGAATCAGCGAAAGGTTTAGTAGAAATGCTGTTAGGAAATAGAGAATTAACTATAATAATGATTAGCCATGATATAAGTGATGAACTAAGAGGAAAATTTGATAATATTATAAAATTGTAATATAAGTGAAAGTTAGTAAAAAATGATATAGATTGAATAGGAAAATGAAAATAGGAGAGTGGCTAAAAAATCAATTTCTCTGAGAATAAGATTTTGAGTCACTCCCATTTAATAAGGAGGACAAGCATGAGTTATAAGTTTATGAGTGATGCTTTAGATAATAATTTAATGCCTATTGGTAAAAGTGATTTTTTAAATTTATTTAAAGATTTGGAAATAGGAGAAGGTGATACCCTGATTGCACATGTTTCTCTTAGTAAATTCGGTTATATAATCGGCGGTGCAAGATGTATTTATGAAGCTATTATGGAAAGATTAGGAGAAAACGGAAGGCTCGTTGTTCCAACACAATCTTTAGAAAATATGTCTCCAGAGTATTGGGAATATCCTAAAGTTCCTGAGGAGTGGATAGAAAAAATAAAACAAGAGAGTTTATCTTATGATGTTAATCTATCTAGTACACGAGGTATGGGAAAATTTAGCGAGTTTGTTATGAATCTAAAACATTCTATTAGAAGTTCTCATCCACTATATTCTTTTTCAGCAGTAGGAGAAAAAGCGCAGGAAATTATAAAAGAGCATCCATTAGATGATGGCTTAGGATACAATTCACCATTAGGGAGATTGTATGATCAAAATGCCAAAATTTTGTTATTAGGAACTGATTTTGAATCCAATACAGCATTACATCTTGCAGAGTATTCATTAAATCGAAAAACAATAAAAGAAAGTGCTAATGTGGATGGAGAGTGGTTAGAGTTCTCTAATATCGAATTAGATATATATGATGATTTTTTAACAGTACAGAAAGAATTCTTGGAGAATTGTAAGGGGAGTTATCAAATAAAAGAGATTCAGAAAACACCAGTTCTGTGTATAGATTTAAAAAGTTGCGTAGATTTTGCGAAAGAATATTATAAGAAAAAGGGAGAAGTGAAGTAGAGGGTGCATGATTTTATATTAAAATTTTCAAATTGTTACCATTTTATTTTCATATTATAATAAATATAGTAATTATTTATATGTTATGAAAAATAAGGGAAAAATTTTTAGAAGATATATTTAAAATTTATAAATTCACATATTATTAAAATTTTAGAATAAGACATGAGAGACTATGGAATAAAAAGGAATTAATTTATGAATAAATATATGAGTGTTTTAAAAAATGTTGATTTTATAAAGTATTTTTTTTCGATTAACTTTATAACATTAGCGCAATCATTTGTTAGTATAAGTATTATCTGGTTGATTTATGAAGAAACTAAAAAACCATTATTGATAGCTATTTTTGGTGTGTTGACTCAATTACCAGCTATAGTTTTTGGACCATTAATATCAAAAGTGTTAGACAGGTTTAATATTGGAAAAGCAATGTTCTTATTTTTACTACTAAGAGCTAGTATTTTTCTGATTATATTCTTATTACCGTTTAATGATAAGATATCTTTAAGTATTATAGGATTATTGATAGGTTTGAATAGCGTTATAGGAATTCCTTTATCAGCAGGAGGAGATATAATAATAAAAGAGGTGTGTAATGATGAACAATTAGTAACAGCTAATGCATTGATGATAATATTTTTTGACATCTCTTATATCTTTGGTTCGATTTCTGTAGCAATAATGGGAGTGTTAGGTAATAATAGTATAGCTTTTATAATAGGTGCTGTATTATTTTTTATTTCGGCAATAATAATAAGTACAATAAAAAGTGACGAGATATTTAGTAACAGTGAAAACAGACAGGAAAAATATACAATATTTAGTTCTATGAAGTATATTGTAAAAAATAGTGAGATATTCCTTATGACAATTAATACGACATTGTGGAATATGTTCACTTGGGGAAGTTTTATCGTTTTATTACCAATATATGTAGAACAAAATTTAAATAATGATAGTGTAGCGTATGGAATATTAAATTCTTTACAATCTGTTGGTATTATACTAGCTTCACTTATAATAGGTTTACAATTTATATCAAAAATTAAAATAGAAAAATTAATTTGCCTAGGTATTATAGTGCATTGTTTATTATTGATACTGTTTTATTTTAGTACGAATATTATTCTTTCAGTAATTATACTTATTATAGCAGGAGTTGCTTCAGCACCAGTACTAATTTATAAAGCAACATTTTTCCAAAGAAAAATTTCTAGAAAAATAATGGGACAAGTACTATCATTAATCCTAGTTTTAGGAAGTATCTTGTATTCTCTAGGAGGTATAATAATAGCGTTTCTGATAGAAAAATTAGGAAAAGAATATTTTTCATATATAAATTTATATTTTTTAATTATCATTATAGTAATATCACTAATGAGTCTTAAAAAAGTATCGTAGATTTATCTGCTATAAATTAAAATATATTTTTTCGGAGTGAATTAAAGATATTTATTTTTGTTATGAGAGAATGATATAATTATATCTGTAAATAAGTACAACAGAAAGGGGAAAATAATTATGGATCCTATGATTGAAAAAATGTTTAATGATAATTTACTAAATTTTAAAATTATTGCTGAACTAGTAGATTATTTAAGGGTTAAGCACGGTGAAGAACCGTCATTTACATTTGCTTGTTTTAAAAATGGGTTAAATATAGAGCAAACTGAAGATTTGCTTATGTTCTATTCAGACATTACTGATGAAATAGCAGCTGAGGATATACATTTATTAGATAGAAATTTATTAATAGAAAAAACTAAAGAAAAAATTCCAAATTTGATAGATGATAATAAAATTGGAGAAATAGTAGACAGTTACATTAATTGTTGTTTTTTGTTAAAAGATGAATAAATTATAGTATCAGATTAAGTTATTACTAAATTAAGAGTCTGTTTTTTGAAATTAATGGGAGAATAAAGTGGGGAAGAATAGATTTAATAATTTAAAATTAGTACATATGTTGTTAATTATTAAGAAGGATGATTAGAAATTATGAAACTAAAAAAAGATTTTTTTGAAAAATTATTAATTTATATATTTCCGATTATTATAGTAATAGATATTTAATAAACAATCACATGTTGTACATTTTAAACAATATTATGTATGTAGGATATTTTATAATAATTCTTGTGTTTCTTTTTAATAAAAATAAGAATAGAAAAAGGAAAGAAACGAGTTAAAAGACAAAAGAAATAAATTATTAAGTATCAACCTTATCTTCTGATTTAGAGAGATGGGGTTGTTTTTTTATTGTTTCAAAAATCACCGAATTTGCTAGCGAAAATAATTTCCTCATCGTAAATTAAAAGAAAAATTATCTTAATATTCAGAAAATATTGACTTTATGATAAACATACGTTAATATAGTTAAAAATAGGAGAATAGGTTCTAGAAAAATAGTAGAATTTGATGAAGAAAATCATCGTGAATCGGATAATAAATCAGTAAAATAAAAGGAAATATTATGAAAGAGATAATTAGTGTTGAGAGTCTTAGTAAAGATTACATAATAAAAAATAGAGTTGGCTTTTTTAATACAGAGAAGATAGTTAAACAAGCGTTGAAGGAGATAAATTTTAGTATTAAAGAAGGAGAAATTGTAGGATATATAGGGAATAATGGAGCTGGAAAATCTACAACAATAAAATTACTGTTAGGAATACTAACTACTACAAAAGGTTCAATAAAAGTGTTCGGTAAAGATCCGTTTGTAAACAGGAAAAAAAATGCTAAAAACATAGGTGCGCTATTTGGACAAAAATCACATTTATGGTGGGATTTACCACTAATTGATTCTTTTGAGTATTTATCAAAAATCTATGAAGTAGATAATAAAGAATGGTTAGACTATTTAATAACAGAATTAAATGTAACAGAGTACTTATATCAACCAGTAAGGCAACTATCTTTAGGACAAAGAATGCGTGGGGAGTTTATAGCTAGTATTATTCATAAACCTCAACTGGTGTTCTTAGATGAACCGACTATCGGTTTAGATATAGAAACAAAGAAGAAAATTATGGAACTAATACTAAAAATAAATGAGAAGTATAATACTACTATCATACTAACAACTCATGAGATTTCGGATATTGAAAAAGTATGTAAGAGAATGATTTTGATAAGTGATGGCGAAATTAATTATGATGGTGAAGTGAAGAGCTTCAAGCAAATTTTTAATAAATATAAAAAATTAAAAATGTACGGAGAGAATATAGTAGATTTAGCTAAAGAAGGAATATTGCCTTTACGTACAAATATTGATTCTAAAGAATTTGTTTTTGATGAAACTAAATTTAATGTGTTGGATATAATAAAACTACTACCGAATGAAAGTATTATTACACAAACTGAAGTATTGGACTTAAATCTACAAGAAGTATTGCTTGTGAAAGATAAGACGGGTGATAAATATGAATAGATTTTTTGCTTATACTTTATATCAATATAAAAGTTTATTACAATACAAATTTAATACGATAATGCAGATAATTGCATCACTTTCTATGGTATTAATACAGTATAGTATCTGGTTATATGTTGAAAAATACAATTCTAAAAATATTGATGAAATAATAACTTATGTTCTATTTGCGATTATTTTACAAATAGTTTTACCTATAAAAATAACTACCAATTTTGTATCTGAGAAGATTTTAAAAGGTACTATTATTAATTATTTGAATAAGCCTAATAGATTAATAGTTATAACGTTTTTCACTACTTTAGGCAATTTTCTCTATAAATTAAAATTCCAAGTACTGCCGATTTTAGTTATTTATATTTTACTGTTTTATAATTTAATATTTAGAACCATATCTCTTAAGAGATTTGTATTTTTTATATTCGTGTATATTTTGAGTTATATTGTTGCTTTTTTATTAGGTTATATTATTGCATTGTTATCAACAGTATTTATAAGAATAAACGGTGTATCTGAATTAGTTAATGCTCTTCTTATTATTTTCGGTGGAGGATTGCTACCTTTAGATTTATATCCGAAACTATTATTAAGAATATCAGAGGTAACTCCATTTTACGCTGTAATGTATGCACCTATTTCTATTATTGTACATGATAATGATTTAGGGAAAATCTTATTTATTCTTGGTGTACAGATATTTTGGTTAATCATATTATTGATAATTTCAAAAAGACTATCGCAATATGTATTTAACAAGTTTGATATAATGGGGGGTTAATATGAGGAAACATTTATATTTATATGCAGAGTTTTTTAAAATGGATGTAAAAAGGATATTGAGCTATAAACTAGATTTTATTATAGGAAATTTTGGTTATTTACTAGATACACTTACAACATTATTTGTATTACTTATTACGCTTAATTATACAGAATTAATCGGTGGCTTTTCTTTATATCAATTATTGTTTTTATATGGTTTTCTAACATTAACATCAGCGTTATGGGAATTTTTCTTCGTGACAACTTTAGAAGTTCCATATTTGATTCAAACAGGAGAACTAGATTTATTTTTATTAAGACCACTTAATATACTTTATCAATTTATTATTTTCCAATTAGATGAGGAAGCTTTATTTGAGTTAATTACAGGTGTAGTAATTGTGATTTTTTCATTATATAACTTAGATATTGATGTAAATTATTTATTTATAATAAAATTCATTTTATTTACAATATCAGCAGTTTTAGTAAGAGAGGCTATATACTTAGCACTAGTATCAATTAGTTTCTTTTCGGTAACAAATGATGGTATAAAATCAGTTTTATGGCAATTGTATCAATTAGCAAATTATCCAGTTAATATTTATCCGTTTTTCATTAAAGTAGTACTAATAATTATTCCATTCGCATTTGTGGGATATTTCCCAGTGGTAAATTTAATAAATTCACATGATAGTTTTAATTTAGAAACATGGCTTTTAATATTATTTGGACCGCTTCTACTTATATTAATCTATAAAACAATATGGAATTTCGGATTAAAAAAATATCAAAGTACAGGATCATAATAGTAAAAAAGGTTAATGAGTTATAAGAAATAAGAATAAAGTGAATCACATAGGAGGTGTTTTTTATAGAATTTAATGTTAAATTAGTGAGAAGTTTGTATTTATGTTTGAATTTAATTTTGAGTGTTTTATATTCATACATAACGGTGAAATTTATATCTGTATATAATTTTCCTATATATTTTATTTTGTTAATAACTACTTTGATAGAAATATTTATTTTTCTAGATACTAGTTATTTCAGGATTTTAACTAGTATAAAAATAAAGTATTTTTATTATATTTTAATAGTTTTTTCAGTAGTAGTGTTTATTCTTAAAAATAACATAGACTTATACTACGTATTAACATTTTATTTTGTATATTACTTATTAATATCGATAGTGCTACTTAATTACAATTTATTTGTAATAGAGGAAAGTAAGTCTATCAAAGCTGGAGTTACAGATATATCCTTATATAGTAACTTGTCTAAATTACTTGGTTTTTCTTTAGGAAGTTATATTTATAAGGTGAATATTGATGAATATTTAATAGTATTTATAATTATGTTTGTATTATTTTCAAGCTTTAAAATAAATAATTTTAAAAATGAAACTGAGAAAAATTCTGAGAGATTAGTTTTTAATAAGTTGAAAAGAAAATATATTATTATCAATACAGCGTTATTATCAGGAACAGCAGTATTTTTTATACCGTTGTTTATAAAACAATTAGCGGCTAGGAATTTAATACAATATTCTAGTATTATATTTTTTATACCAGGACTAACAGTAGTTTTATTTTTAATACTTACTAAGAAATACGATATAAATTTAAATAGAATACTTATATCTTACATAATTTTTGATATAGTATTCTTCATATTGGTTATATATGAAGTGTTTTTACCATTGCAAGTGATATTATTATCATTAATAGTGGCACAAGGAGTATCAATCAGTATAAAATTAAGGACTAATTTCATAAAAATTAATGATAAAGATTATAGAAAAAGTATAGTTCAAATTTTTCGAATAAGTGCACCATTATTTACTATTATATTGAGTTTTGTAGGATTATACGTTGAAAATATTGCTTATTATATTTTGTTAATAAATGCAATTTCGGCTATTCATGTATTGTATGTGAATTTAAGAAATAGAGAGCATACTTTATTAGATTAAGGAAAAGTTTTTAGAAAAAATTTAAAAAATGAAAAATTAATGAAACAATGTACACTTAGTTTTTTAGAAATAGCTTGGTGTACATTTTTTGGTTCAATTTGAGAAGTAATACTATGTTATATTGCTACGAAAACCAGTATTTATTAACTAGAGATAACAAGTGATAATTTTGGAAAGTTTTTTTCTTTTAATATTGATTTCATATCGTTTTCATATTACAATAAAACTATAAAGCTTTATAACCTCATAAAATAAGGAGGACAAAAAAATGGTATTAGATATTGGAATTTTATAGTTTATAATGTAAATAATAATAAAGAGAATCATCATTATTTTTTGAGTTTCTAATGATCTTAAAAAATTGTTGTTTCTCATTATAACTTGAATAGAGGAGGAGAATCAGCTATTTTAACAGACGATAATGATTTTATAGTATCTGTTAAAGTAGACAGTTGATTAAAAAGTCACTCATTTAAGAAGACGCACTTTATTGTGTAAGCTACATGTAAACTACATATTAAAGAGTTGAAGGTTGATTTGTATTTACAAATCAACCTTTTCTAAAAAGTAATTAGAAGTTAAACGTAATATCGGGAGGAGGGAGTTAGATGGTAAATCTATTAACAGTGAAAAATTTAGCATATAAATATAAAAATTCTAGTGATTACGCGATTAAAAATATTTCTTTTTCTGCGGGAAAAGGCGATATGATTGCACTTATAGGTAAAAGTGGTTCAGGGAAAACTACGATAATTAATTCTACATTAGGGTTGTTTTCTAACATCGAAGGAGAGGTATCTTTTGGTGAAGGTGTATCTGTTCGAGATATAGACTACTGTATGCAAAATCAATCAGTAGATTGGTACTTAAATGTATATGATAATATTTATATGGGGGTATTATACTCTAAAAATACTATTAGCAAGAAAAATGTAGATGATATTATTGCTGTTCTAGGTTTAAAAGGTAAGGAGAAATCTGACCTAACAGAATTATCTGGAGGACAATTGCAGAGAGTACAAATAGCAAGAAGTCTAGTATCTAATTCAAAAATATTATTCTTAGATGAACCTACTACAGGATTAGATGTAGTATTATCAAAAAATATATTAGAATACATAAAAAATAATAATAAGGAACATGCTGTATTTATATCTTCTCATGATTTAGATCTTATAGAAAAGTATTGTAATAAGATAATTTATATAAATGACGGGGAATGTTTATACTTTGGGGAAATGAGCACATTCTTAAGAGAATATAATAAAGAAATAGTATACAATATTTCTTACAATGGCGAATTAAGTAAAGATATAGTAGAGAAATATAAAGATACTATTACAATCGTTGATGATAAAAATTTAAAAATCTTCTTGGAAAAAGAAGAGAAAATTTCTAATGTATTAAAATTATTATTGGCAGAAAATATTACAATAAGAAGCTTGCAGAAAGAAGAAATTACCTTGAAGAGAATATTGGAATTGGAGGAGTAATTATATGAAAAATGTAATTAAGAATTTTTGGGCAACATCGTATATAGAATATAAGGCGATTGAAAATAATAAGCAGATTATATATACTCAGCTTATGGTTCCAATTTTGTACTTTGTATTCTTTGGATTTGGTATAGGGAACTCTTTTTCAAGTTTGGCTTTTAAAGGAGAAAATGTTAGCTATATTGAATATATTTTCGTTGGAATAATTGGAGTAATACTAAATTCTCAGATGAATCAGTCGGTTTATAGGGTGAATTTAGATAAAAAATGGGGACTTCTAGCGTATAAAAGAATAAAAGGAACATCAGCTATTTCTTATTTTTTAGGGAAATTAGTATTTCCATTAGGAATTACAATAGTGCAGGTATTACTAATTTACTTCTTATCGTTCTTTTTAGGAATAAAAATACAGATAGTTCCTTTCTTAAAAGTATTAATTATTGTAATTATTAGTCTAGTATTTTGGTTTTCTCTTGGGGTTATTATCTCATTAGGAACTGTATCATATAGAACTAGAGACCTTATCTTAGGAACATTATTACTACCGATAATTTTTGCTGCACCGACTTTTTATAGTTTGGATAATTCTAAGGTGCTATATTATATATCAAAACTTAATCCATTAACTTACCAATTAACGAGTATGAGAACTGTAATTTTTGATATGGATCTGGATATAAATACTTATGTTACAATATCCTTAAGTCTAATAATGTTTGTTTTAGCAATAAACGTGATAATAAGATCAGAATTATTAGGTGATGAGAGATAAAAAAAAGAATGTACACTTAGTTGTTATAGAGATGACTAAGTGTACATTTGTATTTATATGAAATGCATTATTAAGATTTTCGTATTGATAACATTGTATTTTCATATTACAATGAAGTTGTAAAGTTGTATTGTAATATAAAATTAAATTATAGTTTTATATAAATATGATATTGAAAATTTAATGAAATGGGGTTGAGATATGGGTGAGTGTTACCAGTGGGTTAATGTAGATAAAAAGGAGTATATTTCTCCTGTTGATTTTGGTTATGGTAGCAAACGTTGGCAAACACTTCATGTTGGGAATAATTTTTTATGTGCGTTGTATAAATTATTAGCTACTGATTGGGCAGGAAATCATATAATATGGCTAGGTGATGAATTGTCTCGACTTAAAAGTCCAGATAATGTATCGCTAGAAATACTTTATCAACATACATTGGAATCAGGATATCCTGGTTCGTCAGTGGACACAGTAGATGAGATGTATATAAATATCTCTGGAACTTTTAAGGAGGCTGAAGAAGAGGTTAGAGATGAACTTGAGTATTATCTAAGTTTAATAAAACAGTATGGTATCCGAGTAGATGATCCATTTAAAGGATTTTTTTCGAGAGAAGGGAGAGATTACCTATATACAATTAATCATACAAAGAAGGTGTATTTTTCATTAGATATAACTAAGGTTTTATATTTAAACGGTTCTGAATGTGACTTTGCTAATCCGTTACCTATACTTTTGGGATGCGGGAAGTCATGCAATACAGGAAACTGGGTCGGAGATGAGATAAGTACATCAGATGAAATTCCAAAAGATTATGTTTTTTTAACAGAGGTATATCTGGATTGGTAGTAAAATTTTACTTGTTATAATTCTTTTAATACCATTAAAATAAAATATTAAAAATTTAATTTTAAATAACAATTAAATGAATATTATATGCCAGTATGATATGTTTTTCCCTTTTTTCCTATGAGAGAGTAGTGATATTTGATATAATGTATAAAAGTGAAATATATAAATTGATAAGATTATAGATTTAATGAAATCCACTAAAGGAGCTTTTGTATGATAAAATTAGTTGTTATAGAAATAACAACGTAAAGTAGAATACAAGTAAACGTTATTGAAGTCTTTCTATTAAGGGATTTGAATAAAATTAGTTGTTGAAAAGTCTAGATCGGAATTATTTTAGGAAAAGGAGAAAGTAATGGATAATATAATAGATGTAAAAGGTCTAAAAAGAAGTTTTAAGACTCCGAAAAATGGTGAATTTGAAGCTATAAAAGGAATAGACTTTTCAGTGAATGAAGGAGAAATTTTTGGTTTACTTGGACCAAATGGAGCGGGTAAAACAACAACGATAAAAATTTTGACTACGATGCTTGCTCCAAGCGAAGGAGAAGCAAAAGTATTCGGGTTTGATACTTTTTCGGAAGCTAAAAAAGTTAGAGAATATATTAATTTTGTTTTTGGTGGTGAGAGGAGCCTCTATTGGCGACTTAGTGCAAGAGATAATTTGGCATATTTTGCAGATTTATACAAAATTCCTAGTAAAGATCAAAAAGAGTTAATTGAAAAATTAATAGCTCAAGTGGGGTTAAGTGAGTTTATAGATAAAAAGGTAGAAACTTTCTCCAAAGGAATGAAACAAAGACTTCAAATTGCAAGAGCATTGTTAAATAATCCAAAAGTAATATTTTTAGATGAACCGAGTATTGGATTAGATCCAGTAGGAGCAAAAGAATTAAGAGAATTAATAAAAAAACTGTCTAAAGAAGGAGTAACTATTTTACTAACAACTCACTATATGCCAGAAGCAGAAGAACTTTGTGATAGAATTGCGATAATAAAAAATGGTAAGTTACTGGCTATAGACGATGTAGTAGGTCTCCAAAATTTAGTTTCTAACGAAAGAAAAGAAGAAATAAAAGCAAAGAAAGAACGCGAACAAGAAGAGAAAAATAAAAAGAATTTAGAAATAACGTTAGAAGATATTTATATAGAACTATTGGGGGATGCATAATATGTTGAGAGCAATATTAATGAGTGCCAAAGTTCAGATGAAACAATCAATAGCACGCCCAATGTTTAGATTTTGTATTTTTATTAGCCCGATATTAAGTGGAATTTTACTCGGGATGATTTATCAAAATCGTAGTGTGGAAGATTTTATGTTATATGCTTTTATAGGAGCGGGAATTACTACTTTTTGGGGAAGTATTTGTTTTTCATCAGCCAGTGATATGGATAGAGAAAAATGGCTAGGAACTATGCCAATGATTTTCACCTCACCGATAGGTTTTGAAAATATCATTTTTGGAAAAATTTTAGGGAATACACTTTGGGGAATATTTAGTTTTGGACTTAATATGTTGACGGTAAAAATTTTATTTAATAAATCTATCCAGTTTGTAAGTTTTAGTTATTTTGTATTAATAACAATCTTAATGATAGTATCTATGATAGCTGTCGGTTTTATGATGGCAGGATTATTTACTTTATCTAGAAAAATAAGTATTCTTATGAATGTTATTGATTATCCGATAATAATGCTAACTGGAATGGTCTTTCCTATTTCGATTTTTCCAAAATTTATTCAATATATTTCATACTTATTGAGTCCAACATGGGCGATGAAAGGTTATAAATTAGCTGTTCAAGGTGGCAGTAATGAAGAATTATTGAGAGTAGCTTTTATACTGGTGATTATTATAATTATTTATTTTATTATTAGTATATTTTCATTTAGAAAAATTAAGAAACTATGTGTTATTAATGGGACTTTGGAGGTATTTTAATATGGAAAATGTGTATAGATTTTTTAGAAGAGTTAGTTTTTCATATAAAATGTCTTCGGTATTAAATGATTGGCGTGCTTTCTTTACTATAGATTTGTTAATTCCACTAATGCAAATGATGTGTTATTCACTAGTAGGATACTATGTTTATGGTGCGGAAAATATTGAAAAATGGGTTATAAGTAATGCGATAGTGACTAGTGCGTTTACGGCAATTTATAGAGTTGGTCTTCAGTTAGCAAGGGAGAGGGCAAGTGGAACATTGTCTCTGATGTTAGCGACTAAAACGAGTATTTCAGAAATATTAATTTCAAGTGCAATCTCAACTATGTTACTAAGTTTTGTATCGGTAGTTTTTGGAGTTAGCGTACTTAGTTTATTATTAGGACTAGCTTGGAATGGACAAAAAATATTGGAGTTTGTTTTTATTTTAATATTAGCAATATTTGTAGCGACTTGTTTTGGATTTTTCATCTCGTGTTTAATATTATTGACGACAGAAATTCACCTAGTAACGAATACTATAGACAAAGTACTTTTAATATTTACAGGAGCGAATTTTCCAGTTAGTAATTTTCCATATTTAGTAGAGCAATTTTGCTATACTTTACCACTAACACGTTCTATACTTTTAGCTCAAAAATTAATAGGTGGGGAGAGTGTAATAAGCAACATATATCTAATTAGAGGAGAGTTAGTGTTAGCTTTTGTATTTTTAATATTAGGAATAGTGTTGTTGAAAAATATGGAAAAAGCTGCCATAAAAGGAAGCAGATTAGATTTACTGTAAGTAAATATAAGTCTCAGAGTAGAAATGCTTTGAGTCTTATTTTTTATGTTAATTTTAGAAAAAACTTAATATTAGAGTGATTTAATGAGGAAAATGAAGAGGGCTGCCCCAAAAGTCCTAAATTTTAACAAGGTTTATATGAAAATCCATAGACGCAGTGGTTTATTGATATCTAAATTCGCTTTATAAAAGCTTTTTAGATATCTAATAAACTGTGCGGGGGTGACTCGACAAAATCGATTTCTTCGAAATCACGATTTTTGAGTCACTCCCTTTTCACTATGAGAGAGTAGTGATATCTGATATAATGTATAGGAGTGAAATATATAAATTGATAAGATTATAGATTTATTGAAATCTACTAAAGGAGCTTTTGTATGATAAAATTAGTTGTTACAGATATTGATGATACGCTATTAAATAGCAATCATGAGATTTCTAAGAAAAATAGAGAAGTAATTGAAGAGTGTAAGAAACAAGATATTAAAGTTATTTTAGCATCAGGTAGACCTGATTTTGGAATGATGAGTATAGTAGAAGATTTACAACTTGATAGTTATGATAACTACTTACTTTCATTTAATGGTGCTAGAATTGCTAATCTTAAAACAAATGAAGTGATCTATGAGAAGTTTTTATCTCCTGAGAGAATTAAGTTCTTAATAGATGTTGCTTTGGAGAATAATTGTGATATTCTTACTTACCAAGGTGGGAAAGTTTTTACGAATCGTGATAATGAATATGCACGAATTGAGTCTGGTTTAGTAAGTGCAGAATTAGTAATTAGTGAAAATATGAAAGATGATATTAAAGAAGGTGCTGCTAAGGTAATAATTCTTAAACATCCTGATGAAGCTGTTGCGGTGAAAGATAAACTAGCACTTGAATTATGTGATGAGTATGAGGTTGCTATGTCTAAACCGTTCTTTATCGAAATTAACGATAAGGGTATTTCTAAAGGAGTATCATTAGATTCATTATGTAAAAAACTTGGTTTAACAAATGAGAATGTAATGGCATTAGGTGATGGTCTTAATGATTTAAGTATGATTGAGTTCGCTGGTATGGGAGTTGTGGTTGATAATGCTAATCCTACTTTAAAAGAAGCGGCGAATTTTATTTCTAAGTCAAATGATGAAGATGGTTTTGCTTATGCTATTGAAAAATTTGTTCTTGGTAAAGATGTGTAGATAGAAAGAGGTTCTGATGAAAGTAACTTTGATTTGTGTAGGTAAAGTTAAGGAGAAATTTTATAGAGATGCTATAAAAGAATATGAAAAACGTCTTGGAGCATATATTAAGTTAAATACCATTGAAATTTCTGATGAAAAAGTAAAGGTAGAGAATGATTCAGAAATAGCTCTTGCGATGGAAAAAGAGGGAAATAACATATTATCAAAAATTAAAGATAATCAATATGTTATTACTTTGGAAATTTTAGGTAAGAATTTATCGAGTGAAGAATTTGCATCAAAAATTGATAATTTAATGCTTACAGGTAAGAGTGATGTGGCATTGGTAATTGGTGGAAGTTATGGACTTTCTGACAGTGTGAAAAAGCGCAGTGATTTTGCATTATCGTTTAGTAGAATGACGTTTCCACATCAAATGATGCGTGTTGTTTTACTTGAACAAGTATATAGAGCTTATCGTATAATAACAGGAGCAAGTTATCATAAATAATTGTAAAGAATGAAGTTGCCTTTTCAGGCGATTTCATTCTTTTTTTGCTATTAATTTATAACAATTTTTAGTATAATAAAGGAAAGAATAGATAGAAGAAAGGAGGAGAGTTTATGGATATATTTAAAATGACAAATAGTCAAAAAGAGGATATTATTTCTAAAGAAATAATTATTGCACTTAGAAAAAAAGGTGGAAGTGACACAAAAAGAGCGATAATAGAGTATTTTAGAAAAAATTCTGAAGTTATAACTGAAGAATATATTGATTTTCGTCGTATCTCTAAAAAAAGTAATAGAGAGTATTCTCCGTTCGAGTTTTTCGTTAATTTTAGTTTGAGTTATTTAGAAAAAGCGGGATTTTTAAAGAAAGACGATAAAGTTTATACTTTAACAAGTAAAGGACGAGAAACTAATCTTGAATCTTTAGATTTTTCGGTTCTATATAAAGAAATTAATAAGGAAATTAAACGAAAAAAAGAGGTCGCTGATATTGAAGAGGTAATTACGGTTGACGAAAAAGAAATTGTAGAAGATCAGTGGAGAGATGAGCTAATTAGAAAATTAAAAAAATTCAGTCCAACAAAATTCGAGATGTTTGCAAGGAAACTTGTTTCGAAGATGAATGTTGAAATGGATGAAAAGATAGGGATTCAAGTTTCTAACGATGGAGGTCTCGACGGATTTAGATATATAACAAGTGATGATTTTCGAACTGCTAGAGTTGCTATTCAAGCTAAAAGATGGGAAGGGAATGTGCCTTCTCCTGAAATAGATAAGTTTAGAGGGGCAATGGATAAATATAATGCTGAATTTGGTATATTTATCACAACATCAAAATTCTCAAAGGCTGCTATAGAAGCATCTCGTTTGGGAACTAGAGCTATTACTCTGATTGATGGTGATATCATTGCTGATTTAGTAGCTAAATATGAATTATATGTTAAACCTGTAACAACTTATGTGTTAGATGAATTTTATGATAGTGAATAAGGAGGAATTATTTATGTTTAATAATATTGATGAGCATATGATAAATCAAATAGGGGTTATAGTTTTAATTGTGTCGTTTATTGTATTACTTTTTGGATATATTATTACAGCTATATTTTCAAAAATTATGTTTGATATACTTGGGGTTAGTCCAGGACTTGCTTTTATACCATTTTATAATACTTATAGAATTTATAAAGAATATAAAGGACGTGTTTGGAAGAGAAATTGGGGAGTTGCCTATTTATTAACTTTTGCGTTGCCTATGGCAGTCATAGGAGGATTGGTATTTGCATTAATTAACTTACCGATAATTACAGGTGATAAATTTTATGAAGAATTTGCAACAACACTAATTTTAGGACTTGCTGTATTGATAATTGGTGGATTAGTAATCTCAGTGTTTAATTTTATTCTGTTATTTATTATGTATTTACCAATATTCGATACGAAAGGTAGAAGAATAGTATTATATATTGAAGCGGGATTAACAGTTTTATCTATGTTCAGTGCATTTATTTTCCAGGGGAACACTACCTTAGCGAATATTTTCTCAGTAGGTCAGTTTATATTCTCTATTGTCTTTATGGTTGTATACTTTGTTGCTGCGACAGATATCAGAGCTAGAATTAGAAGTGGAGAATATGTACTTCAGGGAGAAGCTAGATTATAGGATTTCAAACAGTTATGAAATAAATTCTATTTTAAAAGCTCGAGGAAGAAGATTAGTAGTTCCTAACATGAATAATAGCTTCAGTGATTATCCTATTACTAATAATGAAGAAATAAACAGAATTGAATATGTTTAATAAATAGAACTTAGAGGATTTGAATATGATGTTTGAATCTTCTGAGTTTTTTTATGTAAGATTTCGATGATTTTCTATAGATCCTTATAAAAGTAATTAAAGTATTGTTAATTTATGAGTTATCATGTTAGATTTTCTAACGTATATTTACAACTGTAGTGTTATTTAAAGTATAATAGAAAACGTAATAAAACAAATTTAATGAGGAGTTGACTCTTAATGGATAGATTTTTAGAATTATTAACTACTGTTAATGACTTTATGTGGACTTATTTCCTAATAGGGTTAGTAATGGTAACTGGTATTTATTTTACATTTAGTACTAAGTTTGTTCAATTTACTTACATCAAAGAAATGTTCAGGCTTATTACTGAAAAGCCAAAAGTAGGTAAGGACGGAGAACAAAAAGGGGTTTCAGCTTTCCAAGCATTTACGATCTCGGCTGCGTCACGAGTAGGTACTGGTACAATTGCAGGGGTTGCTATTGCGATTGCAATGGGTGGTCCTGGTTCAGTATTTTGGATGTGGGTAATGGCACTTTTTGGTGGAGCTTCATCTTTTGCCGAATCGACATTAGCCCAAGTATATAAAGTTCGTGATAGAAAAGGTGTTTATCGTGGGGGACCTGCTTACTATATGGAAAAAGGTCTAGGACAAAAATGGATGGGTGTACTGTTCGCGATTGTTATTTCAATAACTTATGGTGTTGCATTTAACTCAGTTCAAACTAATACTATAGCACAAGCATTACAAGTATATGATATTAATTCAAATGTTGCGGGGATTGCTTTATTAATTCTTACAATTTTCGTAATTTTTGGTGGAGTAACAAAAGTTGTTAAAATTACTCAATGGTTAGTACCAGTAATGGCGGTAGCGTACTTATTTATCGTATTAGTTATTATGGTCATTAACATTGATAAGTTACCTGGTGTTCTTGTTCAAATCGTTAAATCAGCATTTGGTCTTGAACAAGTAGGTGGTGGAGTAATTGGTATGGGAACATCAATTCTTTTAGGAATTAAACGTGGTATGTTCACTAATGAAGCTGGTTTAGGATCAACTCCTAACGCAGCAGCTACAGCTGATAGTACTCACCCAGCTAAACAAGGGTTTATCCAAACTTTAGGAGTTTACTTCGATACTTGTTTAGTATGTACAGCAACAGCATTCTTAATTTTACTATATCCTGGTGTTGAGTATGGTGCTGATAAGTTGCAAGGTATCCAACTTACACAAGCTGCTTTAACTTCACAAGTAGGAAGTATTGGAACAATCTTCTTAATCGTAGCTATTTTCTTATTCGGATATAGTTCTGTAATTGGTAACTACTACTACGGTGAAACAAACATTCAATATTTACTTCCTAAAAAATGGGCTGTAAATGTTTATCGTGTTATCGTATGTATCTTCGTATATGTAGGAAGTGTATTAGATTTAAACTTAGTTTGGGGAATTGCCGATGTAACAATGGGTATTATGAGTTTACTTAACTTAATCGCAATTATCGGTCTTTCTGGTGTAGTTTATGTAGTACTAAAAGACTATGTAAAACAACATAAACAAGGAAAAGATCCGGAGTTCTATTTAGATAATTTACCAATTAAAATAAATAATGCCACAGCATGGAAAAATAAAAAAGAAGACTAATATTTAAAAAGTACTTCGATGATGGAATTAGATTTCTAGTCATTGAAGTACTTTTTTGTTTATAGTTAGGAGTAATGTTTTTATTTTACTTGCAATATGAAAAGAAGTGTGTTATTATATTAAACATATTTTAATTATAAAATATATGCGATGAGCCGATAAGTAAAAGTTCTTGCGTACCGTAGGATACAGAAAAGAAATCAGTGGTTGAGAGATTTCTCCTAGGCAGGACTTTGAAGTAGCCGGTGAGCATTTAGAGTGAAAGTAAGTAGCTTTAAACGTGGTTAGAGCGTTAATCTTATTAAGTGCTAATTTATATAATTAGAATAAAGGTGGTACCACGGAAACTTTCGTCCTTATGTGAGGATGGAGGTTATTTTTTTTACCTAGAAAAAATATCACCAATACAATTAGTAAAAGTGAAAATAATTAATGATAAAATAAAAATTTAGGAGGAACAGTCATGACTGAAATGTCTACAAAATATAATCCGACCGAAGTAGAAAATAATCGCTACAACTGGTGGTTGGAAAAAGAAGTTTTTAAAGCTGATAATAAAAGTAAAAAGAATCCATATACAATCGTAATCCCACCACCAAACGTAACAGGTAAATTACACATTGGGCATGCTTGGGATACAACTCTACAAGATATGTTAACACGTTACAAACGTCTTAAAGGGTTTGACGTACTTTACCTTCCAGGTATGGACCATGCTGGTATTTCAACACAAGCTAAAGTAGAAGCTAAAATGCGTGAAGAAGGATTAAGTCGTTATGACTTAGGTCGTGAAAAATTCTTAGAGCGTGCATGGGAATGGAAAGAAGAGTATGCTGGATATATTCGTGCACAATGGGCTAAACTTGGATTAGGTTTAGACTATTCAAGAGAAAGATTTACATTAGATGAAGGATTAAATAAAGCAGTAACGAAAATTTTCGTAGATCACTACAACAATGGTACAATCTATCGTGGTGAGAAAATTATCAACTGGGATCCAGTTCAAAGAACTGCATTATCTAACATCGAAGTAATTCACAAAGATGTAGAAGGTGCATTCTATCACCTTAAATATTTCTTAGCTGATGAAAGTGGAGATTATCTAGAAGTAGCAACTACTCGTCCTGAAACTCTATTCGGAGATACTGCGGTTGCTGTTCATCCTGAAGATGAAAGATATCAAAAATATATTGGGAAAACAGTTCTTTTACCAGTAACAAATAAAGAAATTCCTGTTATTGCAGATGAGTATGTAGAAAAAGATTTCGGAAGTGGAGTAGTTAAAATAACTCCTGCTCATGATCCAAACGACTTTGAAGTAGGTGAACGTCATAACCTAGAACGTATCATAGTTATGGATGAAGGTGCTGTTATGAATGAACATGCTGATAAGTATAATGGTATGGATCGTTTTGAATGTCGTAAAGCTCTTATTGCTGATTTGCAAGAAAGTGGAGTATGCTTCAAGATTGAAAAACACCTTCACTCAGTAGGTCATTCTGAGCGTAGTGGTGCTGTTGTTGAACCATACCTTTCTAAACAATGGTTTGTTGACATGAAGCCTCTTGCTGATAAAGTTTTAGAAAATCAAAAAGATGCAGATAGAAAAGTTAACTTCTATCCACCTCGTTTTGAAAATACGTTAAATACTTGGATGGAAAATATCCAAGACTGGTGTATTTCTCGTCAATTATGGTGGGGACACCGTATTCCAGCATGGTACCACAAAGAAACTGGTGAAGTTTATGTTGATGTAA
This sequence comes from Gemella parahaemolysans, assembly GCF_053758945.1. Lineage (NCBI taxonomy): Bacteria > Bacillati > Bacillota > Bacilli > Caryophanales > Gemellaceae > Gemella > Gemella parahaemolysans. Next base: position 123,242 of record NZ_JBSMTP010000002.1, read on the forward strand.
ATCCACCAAAAGATATTGAAAACTATGTTCAAGATGAAGATGTTCTTGATACTTGGTACTCTTCAGCATTATTCCCATTCTCTACATTAGGATGGCCAGACTTAGAAAGTGAAGATTTCAAACGTTACTATCCAAATAGCTGTCTAGTAACTGGATATGACATTATCTTCTTCTGGGTTGCTCGTATGGTATTCCAAGGATTAGAATTTACAGGTACTCGTCCATTTGAAGATTGTTTAATCCATGGTTTAGTACGTGATGAACAAGGTCGTAAGATGAGTAAATCACTTGGTAATGGTGTAGATCCAATGGAAGTAATCGAACAATATGGAGCTGATAGCTTACGTTACTTCTTAGCTACTAACTCAACACCAGGTCAAGACTTACGTTATTCAACTGAGAAAATCGAAGCAAGTTGGAATTATATCAATAAAATTTGGAACGCTTCTCGTTTCGTAATCATGAACCTTGAAGGTTTTGAATATAGTGATATTGATTTAACTGGAGAAAAAACATTAGCTGATAAATATATCTTAACAAAACTTGCTAAAACTATTGAAGACTTTGAAAGATTATTCGAAAAATATGAGTTTGGTGAAGCAAGCCGTATTCTTTACAACTTTGTATGGGAAGAATTCTGTTCATGGTATATTGAAATTGCTAAGATTTCATTAAATGGTGAAGATGAAGCTGCGAAGAAAACTACTAAATCTATTTTAGTATATGTACTTGATGCTTCTCTGAAAATGTTACATCCATTTATGCCATTCGTAACTGAAGAAATCTGGCAACACATTCCTCACACAGGAGATAGTATTGTAACTAGTGAATTTGCTAAAGTTGATGCAAGTCTAGTATTTGAAAAAGAAACTGAAGATATGCAATTCATCCAAGACGTAATTACTGCAGTACGTAACATTCGTAGTGAAGTGAATGCGCCGATGTCTCGTGAGATTCCTATTAAGATTAAATACTCACAAGATAGTGTAAAAGAAGTACTATTAAGTGGTAGTGCGTACCTAGAAAAATTTGCTCGTCCTAGCGAACTTATTATTGAACGCGAAGTAGAAGCAAGTGAAACTGACATCAGTCGTATCTTACCAGGTGCTGAAATCTACGTTTCATTAAGTGATTTAATCGATGTAGACAAAGAAAAAGAACGTCTAGGAAAAGAATTAGAAAAATTACAACAAGAATTAGATAGAGTAAATAAAAAACTTTCTAATGAAAAATTTGTCGGTTCTGCTCCAGAGGCGGTTGTAGCTAAAGAAAAAGAAAAACAAGCAACTTATCAAGAACAATATGATAGTGTTAAAGAGAGAATAGCTGCATTAGATAATTTAAAATAGTATAAGATAGAAGAGAGTGATTCGAAAAACGTATAGATTTTATCGAATCATTCTTTTATTTATTATGTAACGAATAGATATAGATTAACCATAATAAAAAAAACTCTAGCTAGTTATACCTAGCTTAGAGTTCTTAATCGTCTTTATTATTCTTTTTCCTCCAGATTAGGAAGAAAATTATAGTGATTATTATGATTATACCGATGTATGCACCATAATTTCTAACTGCTTCTCCTGTGTTAGGTAGAGTATTCAGTGATAATAGATTCATTTTAAATCCTCGTTTTTTTATTTTTCTTCTTTTTGTTCGGGAGTATTGTTTAGAACTTCAGTTTCAATACGTTCTTTAACAGAATCTAAAGTTTCAGATGATTTGTTAGTGAAATCTTCAACTTTTTCTTGAATATTTGATTCGTCAACGTCTTTTTTGATGTTAGAAACTTGATCTTTAATTTTTTCGAAAGAAGATTTTGCTTTTTCTTTATAAGCTTCCACAGATGGTTTGAATTCTTCTACGATTTTTTTTGCATCTCCTAGATTTTCTTTTACTTCAGAAGTGTATTCTTTTACATTAGATACATGACCTTTAATATCTGTTACATTATTAGATAGTTCTTTTCCATAATCAACAGCATCGTTGTATTTGTTCTCTAAAGCATTTTTAGCTTTTTTAAGATTTTTTACTAGATCGTTATATAGATAGATTGCCGCTTCTTCAACACCATTTTTTTTAGTGTAGCGAATCATACAACGTGTGTAACCATAGTAATCTTTAGATTTTTTCTTAACGTATTCAGCGTGTTCTTCAACTTTATTTGGATTTTTTGAATAATAGTTAGCAACGGCTATACCTGTACCGATTGCGAATAGTTTTGATAATTTTGACATACAATTTTTTCCCCTCAATATATTATTAGATTAATTATAACATATAAATATTTAAATTTAAATAAAATAGGTATTGAGTAACTCTATTTTAATAATTTGGTAATAAATGTTATTAATACCACATAATATATCTAATTTAAAAGTAAATAACAGAATATATTAAAAAATATTATCACACATTAATTAATGATAACGCTTGAATTAATGTGTAATATATTGTATAATAAAAATTATGATATAAGAAGGAGGAACAATGAAACTTACGGAAAGACACAAAGCTATAATAGAAATAGTAAAGAATTTTGAACCGATAACGAGTGATGAAATTGCAGAAAAGCTTTCTTTGGGGAAATCTACTTTAAGAAATGATCTTGCGGTCTTAGGAATGTTAGAAATTTTGGAAGCTAAACCAAATGTAGGTTACTATTATAACTATAACTTTTCACCAGGAGAAGTACGAGAGGAAATAAAAACAAAATTAGTTAAAGATGTAATGGGGATAGCAATAACTGCTAAAAGTACAGCCAGTTTTTCTGAGGTATTATCGAAATTATTTATTTATGATGTAGGAACTATTTTTATTGTCGATGAAAATAATCATCTTACTGGTGTAACCTCTAGAAAGGATATGCTGAAATTATCTAGAAATGCTGATGGACAAAATCTTCCTATAGTATTAGCGATGACACGTGTTCCAAATGTTATATACATATATGAAGATGAGTTAGTTACTGATGCATTAAGAAAATTAATTTTACATGAGATTGATTGCTTACCTGTTGTAAGGGATGAAAAGGATGGTAAGGTAATCGTTGGGAAAATATCGAAAACTACATTAATTAAGTTATTATTAGAAATATTGGAGGGATAATATGTTGACTGTACATATAATTTCTGACTCTATAGGGAATACTGCAAAAGATGTAGTAGATGCAGCACTAGTGCAATTTTCTTATGAAAATAAACAATATAAAGTACTTAAGAATTCGAATGTTTGTACAAAAGAAAAAGTAGATTGTATTATATCCAATGTTAATGATGGAGATGTAATTGTACAAACATTAGTTGATGGTGCTTTAGCAAGCTATGTAAAGGAAAAAGGGTTAGAAAAAAATATAAAAGTTATAGATCTATTAAGTGAAATGCTTAGTGCTTTTGAAGAAAAATTAGGAGTAAAAGCTGAAGGTAATCCTGGTTTAAATAGAAAGATGGGAGAGGAGTATTTCAAGAGAATAGATGCTTTAGAATTCGCTGTGAAGTATGATGACGGGAAAGATATAAATGGTCTAAAAGAAGCAGATATTATAATCTTAGGTGTATCAAGAACTTCTAAAACACCATTAAGTTTATATTTAGCAAATAGAAACATTAAAGTTATGAATGTTCCGATTATTCAAGACTTAATACTTCCAGAACAGCTATATGAAGTAAAAAGAAAAGTAATTGGTTTAACAAATTCAGTAGAACAACTTAATAGGTTGAGGGAAGAAAGATTAAAGACTCTAGGGGTAGTTGGAAATTCGGATTATACAGATGAAATACAAATTTTCGAAGAGTTAGAATATGCTTTAGAGATTATGGAAAAACTTGGATGTCCTATAATAGATGTTCAGAATAAGGCTATAGAGGAGACAGCAGAATTAATAATTGGGATTATGAGAGAAAGAGGCCAATTGGTTTAAACAAAAATAATATATACCGAAATTTTATTGAATAATAAAATTTTATAGGGGGATTTTAAAATGTCTAAAAAATATGTTTATAATTTCAGTGAAGGAAATAAAGATATGAAATCTTTATTAGGAGGAAAAGGTGCAAACCTTGCAGAGATGAAAGGATTAGGGATTAGTGTTCCTCCTGGTTTTACTATTACTACAGAAAGTTGTAATAGTTATTATGAGAATGGAGAAAGAATTAAACCTGAGATTTTAAAACAGATTAATGAACAACTTGAAATTTTAGAAGAAAATATTGGGAAAAAATTAGGAAGTATAGATAATCCTTTATTAGTGTCTGTTCGTAGTGGCGCAGTATTTTCTATGCCAGGAATGATGGATACTATTTTAAATCTTGGATTAAATGATGAAACTACTATAGCATTGGCTAAGAAAAATAATAACTATCGCTTTGCATATGATAGTTATAGAAGATTTATTCAAATGTTCTCAGACGTTGTTATGGATGTAGAAAAATATAAGTTTGAGGAAGTTTTAAATAGAGTTAAAACTGCTAATGGCTACGAGCAAGATAGTGAATTAAATGAGAAGGATTTATTCAATATTGTTGAAGAGTTTAAGGCGATTTACAAAAAAGAAGTAGGTCGAGAGTTTCCTATGAGTGTAAAAGAGCAACTTATGCTAGCTATTGAAGCTGTTTTTAAATCATGGAATAATAATCGTGCTAAAGTTTATAGAAGATTACATAATATTAGCGATAAACTTGGTACTGCAGTAAATATTCAAGCTATGGTATTTGGTAATATGGGAGATAATTGTGGTACTGGAGTTTCGTTTAGTAGAAATCCTGTAACTGGAGAGGATGAACTTTTCGGTGAATATTTAATAAATGCACAAGGGGAGGATGTTGTAGCAGGTATAAGAACTCCTAAAAATATTAGTGTCTTAAAAGAGGATATGCCACATTTATATAAAGAGTTTGTTGGAATTTCTAAAGAATTAGAACAACATTATAAAGATATGCAAGATATTGAGTTTACTATTGAGGATGGAAGATTGTATATTCTTCAAACAAGAAATGCAAAAAGAACACCAAACGCAGTAGTTGAAGTTGCGGTATCGTTGGCAGAAGAAGGTGTAATTTCTAAAGAAGAGGCGATTTTAAGAGTAGGAACAGAAGAAATTAATAAACTTCTTCATGCTACATTTGAGGAAAAATCATTAAAAGAAGCCAAACAATTAACTCAAGGCTTAGCAGCATCACCTGGAGCAGCTGTTGGTGGTATTTATTTCACAGCACAAGAAGCTGTAGAAGCGGCGAAAACAAAACCTGTTATTTTAGTAAGAGAAGAAACTTCTCCAGAAGATATTGAAGGTATGATTAGCTCGGAGGCAATTGTAACTTTACGCGGTGGAATGACATCACATGCTGCTGTAGTAGCAAGAGGAATGGGTAAATGTTGTGTCTGTGGTTGCCAAAATATGATTATAAATTATGCTGATAAAACACTGAAAATTGCTGGGGTAACATTACATGAAGGTGATACAATCTCAGTAGATGGAAGTAGTGGTAAAGTGTATCTTGGTGAAGTAGATAAAGTTGATGCTAAATTTAGTGATAGATTCAATAAACTTTTAGGATGGGCTGATGGAATTAGAGAACTTAAAGTACTAGCAAATGCAGATAATGAAACTGACGCTAAGGTTGCATTTGAGTTTGGAGCGGAAGGAATAGGATTATGTAGAACAGAGCATATGTTCTTTGAAGAAGATAGAATTAGTCTAGTTAGAAAAATGATTTTGGCAAGTGAAACTAATGAGAGAGTTAGGTTCTTAGATAGATTACAACCAATTCAAAGTGAAGATTTCTACAAGATTTTTAAAAAAGCTCAAGGTAAATCTGTTAATATAAGATTATTAGATCCACCACTTCATGAATTCTTACCAAAAGATGAAAATACTGTAAAACTTATTGCTGAGGAAATAGGTGTAAGTGTTAAACAATTAGAAGCCAAAATAGCTAGTATTTCAGAATTCAATCCCATGATGGGACATCGTGGTTGTCGATTAGGTATTACATATCCAGAAATTTACTTAATGCAGGTGAAAGCTATTAGTTCTGCAGCGATTAGAGCTCGTAAAGAAGGTATCGAAGTGAATGTTGAAATTATGATTCCTTTAGTAGGTTTAGAAAAAGAACTTGCAGTGTTACGTGAACAAATCGTTGAACTTGTGAAAAAAGAAATTCAATTGTACAATGCAGATTTCAAATATAAAGTAGGAACGATGATTGAAATTCCGAGAGCGTGTTTAATTGCTGACAAAATTGCAGAACATGCAGATTTTTTCAGTTTCGGTACTAACGACTTAACTCAATTAACATTTGGTTACTCTAGAGATGACGCTGAAAAATTTATTGATATCTATAAGAAAAAAAATATCTTAGAATCAGATCCATTTGTTCATCTTGATGATAGTGGAGTACTAGAACTTATGAAACTTGCAGTTGAAAAAGCAAAAACTACTAAACCGGGTATTAAGCTTGGAATTTGTGGAGAACATGGTGGAGATGAAAGATCAATATTACTATGTTCTAAAATAGGATTAGGATATGTATCATGTTCACCATATAGGGTAATTATTGCCAGAATTGCAGCGGCTAAGGCAATTATTAATAATAAAGAAGTGACATTGAAGAAATAATATTAAAAATGAAAAAGGCTATCAAGAATGGTAGCTTTTTTCATTTTTAATTTATATTGTAATGAAGAAGAGAATTCTTATGTTACAATATTGTTAAATAATAGTTAATAAACTATAAAGTAAATTGATTTTTTTCTCAATTTACTTTAAAATTAGTGTAGTACAATGTATAATTTTATTATAGAATGACTGTAATAAAATTGAAAGTTTAAATATCTAAAAAAAGAGAGGATATACAATGGCAGAAAATAATAACAATAGGTTATCTAGAAAAGATAGACACTCTCAAGAAAAGAAGAGTATCATGCCAGGTGGATATATATCTAGAAGAAATACTAATCCAACGAATAAAGGTCAGCAAAGAAGACCTTTAATAAATGATGAAATTTTAAAAAGAGGAGAAGCTGGTGCCAATCGAAGACGTGAGGGATTACCGAATGTTGAGAAAGATAGTAGCGGAAATGGGTCTGGAGGTCCAAGGAAACCTAAACTATCTGGAAGAAGAATAAGTAATCCTAATTCTAAAAAAAATAATAAAACATTATGGTTGAAAATTTTAAGATATGGATTGTATGTGGCTAGTGTTGCTATCATATCGATTTTCTTGTTATGTGTATTTTGGATTTACCAAGCTCCGGCATTTGATTCAAAAATATTAGATAATAATTCAAGAACAATTGTCTATGATGTAAATAATAATGAAGTAGCAAAACTAGGTAACCAAATAGGTGAAAACTTAGAAACCGCAGACATTCCAGAAAGGATGCAAGACGCAATTTTAGCGACAGAGGATAATAGATTCTTTGAACATGGTGCTGTAGATTTTAGACGTTTAATTGGAGCGGTAGTATCGAACCTTACAAGTGGTTTTGGTTCGCAAGGGGCATCGACTATTTCTCAACAATTGATTAAGAGAACATTTTTAGATGACAATAAGAGTGTAAAACGTAAAGTTCAAGAAGCTTATTTAGCATATAAATTAGAGCAAAATTATGATAAAGAATCAATATTTACAATGTATGTAAATAGAATTTACTATTCAGACGGTGTTTACGGACTAAAGACAGCAGCTAAATATTATTATGGAAAAGAATTAAATCAACTTACTCTTCCTCAAATGGCTCTTTTAGCAGGAATGCCTCAGCATCCTAATACTTACAACCCTTATGATAATCCAGAAGCTGCTAAGGCTCGCCGTGATACTGTACTTTACTTAATGCAATATCATGGAAAAATTTCAGAGGCCGACTCACAAGCAGCACAAAAAACTGATGTACTGTCAGGGGTTATTGATCGTGATGAAAGTGAGCGTGTAATATTATCGAGCGAGTTTGATTCTAAATATACATCATATATGAATCAAATAGTAAATGAGTTGAAAAATAGTAAAGAATATAAAGATTATGAAGGAGATGTATTAAATCTAGGTCTTAAGATTTATACAAACTTCGATCCAAGAATCCAAAGTACGTTAACTGAAAGTGTCAATGCTAACTATGCTGGAATAAAACAAGCAAGTAATGTAGCTATGGTTGTTTTAAATAATGAAAATAGTGGAATTTCTGCTCTGTATGGAGGTAAAAAGCAAACTTTCCATGGATTTAATATTGCGACACAAGCTAAATTACAACCAGGTTCATCAATTAAGCCAATACTTGCATATGGGCCTGCTATCGAGTATTTAAATTGGGGCTCAGATCATACAGTTAACGATACTAAAATTCAAGGTTCTCAAATTCAGAACTGGGATAGACAATTCCATGGAAATATTACAATAAATAATGCATTAGTTTGGTCATATAATATTCCGGCTATTAAAGCATATCAAGAAGTAGGGTTTAGTAAAGTAAAACAGTATGCAGCTAATGTTGGTATGAATATTACGGACGACTCCCTAACAACTCCAATTGGAGGAAGTGGTGATGGATTTTCTCCATTACAAATGGCAGGAGCATATGTTCCATTCAGTAATGGGGGGTATTATGCGACACCTAGAGCTATTAAAAAAGTCTATGACAGCGAAGGAACTGAAGTGAAAAGTTTTAGTACAGATGACAGAAAGCGTGTTATCAAAGAATCTACCGCATATATTATGACATCTATGTTAAGAAACGTAGTTAATGGAACGGCTTCTAATGCTCGTATATATGGAGCGGATATGGCTGTTAAAACAGGAACTACAACTTTTGGAGAAGAAGAGGTTCAAAAATTCGGATTTGATGCTGATAATTATTCTAAAGATTCATGGACAATAGGTTATACTAGTAATTATACGATGGCTGTGTGGCAAGGGTTTGATGCAATAGATGGTCCTACAAAGTATATGACTCAAGATGATACTCAGAAGACACAAGCACTTTACCGAATTAATATGCAAAATATTGTAAGAATACATCCTCCTAAAGGATTTACTGTTCCAGGCAATGTGGGATCAATAAATGGTGGAGTTAAAGTTATTTCAGATAGTGAACGTCGACAGATTGAAGAGCAAAATAGGCGAAATCAAGAAAAAAAAGAACGTGAAAATAATACTGACGATAATAATAACAATCGTAATAATAACTCCGATGATAATACAAATAATAACCAAAATGATTCATCAATTAATAATAGTAATCAAGCTAGAGGAAATAATAACAGTAATAATAATTCTAATACTGCAACATCTGGTACAAGAAGTAATAGTATAAACAATAGCAATAATACTACAAATAATAATATAAATAGAAATAACAGATAACAAAAGAACTACTGTGGAGAGACAATCACACAGTAGTTCTTTTATGTACTATTTTAAAATACTACACAAAAGTCTAGAAATGGTGTACAATATAGGTTATGGAAGAGCTTATTGATTTACTATAATATGAGTATATTCTTCCATAACCTATATAATTAAAAAATTGGATGTGAAGCTATGAAAAAAAAATTAGTTATAATTACGGGAATAAGCGGAGCAGGGAAAAATACGGCATTAGAAATCTTTGAAAACCAAGGGTATTTTTGTACAGATAATTTACCCGGATTAGTTGTAGAAGATTTCTTGAGAATAATAGAAGAAAAAGATATTGCTAAAACAGCGATAAGTATTGATATAAGAAGTAAACATATTTTTGTTGATTTAAAAGAGTTACTAAAAAAACTTCAACAAAATGAGTACTTTGATGTTAAAATCTTATTTTTAGATAGCGATAATCAAATATTGGTTAATAGATATAAAGAAACTAGAAAAAATCATCCTTTATCAACTGAGTTTAGCTTACTCGAAGGTATTGCTCAAGAGAGAAAAGATATGAATGACATTAAAGGAATTGCAAATTATATTTATGATACTACAAATACTTCTGTAAAAGATTTGAAGAAAAAAATATTGGAAGATTTCGGAATTGAGAAAAAAGATAGTTATCATATTACAATTTCTAGTTTTGGTTATAAATATGGGATTCCTATTGATGCAGACAATATAATTGATGTGCGTTTTTTAAAAAATCCATTTTATATTAATGAACTAAGAGAAAAAACAGGTCAAGACAATGAGGTTTATGAGTTTGTTTTTGAAGATAAAATTACTCAAGAATTCTATGGAAAATATCTAGAGCTTATGACTTTTATGGTAGATAAGTATCAATATGAAGGTCGTGACAAGGTTGCTATTGCAGTAGGATGTACAGGTGGAAAACATCGCTCTGTAAGTATAGCTAGAAGGTTATATGAAGATATTTCAAAATTAGGATATAGGGTGCATTTAGAACATCGCGATATTAATAAGGGTAGGTAGGAAAATGAGAACTAAAATAAAGGTAGTTACTATTGGGGGAGGAACTGGTTTATCAGTTCTTTTAAGAGGATTAAAGAAATATCCTCTTGAGATAACAGCTGTAGTAACGGTAGCAGATGATGGAGGAAGTTCTGGAAAAATAAGAAGTGATATGAATATTCCTTCACCAGGAGATATTAGAAATGTTATTGCGGCATTATCTGATGTTGAACCGTATTTGGAAAAAATGTTCCAATATCGTTTTGATAGTGGCGAAGTCAAAGGTCATCCAGTAGGTAATTTAATGATAGCAGCCATGACGGATATTCATGGAGATTTTTCTACAGCGGTAAAGGTAATGAGTAGAATCTTAAATGTACGTGGAACTGTGTTGCCAACGACTAATGATATAGCTACATTAAATGCAGTATTATCAACAGGTGAAATTATAAGGGGAGAATCTTCGATTACAGAAGCTGGAGGGGTAATTGATAGTGTTTATATTACACCATCTAGAGTAAAACCTAATGAAGATGTACTTAAAGCAATTGAGGAGGCAGACTATATTATTATGGGACCAGGAAGCTTATATACTTCTATAATTCCTAACCTAGTAATATCTAAGGTCTCGGAAAAGATTAGAGAAAGTAATGCCAAGAAGATATATGTTTGTAATGTTATGACTCAACATGGGGAAACTGACAATTACACAGTATCGGATCATATTGTTGCGATAAACAAACATGTAGAAGCGAACATTTTTGATTTGGTAATTGCTAATTCACGTGAATTTGATGATAGTATTTTATCGAAATATTACAAAGAAAAACAAGAAGCAGTCAAAATCGATCAAGAAAAAATAGAAGAGTTAGGAATAAAATTAATAAAAAATGATGATGTAGGAATCGTTGATAATAATACGATTAGGCATAATGCTGATAAAGTTTCTGAATTAATTTATGATTATATTATAGACGATAAGCCAACAATGATTTATAATAAAAGATGAAAAAACAAATAAGGAGAACTAAAAATGCACTTAAAATTTGATTATTCGAAAGCACTGAACTTTTTTAACGAACAAGAAGTGAAAAATATGGAAGGATATGTGAAAGTTGCTCACGATCAATTACATAATAAAACTGGAATTGGTAGTGACTTTTTAGGATGGGTTGATTTACCAACTAACTATGATAAAGAAGAATTTTCTAGAATTAAAGAAGCTAGTAAAAAAATCCAGGGTAATTCTGAAGTACTTGTCGTTATCGGAATTGGTGGATCTTACTTAGGAGCTCGTGCAGCAATCGAAATGCTAAACGATAGTTTTTACAACTTCTATGAAAAAGATAGAAAAACACCTCAAATCTTCTTCGTAGGACACACTATTTCATCAAGTTATACTCAAGAATTAGTTAATTACTTAAAAACTACAGGAAAAGATTTTTCTGTAAATGTAATTTCTAAATCTGGGACAACTACTGAACCTGCAATTGCATTCCGTATCTTTAAAGAATTACTTGAAGAAAAATATGGAAAAGAAGGAGCAAGAGAAAGAATCTTTGCTACTACTGATAAAGCTCGTGGAGCTTTAAAATCACTTGCAGATGATGAAGGATATGAAACATTTGTAGTACCGGATGATATCGGTGGACGTTTTACAGTTCTTACAGCAGTAGGATTACTTCCAATTGCTGTAAGTGGAATTGATATTGATAAAATGATGGCTGGAGCTAAATTAGCTCAAGATGAGCTTTCTTCACCAGATTTAAGTACTAACATTGCTTATCAATATGCTGTAATGCGTAACGTACTACAACAAAAAGGTAAATTAATCGAAATTCTTGTTTCTTATGAACCATCAATGGTTTACTTCAACGAATGGTGGAAACAACTTTACGGTGAGTCTGAAGGTAAAGATGGAAAAGCATTATACCCATCAAGCGTTTGCTTCTCAACTGATCTTCACTCTATGGGACAATATGTTCAAGAAGGACGTCGTATTCTAATTGAAACTATCTTAAAAGTTAAATCTCCAAATAAAGATATTGAACTTAAAGAAGCTGAAAATAACTTAGATGGACTTAACTATCTAGCTGGTAAAACTATGGACTTTGTAAATACTAAAGCATTTGAAGGAACTCTTCTTGCTCATACTGATGGTGGTGTACCTAACTTTGTAGTAGAGCTTCCTGATATGAGTGAGTTCACATTCGGATACTTAGTATACTTCTTCGAAAAAGCTGTAGGTATTTCTGGATACATGCAAGGTCTAAATCCATTCGACCAACCGGGAGTAGAAGCGTATAAGAAAAATATGTTTGCTCTTCTTGGAAAACCAGGATTTGAAGACTTAAAAGCAGAATTAGAAGAAAGATTAAAATAATCTTGAATAAAATAAAAACTGATAGAGGAATAATTTTCCTTTATCAGTTTTTTGTGTATATTATATAATTTAATTTTACTATTCAAATATTTTAAGTATGGTGTCGCAAGCTATAACTAAAACAGTAAGGTTAGTTTAAAATTAAAAACAAAAAAGAGAACGACTCTATAAATTAGATTCTAATAAAATCGTAATTTACGAGTCGTTTTTATCTTTTTGCCATAGTTACAAATGTGAATTTATCTGGTCTATATGTTAGTATTCCATATTGTAGGATATTACCGTTTGATAAATATGTAATACTTTCAACCACTGCGACCATATTATATTCTCCTAAATCCATATGTTGTTTTTCTTCATCAGTAGCATATCTAAATGAAATTTCACGTCTTGAGTGTGTGATATTTAAACCTAATTCCTTTTCTAAATATTTGTAAATAGAAGATTCGGCTATTTCTTTGTTAATAAATGGAACAAGTTTACGATCAAAATAAGATACTTCATATTCTAGTCGTTCACCGTTTATTAATCTACTACGACTAACTCTGTAAAAATCATTATCTTCATTTGATCCAAAAATATCCATTATCTTTTTATCACCTTGGATGATATAAAGAGATTCTAAGGAAGTTTTGATTTCGTATTTTCCATCGATATTTAATTCAGAAGAAGTTTTAATGTTTCCTAGATAGTTGTTTTTAATCCTTCCATGACCCAGAATTAAAGAGTTTTTACCTTTAATTTTTTGAATATAACCATTAATTTCTAATAAAGATAGAGCTTTTCTGATTGTATCTTTAGAGTAGCCGTATTCTTTAACTAGCTCATTTTCACTCGGTAATTCAGTATTACGTTTATATACTCGAGTGTCAATTTTTTCTTTTAAGTCTCTATAGACTTGTTTGTATTTACTCATTTACTATTAACCTCTCAAAGTTTATCTATATTATTATAAATGTACTAAAGGTAAAAATCAAGAAATATGTACAACGTCAATACGATTTTACACATTTACGTATATGTTATCAAAGAAATAAAAAAGAATTACATAAATGTGTTGACAAAATGAAAGTGTTTTATTATAATAATTAATGTTAAGTTATAATAACTTATTTTGTAAATACAAGTTAAAAAAATAACGGAGGAAACTAATAATGACAAAACGTTCAAGTGGTGTTTTAATGCATATTACATCATTACCAGGTCAATTCGGAATAGGAACATTTGGTAAAAGTGCTTATGATTTTGTAGACTTTTTAGAAGAAACAAAGCAAACTTATTGGCAAATTTTACCACTTACAACTACTAGTTATGGTGATTCACCATATCAAAGTTTCTCAGCTGTAGCAGGGAATTTAAATCTAATTGATTTTTCATTATTAAAAGAAGATGGATTACTTGAAGAAAGCGATTATGTAAATGTTAACTTTGGGGAAAATCCTGAAAAAGTTGATTATGCATTATTATTTGAGGCAAGAAGACCAATCTTAGAAAAAGCAGTTGCCAACACTAGTAAAAATAGTGAAGTATTAGCTGAAATTGAAAAATTTGAAGCTGAGAATTCAAGTTGGTTAGCTGATTATGCTGAATATATGGCAATTAAAGAAAGTTTTGGATATAAGAGTTTTATTCACTGGGATGAAGATATTAAAAAAGGTGAACAAGCAGCTCGTGAAAAATATCGTACTGAACTTCAAGATAGCATAAGATACTACACAGTAACTCAATATTTCTTCTTTAAACAATGGTTAGCATTAAAAGAATATGCTAATAGCAAAGGAATTAAAATTATTGGGGACATGCCAATTTATGTAAGTGCTGATAGTGTTGAAATGTGGACAATGCCAGAACTATTCAAAGTTGATGAAAATAATGAACCTCTTTATGTAGCTGGATGTCCTGCAGATGACTTCAGTCCTACTGGGCAACTTTGGGGTAATCCAATTTATGATTGGGAAAAACACAAAGAACAAGGATTCTCATGGTGGATTTACCGAGTTCAAGAAAGTTTCAAAATCTATGATGTACTTCGTATAGATCACTTTAAAGGGTTCTCTGATTTCTGGCAAATAGATAAAGATGCTGAAAATGCAGTAAATGGTACTTGGGAAGCTGGTCCAGGAATTGAATTATTCCAAAAAATTAAAGAACAATTAGGTGATTTACCAATTGTTGCAGAAAATCTAGGGTTTATCGACGCTAAAGCAGAAAAATTACTAGACGATTCTGGATATCCAGGTATGAAAATTCTTCAATTTGCTTTCCCTGGAGAAGATAATTTAGACCGTCCACATCATTATACACAAAACAGTGTTGCTTACACAGGAACACATGATAATGATGTAGTTAATGGTTGGTATGAAAAACTAGGTGAATCAGAAAAAGAACTAGTTTCTGAATACTTAAATCGTCGTGATGATGAAAAAATCACAGAAGCTATGATTAGAGGAATTTACTCTTCAGTAAGTGATTATGCAATCGTAACAATGCAAGATCTTTTAGATAAAGATGCAACAAGCAGAATGAACGTTCCATCAACAGTTGGAGGAAACTGGGAGTGGAGAATGCTTGCAGAAGATCTAACAGAAGAGAGAAAAGAATTTTTAAGAAACATTACAGTAAGATATTCAAGAGAGAGGGTATAAAATGTCATTTAGTAAATATGTATTAGAAAATACAAATAAAGAACTAAGTAATTTAGATAATAAAGAAATATATGTACAGCTATTAAATTATGTAAAAGAAGAAGCTGATAAAAAAGCTTTAAACTCTGATAAAAAGAAAGTTTACTACATTTCAGCAGAATTTTTAATTGGTAAACTATTATCAAATAACCTAATTAACTTAGGAATCTACGAAGAAATCGAAAAAGAATTAAACGCAGCTAACAAACGTCTTAGCGACGTTGAAGAGGCAGAATTAGAACCATCACTTGGTAATGGTGGTCTTGGACGTTTAGCATCTTGCTTTATCGATTCAATATCATCATTAGGTATTAATGGTGATGGTGTTGGGTTAAACTATCACTGTGGTTTATTCAGACAAGTATTTGTTAAAAATGAACAACACGCAGAGCCAAACTTCTGGATTGAAGATTCTTCATGGTTAAGAGATACTGATGTTAAATACACAGTACCATTCAAAAACTTCAACCTAACTTCAACTCTAAAAAGAATTGACGTATTAGGGTATAAAAAAGATACTAAAAACTACCTAAACTTATTCGATATTGAATCAGTAGATAGTAGTATCATTGAAAATGGTATTAGTTTCGATAAAACTGAAATCGAGAAAAACTTAACATTATTCTTATATCCAGATGATAGTGATAAAAATGGTGAATTACTACGTATTTACCAACAATACTTCATGGTGTCAAACGCAGCTCAATTAATTTTAGATGAAGCTATTGCTAAAGGAAGTAATGTTCACGATTTATACGAATATGCATATGTTCAAATTAACGATACTCACCCAAGTATGGTAATTCCTGAATTAATTCGTTTATTAACTGAAAAACACGGAATTGAATTTGAAGAAGCATACATAATCGTTCAAAAAATGACTGGTTACACAAACCACACTATCTTAGCTGAGGCATTAGAAAAATGGCCATTAGCATACTTAGAAGAAGTGGTGCCACACTTAGTAACAATCATCAAACAACTAGATGCAGTTATTAGAGAAAAATATGAAGGTGAAGATATTCAAATCATCGATAAAGATGACAGAGTACACATGGCAAACATGGATATCCACTTCTCTAACAGTGTAAACGGGGTTGCTTACTTACACACTGAAATTCTTAAAAACTCTGAGTTAAAACACTTCTATGAATTATATCCAGAGAAATTTAACAACAAAACTAACGGTATCACATTCAGACGTTGGTTAGAGTTCTCTAACAGACCGTTAGCGGCTTACTTAAAAGACCTAATTGGTGATGAGTACTTAACAGATGCGACTAAATTAGAAAAACTATTAGCATTTGTAGATAGTAAAGAAGTAGCAGCTAAATTAGAAGAAATCAAACACGAGAACAAACTTGTTCTTAAAGAATACCTAAAAGAAACTCAAGGTATTGAACTAGATGAAAACAGTATTATTGATACTCAAATCAAGAGATTCCACGAATATAAACGTCAACAAATGAACGCTTTATATGTAATCAAAAAATACTTAGATATTAAAAATGGAAAATTACCAGAAAGAAAAATCACTGTATTCTTTGGTGGTAAAGCAGCACCAGCCTATATTATAGCTCAAGATATCATTCACTTAATTCTATGCCTATCAGAATTAATCAACAATGATCCAGAAGTAAACAAATACTTAAATGTATTCTTAGTTGAAAACTATAACGTAAGTGTTGCAGAAAAATTAATACCAGCAACTGATATTTCTGAACAAATTTCATTAGCTTCTAAAGAAGCAAGTGGAACAGGTAACATGAAATTCATGTTAAACGGTGCTTTAACTCTAGGGACTCTAGACGGAGCTAACGTGGAAATTGATGAACTAGTTGGTCGTGAAAATATCTACATCTTCGGTAAAGAAAGTGATGAAATCATTAAACTTTACGAAACTGCTGGATATGTTTCTAAAGAATACTATGAAAAAGATGGTGTTAAAGAAGTTGTTGACTTCATAGTTTCTAAAGATTTAGTAAAACTTGGAAATAAAGAAAGACTAGAAAGACTATATAACGAACTTCTTAATAAAGACTGGTTCATGACACTTATTGACTTTGAGGAATATTACGCTAAGAAAGAAGAAATGTTAGCAGATTACGAAAACCGTGAATTATGGATGAAGAAAGTTATTGCGAACATTGCAAAAGCAGGATTCTTCTCATCTGACCGTACAATTGCTCAATATAATGAAGATATTTGGAATAAATAAAAATAAAGGGGAACATTAAATGAGACTATTAACAATTAATGTACACAGTTGGTTAGAAGAAAATCAACTAGAAAAATTAGATATTTTAGCAAAGGTGATTGTAGAAAAAAAATATGACGTAGTTGCCATGCAAGAAGTAAATCAATTGATTAATAGTAAAGATGTTCACGATGGAATCAAGGAAGATAATTTTGGGAAATTATTACTTGATAAAATTAGAGAATATGGAGAGGAAGGTTACAGTTACTACTGGACTTATTCTCATATTGGATTTGATAAATTCGAAGAAGGATTAGCAATATTAGCTAAAGGTGAAGTTGTTGCCGTAGAGGATTTTTACTGTACGGCACAACAAACCGTGACTTCTATCGAATCGAGAAAAATTTTAAAAGTCGATCTTAAAGTAAATAATGAGATCGTAGAATTTTACAGTTGTCATATGAATTTGCCAACTTGTAAAGGGGAAGACATAGATCAAAATCTTAGCAACCTAATTAATTATACAGATAACAAGAATCTTAAAGTTTTCATGGGAGATTTCAATACGGATTATTTCCATCAAGTAGATGACTATAAAAGAATACTTGATAAAGGATTATATGATACTTATGAATTAGCCGAGAAAAAAGACGGGGGAGTTACCGTATATAAAAATATAAGTGGTTGGGAAGATTCTATGTGTCAGAAAAAATTGGATTATGTTTTTATTAATAGAAAATTGGATGTAAAAGAAAGTTTTGTTATATTTAATGATGATAATTATCCAATAATTTCTGATCATAATGGCTTAGAAGTAACATTAGCAGAAAAATAAAAAAAGGAGGAAAATGTTATGTTACAAAAAATTCAGCGCTTCGGTGGCGCGATGTTAATGCCATCTATTATATTCGCATTCTTCGGATTAGTAGTTGGATTAACTTCAATTTTCAAAAACCCTAACTTAGTAGGGAGCATCGCGACAGAGGGTACTCTTTGGTACAATTTCTGGTTCGTAGTTGAACAAGGAGGATGGACAATCTTCAATCAAATGCCAGTAGTATTCGCACTTGGTATTCCAATCGGTCTTGCTAAAAAAGCAAATGGTCGTGCTGCATTAGAAGCGTTCTTAATCTATATGGTTTATAACTACTTCATCAATGGATTCTTAACTCAATTCAAATTCTTTGGAGTAGATGTAACACCAGCTCTTAAATTACCTACAGGTATTACGAGAATTGCTGGAGCAATCACATTAGATACTTCAATCATCGGTTCTATTGTTATTGCATCTATCTCAGTATGGATTCACAACAAATACTTTGACAAAAAATTACCTGAATTATTAGGAATTTTCCAAGGTTCAACATTTGTTATCTTAGTAGGATTCCTTATCATGATTCCAGCTGCTTTCTTAACAGCTCTATTATGGCCAAAAGTTCAATTAGGAATTGCTGCTTTACAAGGATTCTTAAAAGTATCTGGAGTTGCGGGAGTATTCACTTACACATTCCTAGAAAGAATTTTAATCCCAACAGGATTACATCACTTCATTTATGGACCATTCATGTTTGGACCAGCAGTAGTAGAAAATGGAATTACAGCTTACTGGGTACAACACATTCAAGAGTTCTCTCAAAGCTCAACTCCATTAAAAGAGTTATTCCCACAAGGTGGATTCTCATTACACGGTAACTCAAAAGTATTTGGTTTACCAGCAGCAGCTTTAGCTATGTACGTAACAGCTAAAGACAGCAAGAAAAAAGTTGTAGCAGGGTTATTAGTTCCAGCTGCACTTACTGGTTTCTTAACAGGAATCACTGAACCAATCGAGTTCACATTCTTATTCGCAGCACCAATGTTATTCGCGACTCACGCAGTATTAGGTGCATTAATGTCAGCAACTATGTACCAATTTGGAGTTGTAGGTAACTTCGGAAGTGGATTAATCGACTTCTTAGCTCTTAACTGGTTACCAATGTTCAAAAACCACTCATCTCAAGTATTCGTTCAAATCGCAATTGGATTAGTATTCTCAGTAATCTACTTCTTCGTATTTAGATTCTTAATCCTTAAATTCCAATTAAACACACCTGGACGTGAAGCTGAAGATGCTGAAACTAAACTTTACTCTAAACAAGAGTATCGTGAAAAAGGTAAAGCAGCAGCTAAACCAGAAGTTAGAGATGATGCAGCTACTCACGACGATCAAGCAGTAATCATTCTTGAAGGTTTAGGTGGTAAAGATAACATCGTAGACGTTACTAACTGTGTAACAAGATTACGTGTTAATGTTAAAGATGAAAGCTTAGTCAAAGATGATGAATTCTTAAAACGTTCTGGAGCTCTAGGAGTTGCTCGTAACGGTAAAGCAATTCAAGTAATCATCGGATTCTCAGTAGGACAAGTTAGAGAAGCTTTCGAAAAAGAATTACATAAATAAGATAATTAATAAAAAGGAACTGATGTAAAAGTCAGTTTCTTTTTTTTGTTAATGGCTTTAGCCGGTTGAGGAGGCAAAGCCTCCGAAACAAAAAACCACCCGTTATTAGGGCACGAGATAAAAGTTAAACAATTGAAAAATCATCCTTTCTTGACAAAATAAGAGTGGTTTAAGCTCTAAAATAAAGAAAGGATGATTTTTATTATGGAAAATAAACATAATAGTTTATCACATACAAAGTGGTTATGTAAATACCATATTGTATTTACCCCTAAGTATAAATCTTAGTACATTATTAAATATTGTTCTTTCTCGCATTCAATAGAAGGTCTATAGGTATTTGAGAGCAAAAAATATAATTAATAGAACATTGTTAAAAAGAGTGATTAGAGTTAGTTATAAAGATATAGTAGGGTAAAAAAAATACTTGGTAAATAATTGTTACCAAGTATTTTAATTTATATTAGAACGCTGGAGTAGCGTGTCCTTTTGGCTTAAGTTCTTTGTTAATATAATCTTTAATTTTTTCACTAGCTAATGCTTTTTTAACTGCTTGAACTTTAGCATCGTCTTTGTTATCTTCACGAGCTACTAGTGAGATAGCGAATGTTAAGTCATCTGCTTTTTCAAGAGCTAGACCGTTTTTATCAGGAGTTAATCCTAATTTAGAGATGTAAGTTGGGTAGTTAAATACTAAATCTTTTTCATTGTATGCTTCGTTAAGGTTTAGTAAGCTTACTTTAGTGAATTTAAGGTGTTTTGGATTATCTTTGATATCTGCTTCAGTTACTGTAAAGCTGTTTGGATCTTTAAGAGTAATAACTTTAGCGTGATCTAATAAACGTAATGCACGAGCTAAGTTTGTTGGATCTGAAGGGATAGCTACATCAGCACCATCTTTAAGATCTTTGATGTCTTTAAGAGTTTTTGAGTAGAATGCTACAGTAGCGTTGTAGATAGGTTGAACTGCTACAAGTTTAGCGTTATTTTTTTGGTTAAATTGTTCCATGAATGGTTTGTGTTGGAAGAAGTTAGCGTCAACTTCTTTATTGTTTAAGGCAACGTTAGCTTGAACGTTATCAGAAACTTTAACGATTTCTAAGTTGTAACCGTCTTTTTTAAGATCTTCTTTGATCATTTCTAACATGTCAGTCATTGGAGAAGTATGAGAAGCTACTTTAACAGTAACTGGTTCTTTCTTCTCTTCTTTTTTAGGTGCTTCAGTTTTACTTGAACACGCTGTTAAAACTAATAATAAAGCAGCTAAGCTAGCTATAAATGAAATTATTTTCTTCATTACATATCTCCTGTTAGTTATATTTTTTATTTAGAGGTAAGGTTGTTGATTGTATATATTATAGGTTTTGAATTAGTAATAATAAATATTTATTAGAAAGCAGCAGTAGCTTTACCTTCATAATTTTTTTGTAGGAAGTCTTTAACTTTTTGGCTAGTTAAAGCTTTTTTCACTGCTTGAATTTTAGCGTCGTCTTTGTTATCTTCACGAGCGGCAAGAACACCAGCGTATGTAAAGTCAGCTTTATCTTCCATTAGAAGTCCGTCTTTCATTGGTGTAAGGTTTAATTTAGCAATGTAAGTTGGGTAGTTAAATACTAAATCTTTTTCTGCATATGCATCACTTAAGTTTAAAAGACCAACTTCTGTAAATTTAAGATGTTTTGGATTATCTTTGATATCTTTTACAGTAACGTTGTAACTATTAGGATCGTTTAATGTAATTAATCCACCGTGAGCTAATAATCTTAACGCACGTGCCATATTTGAAGCATCAGATGGGATTGCTACGTCTGCTCCATCTTTAAGGTCTTTAATGTTTTTAACAGTTTTTGAATAGAATGCTGGAATTGAGTTATAAACTTTTGCTACAGCTACTAAGTTTGTTTTATTTTTTTCATTGTACTGTTTCATGAATGGTTCATGTTGGAAGAAGTTAGCATCGATTTCTTTGTTTGCTAAAGCAACGTTAGCTTGAACGTTATCAGATACTTTTACAATTTCAAGAGTGTATCCTTCTTTTTGTAAATCTTCTTTAACTAATTCTAACATGTCAGTAAATGGTGGGACATGAGCAGCAACTTTAATTGTTTTGTCTTCTTTTTTTTCTTCTTTTTTGTCGCTAGTTTTGCTAGAACATGCTGTTAATATCAGCACAAGAGCTAAAAGACTAGCAATAATAGATAATACTTTTTTCATTAATCTATTTCTCCTTCTTGTTTGTGAAACGTTTAGCTAATCCATAACCTATAGATTGAATAATAAATACATATATAATAAATATTATTACTATTAAATACATTAAATCATAATTGTACTCTTGATATCCATATCTGAATGCAAATTCACCGAGACCACCTGCTCCGATTACACCCATTACAGTAGTATACGCTAATAAACTAATAGTAGTATAGGTGAATGATAAGATTAAGTTATCCATTGTAGCGGGTAATAAGAAATATCTAATAATTTGAATTTTAGTAGCTCCCATACTTATAGCTCTATCCACAATCTTCTTAGGAACATTAATAAGGGCCTGTTCAACAAATCGAGCATAGATACTCACACCAACAAGTGTAAGAGGCAAGATTGCTGCAATATTCCCAAAAGATGTTTTAAATAGAAATCTATTAACAGGGATTAGTATAAATACAAATATTAGAAATGGAACACTACGTAGGGCATTAAGAGAAATGCTAAGTCCCTCATAAACAGCTCTATTTTTTAGTAAATAATCACGACTGAAAGCGAAAAGCATAATACCTAATGGTAAGGAAATAAAAAATACTGTTAGCATTGAGTAAAGCATCATATAGTTAGTTTCCCAAAATGCTTTCATAATACCATCGTAATTGGCTTTAAATAAATCAATCATCTAATAAAAACTCCTTTACGTAGTTATAGTAATTACTGTCGTAATCATCTTTTGCATTTTTATTAGGCACGACAATATCTTTTATAGTAGAGTCGTCGATAACTACTACTCGGTCACAAAAGTTCTTCAGTAATGAAAGACTGTGAGAAATCATAACAATTGAAATATCAGTTGTTGTTCGTAGTTTGTTTAAGAGAGCGAAAATCTCTTTCTCACTATTAGTATCTAAAGCAGAACTAATTTCATCACAAAGTAAAACTTCTGGTTCTTGTAGAAGTGCCATAGCGATAGCAACTTTTTGTTGCTCTCCGCCACTTAGGCTACCACAAAGACTATTTTTTAGTCTTGTGATATTCATGAATTCAAGAATATCATCTATTTTCTTTTTATCAACAGAAACCTTATTTAATTTGTATACTAAACTTAAATGATAATATACACTTTTATTATCAATAAGATTAGAGTGTTGGAATATGTATGCTAGATTTTTTCTAGTATGTCTAAGGGTGCTTGCATCCATAGCTTTGATAGAAGAATTTTTATAAAGTATATCTCCGCTATCATATGAAACAATACCATTAATCATTTTAAGAATAGTACTTTTCCCTGTACCATTTCTACCGATAATTCCAATAACTTCTTTCTTATTAATATCAAATGATATATTTTCTAATTTGAAGTTAGCATCTTTATATTGTTTTGATACGTTTTTTAATTGAACTATCATAATATACCTCCAAGAAAAACTATACCACTTTTGGAAAAGGATTTCAAGGGGTTTGTTTAAAGTTTTGAAATTATTTGTTCATATTGTTCTTTGTGTGTTTGATAGTGTTTGTAAATCTGTTATCTGAAAATCGTAATATTGTATTGATACAGTTTAAGTGTGTAGATGTTAAATATTTTAAATATATATAGTAAGAAAAAAAGATTACTATCGTTCTAAAGGTTTCTAGATAAGTTGAAAGTGAAATTTGTCATGAGTTGTATTAGCATAATTTTAAAATGAATTTTTAGAATTATTTATATTGGAATAATATTGGAGGTAATTAATAAAAATTTAATAATTATATTTTCTAAAAATGTTCTTAATATAATTCTTTATTTATTTACATTATTCGTATATAATTAAAGTTATGGTCTAAGGAGGTAATCTATGAAGAAATTGACAATAGTAGATATAGCGAAGATGGCTGGAGTAGGTACTACTACTGTCTCTAGATATTTTAATGGTGGGAATTTAAAAAAAGAAACAAGAAAAAGAATTAAAGAAATAGTAGATAAGTATAATTATACGCCAAATACTTTTGCTAAAGCATTAAAGAGTACTGATAGCAAAATTATAGGAGTAATAGTTCCGTGTCTTCACTCTTATGTAAGTGGAAATACTTTAAAATATCTTGATAAAGAGTTAAAAGATAACAATTATGAGACGCTAATAATGAATGCTAATTTTGATGAAAATAAGCAATTAGAGTATATAAAAAAATTAGCGAGAATGAATGTAGATGGGATTATTTTATTGCCGACTACTATGAGTAAGACATATGAGAGTACTATTAAGTCTATAGATGTCCCTGTTGTTATGTTAGGGCAAGAAGGAGAGTATACATATAGTGTTGAGTACAATGATTTTAATGCTGCTAGGGATTTAACAAACTATATATTAGCAAGTGGACATAGAAATATAGCTTACTTAGGGGTTGGAGAAGACGATGTTGCTGTAGGTTATTACAGAAAATTAGGAGTAATAAGGACTCTAGAAAAGTATGATTTGCAACCTGAGAATGTACTAATTACTAATTTCGGAATGGAAGAAGGATATGAAATAGTAAGAGAAAACATAGAAAAGTTAAAAGAAGATAGTTGTTTAATTTGTGCAACTGATAATATAGCTTATGGGGCGATAAAAGCTCTAGAAGAGTCTGGTTTAAATGTTGGAGAGAATTATTCAGTTGCTGCCTTTGGAGATTATACGTCATCCGCATTATTAAAATCACCGTTAACAACAATTAAGTTTGATCTTAAGGATGCTGCAAAACAGACGGTAGAAATGTTATTAAATATAATAAAAAAAGAAGAAACAGCTATAAAACTATTAATTGGTTATGAATTAAAAACAAGGGATAGTGTAGTTGATTTAAACAAGATGGAGAATAAAAATGACTAAAATAAAAGCGATTTTTTTTGATATTGATGGAACAATAAGAAGTTTTAAAACAAAAACAATTCCTGAAAATACAGCAAATACTTTAAAAAAATTAAAAGAACAAGGAATTAAGATATTTATAGCTACAGGAAGAGCGCCATTCCATACTACATTTTTAAATGACTTATTAGATTTTAAATTTGATGGATATATTACAATAAATGGACAATATTGTTACTTAGAAACTGGAGAAGTTTTAAATGATAAAATTTTATCTCAAGAAGACATAAAGAGCGTATTACCATACTTTAAAGAAAATAATATTGCCTGTGACTTTGCTTTATTAGATGGAGCATTTATGAATTTAAAAAATTCAAGGGTAAAATGGTTGGAAGATGAACTAGGAGACCCAGAGCGTTTTAAAGAAGATCCGTTGGCATATGATAAAGCAGTTAGTGAAAAAATCTATCAGCTTAATGTCTTTGTATCAGAAGAGGAAGAAGCGGACTTTTTAGCATATATGCCTAATTCAAAAGCAGCAAGATGGACTACTCATTTTACAGATGTCATTCCGAAAGATGGTGGAAAAAATACAGGAATTGATGCGGTTATAGCACACTTTGGTATTAAATTAGAAGAGACTATGGCATTTGGGGATGGTGGTAATGATATAGATATGCTTAAACATGCTGGAATAGGTGTAGCAATGGGTAATGCTGGAGGGAATGTGAAAGAGATTGCTGATTACATCACAACAAGCGTAGATGATGACGGAATAACTAATGCTTTAAAGCATTTTAATGTAATATAAAAACGAAGACTAGAAGAATTTTAATAAATCTTCTAGTCTTTAACTATTTACTAAATTTTTCCAAGAATAAATTAACACTTTCTTTTGACATTATGACTGTAAGTTTGTCGTTAGCCTCTAGAGTTGTATTTCCTTTTGGAACAATTTCTCTACCAGAACGCTCGATATGAGAGATAAGAGTATTTTTAGTCCATTCTATTTCTCTTATAGATTTTCCAACTAGAGAGCTATCATTTGAAATTGTTGTAATTATTTCTACTTCCATTTCAACTTCATCATCTTCTAATTTATTGCTTGATAGTATACGGTCTAGTAAATATTCATATACAGGTTTTGTTCCTAGTATATTTGCCGTCATATATGCAAATAGACAACAAAGTGCTATTGGGAGGAAATAGTTAAGCTTTTGTGTCATCTCAAATAATAATATTATTGATGTGATGGGACTTCTTACAATCGCTGTTAAATATCCAGACATTGATAAGATAACAAATAAAGCAGTATATTTAGGATCGAAGAAGTTACTAAATAATGTACCGAGTACAGCACCTTGAATTAAGATGGGTAGGAATATACCACCTGCAACTCCTGATGTAAATGATATAAGTGAGAATAAAGTTTTTATAAAATATAAAGTTAATAAAAACAAGAAACTAAATTTATTCTCAATTAAAAATTCTACTAAACTATGGCCACTTCCAAGAACTATAGGATAACAAATAAATAAGACAAATGAAATAAGAAAAGCTACTTGAGGTCTAAATACTATATTTAATTTAAAATATTCATAAATTTTGAATAATATTTTTATAGTAACATTATAAAATGTCCCAAATATTCCTAATAAAATTCCTAATAAAACAACCCAAGGATAAATACTTACTTCAACATAGGGTATTTCAGGAAATTTAAATATTGCAGTAAGTCCAAAAATATATTGTCCAACAATATTAGCGATAACTGCAGCACTAAAGCAACAGATTACAATTTTTTTTGTAATTTGTTTATGAACTTCCTCTATAGAAAATAGAACCCCTGCAAGAGGTGCTCCAAAAGCAATAGACAAACCTGCGCTAGCCCCACAAGTGATAAGATATTTTTCTTTTATATTATCTCTTTTTAAAATTCTTGAAACTAGTTTTCCGCTCATTGCACCTAGTTGAATAGAGGGACCTTCGCGTCCAAGTGATAAACCACCGAGACTTGCCGTTAATCCACCAGTTATTTTATAAATTAGAACTCGAAATGGATTTGAATTTAATCTACCGGTAATTTCTGCAGAAACTTGAGGAATTCCACTTCCGCTAGCCATCGGTTCACGTTTTAATAAAAAGCCAGAAAACAAGGCAAGTAGGATTAGAATTAGTAAAAGACCTATTTTATATATAAATCCAGTTTTAATAAAGTCGGCTGTATAATGAACAAGTTTCTCACTATAACCAATAAGAAGTCTGTAACTAGCACCAACTATTCCAGCAACTAATCCAACTAAGATTCCATCAAAAAGAAGTGAAGATTCAAGTTTGAAATTTTTATTTTCAATTTTACTAATTTTTGATATTTTCATCTAGATCTCCTTTCAAAAAATTTTGTCTATATCAACATTTTACTCTTTATTTTAAAAAAAATCAAAAAAATATTTTATTAATACAATTTATTAATACAATTTAATATTAAAAATGCAAAATGTATGCTAAAATATAATTATATGATGAAAGGAGTAAACGTAATGAAAATATTCTTAATTATAGTAATTGTATTATTAATTATAGTATC
Organism: Gemella parahaemolysans; assembly: GCF_053758945.1. Classification (NCBI taxonomy): domain Bacteria; kingdom Bacillati; phylum Bacillota; class Bacilli; order Caryophanales; family Gemellaceae; genus Gemella; species Gemella parahaemolysans. The sequence goes on from NZ_JBSMTP010000002.1 coordinate 150,945, forward strand.
TGGATTATATGCATTTTGGCTTAAATTGTTAAAAGGGAAACCAGGAAGAATTGCTGGAGCTGATGTAGAGAAGAAAACATTTGAAGAAGCTTTAGTAGTTGATGTTCGTTGGAGAAAAGAGTATGCTAGAGGTCATGCGATTAATGCGGTAAATCTACCGATTAAACTTTTTAAGAACAATAGCGATGTACTTGATGAATATAAAGATAAAGATATAATCCTATATTGTGTAGTTGATGTAACATCTCGTAATACTGAAAAATTATTAAGAGAGCGTGGATTTACGAAACTGTACATTGGGGATGGAATTAAACAATACGATTATGGGAAAGCACTATACAGTAATGCATTGTTATCAGAATTCAAATATCGTATATCAGCAAGTAAAAATAAGCAGTTTTTAAACTTAGGTAGCGAAATTTTGAGTGATGAAGAAATCAAAATTTTTCCTAGTGAGATAGATAGTATTTTAGATAAGTTGAATAAGGATTCAGTTATTTTTGTGTATAGTGATAAAACTGGAGAAAGTAAAGAAGTATGTAAAAAACTTGGTTTAGAAGGATATACAGTTGTTAATTTAATTGAACCATTTAAATTAGATAGATATAAAAATGCATTTTATAATAAAAATGATTATATGGAAACTAAAGTTGATGAAGAAACGTCATCTTGTGGTTGAGCATAGAAATTAAAATAAACGATAGGTTATCGTTATAATAAATTAATTATAAGAAATTCACTTAGAGCAGAGAATTGTTTTAGGTGAATTTTTTTATAGAACTAAGATAAAGATTTAATACGTTTACTATAAAAAAATTTTAAATTAGGTTATAATATAAGTGATGGAAAATATGAAATAGAGGACAACGTATATGAAAATTTTACATGTATTAGCACAATTACCAATTAAGACGGGAAGTGGTGTGTATTTTACTAATGTTATTGAGGGGCTTAAACAGTTTGATGTTGAACAGGCTGCGGTTTATGCTACAACTCCGGAATATGAATTTAATTTTATAAAAGAGAAATTTGAAGTTGAGTTTCAAGGTAAAGATATTAGTTTTCCTATTGTAGGGATGAGTGATATTATGCCTTATGAAAATACTCTGTACAAAAATATGACAGCTGAGATGTTGGACTCTTGGCAGGAAGCATTCCGTAAAAAGCTTAAGGCAGCTAAAGAGGAATTCAAACCTGATGTAGTAATAACACATCACTTATGGATTTTAAGTTCTATAGTTTGCGATGTATTTGAAGGTGAAAAAGTGATTGGAGTTTGTCATAATACGGATATAAGACAAGCTGAAAAAAATCCAGTAATGAAAAATAAGTATGTCAAAAACCTTGGTAAATTAGATAAGATATTAGCACTGAGCAGCAGTGTTATAGAAGAAATTTCTAATATATATAACTATCCTGAGGATAAAATTGTAAATATTGGTGCTGGATACAATGAGAAGATCTTTTATCCTGCTGAAAAATATGAAAAACGTGATAATGTAAAAATTTTATATGCGGGGAAATTTGATGAATCAAAAGGTTTTTATGAGTTGATAAAGGCTTTTAGATTATTAGAGAAAAAAGACGACAACGTAGAATTAGAATTAATAGGGAACTTGAAAGAAGAGGATAGACTTAGAGTCGAAGCTTTGGTTGGTAATTCTAAGAAAATAAAGATTTATAACGCCGTAGATCAAGCACATTTAGGGGAAATAATGAGGTATAAAGATATTTTTATACTGCCATCTTACTTTGAGGGATTAGGTCTTATTGCGGTTGAAGCTTTAGGGAGTGGATTAAGAGTAGTTGCTACTGAAATAGAAGGACTTATAGAATTTCTTGGAGATAAAATAAATAATTCTGAGATAATAGAATATATAGCAATGCCAACTATTTACGACACAGATAAGGCTGTTGAAGAAGAAAAACCAGCATTTGTAAATAGAATAGTAGGTGCGTTAGAACTTATGATAGAAAGAACAAGAGAGCAACGTGAGATTCCTTCTGAGCTACTAGAAGAAGTTGAACACCACTCTTGGAAGAGAAAAATAGAAATTATTTATAAATTATTGTAAAATAATACTTAGTGATTATTTGCTAACGATGGATTAAGCAAAACATTACAAATTCATCAATTTAAAATATGTAGATGTAAAGTTTTAGATGCTTTACAGTTAAGCTTTAATATTAAATAAATTGTACGGGAGTGACTAGAAAAAATCGCTTTGTAAAAATAAGATTTTTGAGTTGCTCCCATTTACACTTTTTTTAAGAATTATTAGGAGAAGAAAATGGATAAAATAATATTAATAGATGGTAATAGTTTGAGTTATCGTGCTTTTTACGCTATGCCAGCTTTAAAAAATAAAAAAGGGCTTTATACAAATAGTGTATATGGTTTTACATTGATGTTAGAAAAAATCTTGGCAGATACTAATCCAAAGTATGCGTTAGTTGCCTTTGATAAAGGAAAACAAACGTTTAGACACCAAAGTTATGAAGCATACAAAGGGACTAGGGATAAAACTCCTAGCGAGTTAGTAGAGCAATTCGGATATGTTAGAGAGCTTCTTGATTCATATGGAATAAAGTATGAAGAGCATTTTGATTATGAAGCGGATGATATTATTGGAAGTTATGCTAAAATCGCTGAAAAAGAAGGATTAGAAGTAATAATAGTAACTGGAGATAAAGACTTAACTCAACTAGCTAGTAAAAATATAACGATTTATTACACTAAACGTGGAGTTACAGACATAGATTATTATACGCCTGAGTTTATTGCTGAAAAATATGGTTTAACTCCAGAACAAATCGTTGATATGAAAGGTCTTATGGGAGACAAGAGTGATAATATCCCAGGTATTGCTGGAGTTGGTGAAAAAACTGCGATAAAATTACTAACTGAATATAAAACTGTAGAAAATGTACTAGAAAATATTGATAATATTAGTGGTAAAAAACTAAAAGAGCGTCTAACAGAAGGACGAGAAGATGCTCTGTTAAGTAAGAAATTAGCTACTATTTATACTGAAGTTTCAGTTGATAATAAGTTAGAAGATTTAACTTATAGTGAGAATATAGAACTTAAAAGAGAGTTATTTGAAAAACTTGAGTTTGTTTCATTCTTAAGAAAATTATCTCAAGAAACTCCTAGTGAAGAGGCAGAAGAAGTAGTTGAAGAGAACACTACTCCTAAAAAAGAAATTAATATTATTTTAGCAGGTAAAAATACGAAAATAGACTTTACCGATAGTACTTTACATGTTGAGTGTTACACAGAAGATTACCATAACTCTGATGTAGTTGGAATAGTAGTCTATAAAGAAGGAACTGCTTATATTTTTAGTGAAGAACAATTTTTCACTAATGAGTTTGTAGTTGATTACCTTCAAAGTGAAATTGCTAAAACTGTTTATGATTTTAAAAAGATTTTATTTATAGCGAAGAGAAATAGCGTAGATATTAATGGAGAAGTTTTCGATGTGAAAATTGTATCTTATCTTCTTGACGTTAATGCAAAAACTGAAATTGATAAAATCGTCTTTAACTATCTTGGAAAAATAATAAGCAGTGATGAAGAAATATATGGTAAGGGAGCGAAACGAATTTTACCAGTTCAAGAGGTTATTAATTCGTATATAGCTGAAATTGCAGAGAGTATTTTGCTTATGAAACCATTGATGGAAGAAAAACTTTCAGAAGAAAATATGAAGGACTTGTATAAAGATATAGAGATTAAAGTGGCTAAAGTTCTAGCTAGTATGGAATTTGAAGGAATACATGTTAGTAAGAAAGCCCTTGAGGAAATGAGTGCAGAGTTTGATGAAAGAATTAAAACTTTAGAAGCTAGTATTTACACTTTAGCTGGTTCAGAATTCAATATAGCTTCACCTAAGCAGTTAGGGGTAGTCTTATTTGAGGATCTAGGACTACCACCAATTAAGAAAACGAAGACAGGATATTCTACAGCTGTAGAGGTACTAGAACAACTACAACATAGTCATGAAATTATTCCATTGATTATGGAATATAGAACAATTACAAAATTAAACTCGACTTATGCAAAAGGCTTAGTAAAAGATATTACTCGTGAAGGGAAAATCCATACGCGTTATGAGCAAACATTAGCTCAAACTGGACGTTTATCTTCAGTAAATCCAAATCTTCAAAATATACCGACGAGAATTGAAGAAGGGAAAAAAATCAGAAAAGCATTCGTACCAGCTTCTGATGATAGAGTAATCTTATCGATTGACTATTCTCAAATAGAGCTTCGAGTTCTAGCCCATATCGCACAAGATGCAGGAATGATAGATGCGTTTAAACATGATGTAGATATTCATACTAAAACAGCTAGTGATGTTAATGGAGTGAGTCTTGATGAGGTAACTTCTTCAATGCGTAGAGAAGCTAAAGCCGTTAACTTTGGTATTGTTTATGGAATTTCTGATTTTGGTTTATCTAACAACCTTGGGATTACTAGAAAACGTGCGAAAGAGTTCATCGATAAATATTTAGAAACTTTTAAAGGTGTTGATAAATATATGACCGATATTGTAGATTTTGCAAAAGAACATGGTTATGTAGAAACTTTATTCAACAGAAGAAGAACATTACCAGATATTAATGCGAAGAATAAAATTGTAGCTAATCTGAATGCACGTATTGCGATGAATTCACCAATTCAAGGAACTGCTGCGGACATTATAAAAATAGCTATGGTTAATGTATTTGAGTACTTAGAAAAAACAAATGTAGATGCAAAATTATTATTACAAGTGCATGATGAATTGATCTTTGATGTAAATAAAGATATCGAAGAAGAGTTTACAAAAGAAATGATTAAAATCATGGAAGAAGCGGCTAATCTGGATGTTCAACTAAAAGCTGAAGCAAGTAGTGGAGCGTCATGGTATGATGCGAAATAAAGAGAGCATATAGAATTATAAATGTATTTTATAGTTTTCAGGAAAGCTAGTATATTAACAGATAAAACTGTTAATATGCTAGCTTTTTATAATTTTATTATTGAGTATAGAAATAAATAATTATAAAAATCAAGTATAAACGCTTACAATTCCATCTGATATTTGATATAATTGAAAAAGGATATTACGTTTAAAATGTAATAAAAAATAACATTCTAAGGAGATGTGATTATGAATAACAATCCATTGGTTAACGCAAGAGAGCAAATTAAAGGTGCTTGTGAAGTTTTAGGTTATAAAGAAGAAGTGTATGAATCTTTAAAAGATCCACAAAGATTTATTGAGATTTCTATACCTGTTAGAATGGATAATGGTGAAGTGAAGTACTTTAAAGGATTCCGTTCTCAGCACAATGATGCAATTGGTCCTACAAAAGGTGGATTAAGATTCCATCCACTTGTAACAGCAGATGAAGTTAAAGCATTATCAATTTGGATGACATTTAAATGTGCTGTTGCTAATCTACCATATGGTGGAGGAAAAGGTGGTATTATTGTAGATCCAAAAGATTTATCAAAAGGTGAATTAGAAAGATTATCACGTGGATATATTCGAGGATTATATAAATATTTAGGTGAAAAACAAGATGTTCCTGCACCAGACGTTAATACTAATGGACAAATCATGTCTTGGATGATTGACGAATATAATGTTCTTACAGGAGAACAAGGTATTGGAACGTTGACTGGTAAGCCATTGGAATTAGGTGGTTCTCTTGGTAGAACGCAAGCAACTGGATATGGAGTTGCACTCGCTGCAAAATTAGCATTAGAGAAATTAGGGAAATCTACAGAAGGTGCGAAGTTTGCTGTTCAAGGTTTTGGTAACGTAGGTAGTTATACAGTAGATACAGCTGTGAAGTTTGGAGCTACTGTAGTTGCTGTAACTGAGCGTGATGATGATGGTATTCAATATGCTGTTTATCGTGAAGAGGGATTATCATATGCAGAACTTCAAGAATGTAAAGATAAGAGAATTAGATTCCATACATTACCAAACACAAAACGTTTAACATTAGATGAATTCTGGGCTTTAGACGTAGATGTGGTATGTCCTTGTGCATTAGAGAATGCTATTGATGAAAAAGAAGCAAGTTTAATAAAAGCTACTGTTGTTTCTGAAGGGGCTAATGGGCCAGCAACTTTAGCTGGTGATAAAGCTCTACAAGAAAGAGGAATTGTAGTAATCCCTGATATTCTTGCGAACAGCGGTGGTGTTACTGTATCATATTTTGAATGGGTGCAAAATTTACAAGGTTACTACTGGACTGAAGAGGAAGTTGTAGAAAAACAAGCGAGAGTTATGACAAAAGCATTTAATGATATTTGGGAAGTGAAAGAAAGATTTGATATTCCTATGAGAAAAGCTGCTTATGTAAATTCTATTGAAAAAATTGTTAAAAACATGAAACTAAAAGGTAAATTAAGCTAATTATAATTTAAAAGGTGAATCGCTAGGAGGTATGATTTCTGGCGATTCACCTTTACTATTTATTTGAAAGAACTTCAAGTATATAGTCATCAAATTGATGTTGGAATATTTTTTTATAATCTAAGAATAAATAATGTTGAATTTCTACATTTTCTAGAGTGTTTAATAGTTTTAATTGTGCATCGATAGGCGTTCTAGGGTCTAGGTATGATAATCCATAATGTACTTTTTGTGTTATTGAATTACTGAAATTTAGCATATCTATTGAATTTAGTGTGGAATATAGACAATCTAACTTGTCAGGAAAATCAATTTCAAATTTATAAATATTTTTGAAGAAAGGATCTTTTTTATTATTTTTATAGGTATTTTTAATATCACAAAGTGAACAATCTAAGATGAATAGTTCTTTAATAGAATCGTAATAGCTAGAACAAACTATACTAATAGCAGCACCTTGACCTAGTCCAGTTACTAGAATTTTTTTATTAGGAAATAGTTTTTCAATGATGCTTATAGTATCTAGCGCATCCTGAAATACTAGTTTAAAATATGGTGTTGATGAGTTGTTATCAAAAAATGGGAAATGAGAACAAGGTGTTTTATTCTCGCTATTACCAGCTTGTCCTCTAATATGTAACGATGCTAAAGCATAGTTCAACATACTATATTTTGTTAAATTTAAGTAGTCTTTGTTTTTTACTTTGAATTCAGGGAAGTCAACTATAATACCTTTAATTTTTGACTTAGGAATAGCCAAATCTAGTTCTATTTGTGAATTATCTTTTCCCTTAAAAATTATTTTTTTATACTTAACAAATGGATGGGGTATATCTATTATTTTTTCTTTATATTCTAGTTCTCTATTTTTTTCTAATTTCATGGTGGACTCCTATTCAACATCTAATAAAAAGTTAACTATTTCATCGTTAAAGTTTGGGATGTTTTCGTGGTAGTACTTTTTATAGATGCAAGCTTTTTTTCTACTAGTAATCTCATTGTATATTTTTTCCTGAGTTTCTTTTGGACAATCTTCATCAAGGTTAGTGATACCAAACAAAACAGAACAGTTTAAATTTTTTGTGAAATTTAGGATGTCAAGATAGTAAAGGTTATTCAAGAATTTTTTAGTATTATCTCCGTTTGTATTAAACCAACGTGCGTGGTGAGTTAATTCACCATAAGCGTTTTTTCTATTGTCTTTTTCATAGATATTTTTGAAATTTGCGAGGAAGGGATAGAGGCTAATACATTTAGTTACATTTTTGTTTAATGCTGAAAATATTATAGAAAATGCTCCTCCTTGAGATGCTCCAAAACTAACAATTTCTTTCTCGTTAATGTCTTTGAAGGTTGATACGATTTTAGACAAAATAAGAGTATCTAAAATATTTTTATAAAAAATCATATCTTCTATATTTTCATCAAGACCCACTGTTAAATGACCAAAAACTGAAGGTGCAGAGTTTCCTAAGTCTTTACTTTTACCACCTTGGTTTCTAAAATCTATGGCAACTATATCATATCCAAGGGAAGAGAATGTGGATTTTTCTAACCAATTTCTACTTGATGCGGGATAGCCGTGAAAATAAAATAATACAGGAATATTTTTCTGTGGATAGAGTGTTCTATATTTTATATTTTTTATGTATTTTGCATATAGTATAGAATTATCATAACTATTGAAGGTTAAATCATAGAATTCTATATTTTCAAATTTTGAAAATGAAGTTTTTTTAAAATCGTAGTTGTGTTGCATATTTTTGATAAGTTTTATTTTTTTATTCCAAAAAATATTAAATTCTATAAATTCATTCATTTTACACCTCTGTTTAACGTTTTCATATATTTTATATACTAACACTCTGTAAAAGAAAATTCCAATATAATGAACTTAAAAATTATGAAGTATGTACTTCATTCTCGAAACCAATCGATATTCTAAGATGATACTATAATAATTGAAAAAAAAGTTTATATGTAGTAAAATTATTTATTAATGACTAAAAATTATAAGGAAAGAGGTTGAATTAAAACCATATGGATCTCAGTATCTTAATTAAAATATTGATAATTGTATTATTACTTATTGCCTCGGCAATATTTGTAATGTTTGAATTTGCGCTTGTTAAACTTAGACCAACAAGGGTAAATGAATTAGTAGAATCAGGAAATAAAACAGCAAAAATCTTAGCTACAATGGTAGAACAATTAGATCACTATTTGTCTGCAACACAGCTAGGTATTACAATTGTTTCTCTTGGATTAGGTTGGATAGGGGAATCAACATTCCATTCATTATTTAATCCTATTTTCGAATTGTTAAATTTAAACGAAACTGTTACTCATACTATTTCATTGGTAGTTTCATTTGGATTTATGACTCTTTTACATGTCGTTTTAGGAGAATTAGTTCCTAAAACTATAGCGATTCAATCAGCAGAAAAAACATGTTTGCGAGTGGCTTGGCCAATGTATATGTTCGATAAAGTTATGAGACCACTAGTGTGGTTGCTAAATTCATTAGCTAATCTTATAGCGAAAATGTTAGGGTTCGAGCCTGCTTCTGAACATGATGATATTCATAGCGAACAAGAGTTGAGAACTATAATGAAATCTTCAAGATTACATGGACAAATTAACGATGTAGAGTATCGTTATGTAGAGAGAGTGTTTGAGTTCGATAATAAAATTGCTAAAGAGATTATGACACCCAGAACAGAGGTTGAAGCAATAGATATGAGTGATTCTCTTGGAATTATTATGAGACAATTAAAACAAGAAGAATACACTAGATACCCGGTAATTGAAGACGGAGATAAAGATAAAATCTTAGGAATTTTGAATGTTAAGAAATTATTATTCACAGATAAACCAATAGAAACGACTAAAGATTTAGAAGAATATATTACACCAGCTATAAAAATTTTTGAGCATACACCAATTTCACAAGTTTTAGCTACTATTAAACAAAATAGAGAACATATGATTGTTATTACAGATGAATATGGAGGGACTAGTGGGGTGGTTACTCTTGAGGATATTGTCGAAGAAATTACTGGAGAAATTCGAGATGAATTTGATGAAGATGAACAAAGTTTAATTAAAAAATTAAAAAATGGCCATTATCTAATTGACGGATGGGTACCAATTCAAGATGTAAATGCATTATTCCAAGTTCATCTACCTCACGAGGAAGTGGATACTATTGGTGCATATGTATATTTAGAAAAATATGAAGCTAAGGTTGGAGCAGTTTATTCTATAGACAAACTAACGTTTGTTGTAAGAAAAGTAGAAGAAAATCAAATACGAACTTTAGAAGTATGGAAAGAAAAATAAATGAAATTTTAAGAGATAGCAAGAAAATGCTATCTCTTCTTTTTGTAGTATGATGTAATAAAATATTTAATTAGTTTAAATGAAGTTAAAAATTTTTGCTTTATCTTTACTATTCCGAACAATAGTGGTATTATATACATATAATATACGAATAAAATATATTGAATGTATTATATAGTTTAGAAAAATCATTATATGTACATGTAAGGAGTATAAGATGAAGTTAAAGAGAAGTGAAAGAATAGTAGTTATGACGGAATATTTATTAAACAATCCTAATAGATTAATTCCGTTGACATATTTCGTTTCAAAATTTAATCAAGCAAAATCTTCGATAAGTGAAGATATTCATATAATAAAAAATGGATTTAAAGAAGAAAATATTGGAGAAGTTAAAACACTAGCAGGTGTAAGTGGTGGTGTTATTTTTACTCCAACACTTGTTGAAGAAGATGCTAAAGCTATTTTAAATAATTTTATTGCGAAAATAAATGATGGGAATCGTCTGTTGGCGGGTGGTTATATCTTTATGTCAGATATAATTGGAAATCCTAGCTTAATGAACAAATTAGGTAGAGTAGTTGCTACAGTATATAAAAATAAAGAAGTAGATGCTGTTGTTACAGTTGCTACAAAAGGTATTCCTGTTGCTTATGCAATAGCTTCAATATTAAATAAACCAGTAATAATAATTAGAAGAGACAACAAAGTAACTGAAGGAACTACTGTTGCGATAAATTATGTTTCTGGTTCAACTAAGAAAATAGAAACAATGATTTTATCTAAACGAAGTTTAAATACAGGATCAAAAGTACTATTAGTGGATGATTTCATGCGTGGAGGAGGAGTTCTAACAGGTATGGAAAGCCTAATGAGTGAATTCGATGTTGATGTTGTTGGGAAAGTTATAATTACACAATGTTTTGATTCGCCAAGAGAACATGAAGATGATTATTTATACTTATCAAAAATCGAAAACATCGATGAATTTAATGGAACATTTGATGTTAAACTAGGGAATGTTATAGAAAAATTACGTCAAGTAGAAAAAGAGGATATTGAAAATGAGTAATAATAGATATGCAGTTATATTAGCGGCTGGAAAAGGAACTAGAATGCAGTCGAAGTTATATAAGGTGTTACATAAAGTTTGTGACAGAACAATGGTTGAATTAGTTTTAGACAGTCTTAGTGATTTAGAAATGCAAGAAGTAATCACCGTAGTTGGTCATGGAGCAGAAAGAGTTAAAGAAGTCTTAGGAGATAGAACTAAGTTTGTTCTACAAGCAGAACAATTAGGGACAGCTCATGCTGTTAAAGTTGCTAAAGATGAACTTAAAGATAAAGAAGGTACGACTATAGTGATGTATGGAGATACTCCATTGATTCGTCCTGAAACTATCAACAGTATGTTAGATCATCATGAGAATACAAATGCTAAAGCAACTGTATTAACAGCAATAGCTGATAATCCATTTGCATATGGACGTATAATTCGTGATGTTAATGGGAAATTAGTGAAGATTGTTGAAGAGAAAGATGCAACAGAACAAGAGAAAAAAATTAAAGAAATTAACTCTGGAATCTATTGTTTCGATAATAAATTGTTATTTGAAATGTTAGAGAAAGTTAAAAACGATAACAATCAAGGTGAATATTATTTACCAGATGTACTTGCTTTAATTCGTGAACAAAAAGAAATAATTGAGACATATTTATGTGACGATTTCGATGAGACTTTTGGAGTGAACGATAGAGTAGCTTTAGCTTATGCAGAAAATGTTATGAGAAATAGAATTAATACTAAACATATGCTTGCAGGAGTTACACTAGTAGATCCTACTAATACGTACATTGCACCAAATGCAATTATTGGTCGTGACACAACAATTTATCCAAATGTTACTATTAAATCTAATACGGTAATTGGAGAAGATTGTCAAATTAAACCAAACTCATATTTAGAAAATGCAAAAATAGGAAATGGAGTAAAAGTATTATCTTCAACTATTAGTGATTCGAAAATCGGCGATTTTACTAGTGTAGGCCCATATGCTCATATAAGAAATAATTGTGATTTAGGTGAACATGTGAGGGTTGGAAACTTTGTAGAATTAAAAAATACTACATATGGAGATGGATCTAAGACTGCACATCTAAGTTATCTTGGAGATGCAGAAGTAGGCAAAAATACAAATATTGGATGTGGGACAATCACAGTTAACTATGATGGTAAAAATAAATATAAAACAAAAATTGGAAGTGATGCATTTATAGGATGTAATTCTAATTTAATAGCACCATTAGAAATTGGAGATGGTGCAGTAGTTGCAGCTGGAACAACAGTTACAGAAAATGCTCCAGATGATACATTAGTAATAGCTCGAGTAAAACAAGAGAATAAGATGGGGTATGCTAAAAAAATGCCAGCAGGTAGAAAATCGTAAAATATTATAGTTGAATAATTATTAGGTTGTTATAGTAAAAAAAAATAAAATAAACTGTATTAGTTAAATAACATAGAAAACTTTAATATGTTTTAACAATAAGAGTATGAATAAATATTTTTAATAAAATTGATGAAAGATAAGTGAAATAACTTATCTTTCATATTTTTTTATCTTGAAATAGTTCTATAAAAAGTATATAATTACATATGAATGTAATGTGTTATAAATGCATATTTGTATTATAATAAAAACATAAGGAGGAAAAATCATGAAATCAAAACACCAAAAAATATTAGAATATATTAAGAGTCTTCCTATTGGAAGCAAAATATCAGTTCGCCAAGTAGCTAAAGAATTAAAAGTTAGTGAAGGGACAGCTTATCGAGCGATAAAAGAATCGGAAAATCGTGGTTTTGTTTCTTCTATTGAACGTGTGGGTACGGTAAGAATTCAGAAGAAAGAACGAGATAATGTAGAAAAATTATCATATTCTGAGATTGTAAACATTGTAAGCGGACAATTAATTGCAGGTCGCGGAGGAGTCCATGAAATTGTTCAAGATTTTGCAATTGGGGCTATGGATTCTGAACAAGTAGGACAACATATTAGAAAAGGTACATTATTAATAATTGGGAATAGACCGAAAATTATAGAAATGTCGTTAGAAAAAGGGTGTGCTATTTTAGTAACTGGTGGTTACGTTCCAAATGATGCTATTAAAGCTTTAGCAGATGAGAAAAATTTACCATTAATTATCACGCCACATGATACTTTTTCTGTAACACATTTAATAAATAGAGTTACAAATGACCAGATAATTAAGAGAGATATAATTACTGTAGAGAGTATTTATATAAAAGTTGATAAGCTATATACTATTAATTTAAATAATACGGTTAAAGATTGGTATGAACTTCAATTAGAGGTAGGGCATACAAGATATCCAGTTATTAATGAATATGGAAAGTTAGTTGGTATAATTACGGCACGTGATGTATTTTTACAAGATAAAGATGCTTTAATAAAAGATATTATGGAAAGAAAAGTTGAAACTACAACTTTAGAAACTCCAATTTCTTCTGTAGCTAATACAATGTTGTCAGAAGGATATGAACTTATGCCTGTAATTGATTCTAAAAATACATTATTAGGAGTTGTAACCAGAAAGATTGTTATAAATTCGCTACTAACTAATAATAGATTCCAAGATGGTCATAATAATGATACTTTTGATGAAATTATGAGGAAGGGAATAGTTCCTAGAGCAGACGGATTACAGGTTAAAGTTATTCCTCAAATGTTAGATCAATTCGGTACTTTTTCTAGTTCTGCGTTATTAAGTATTATTGATGAATCAATCCATATTACAAGTTATAATTACAATAGAAGTGAAGTTCTTATGCAAAATACAACCCTGTACTTCTTAAAATCAGTACCATTAGATAGAACGATAACAACAAAAGTAAATATTTTAGATATTGGTCGAAAAACTGCGAAATTCGATGTTGAAGTATACGATAAAACAGAGTTAGTAGCTAAAGCTATGGTTACTTGTCAAGTATTCCAAAGAAACTAGAGAAAGAAGAAGATAAATGGATATATACGAAAATTTATATGAGGAAATTTTCCAAAAAATAAAAGAAAATAATAAAATAATAATTCATAGACATGAACGTCCAGATCCAGATGCCTACGGATCTCAAGGTGCAATGTATCAACTTATAACAGAAAATTTCCCTGAAAAAACAGTTATAACAGTCGGTAAAGATTCACCATCATTGGATTTTTTATTTAAAAATTCTGAAGTTACTGAAGAAGATTATAAGGATGCTCTTGTTATAGTAACTGATACGGCGAATTTTCCAAGAATTGATGGAAAATTATTTACTAAAAATAATTTTCTTATAAAAATTGACCATCATCCACCTTTAGATAATTATGGAGGAATAAATTTAGTAAATACTGAAGTTTCATCTTGTAGTGAGTTAATATATAATTTTTATGAGTATTTAAATGAAAAATATGATATTAAATTAACCGATGAAGCAGCTAAATTGTTATATCTTGGTATTGTAGGGGATACTGGAAGATTCTTATTCCCAAATACTTCTAATGATACTTTAAGAGTTGCATCAGAACTAATTAAATATGATTTTAATATGAGTAAACTGTTAGACAAGATGGAAATAATAAGTGATAATATTATGCGTTTTAGAGCATTTATATTTGAAAATTATGATGTCTATCAAGATGGTGTTGCATTTGTAAAAGTTACTAAAGAAGATATGGACAAATACGGGGTAGATCCTGGTGAAGTTTCAACAGGAGTAAACTTGCTTAGAAGTCTTAAAGATTTATATGCATGGTGTTTTGCTATCGATGAGGGTAATAAAGTTCGCGTGCGCATTCGATCTAAAGGACCAGTTATTAATACTCTTGCAGAAAAATATGCAGGAGGTGGGCACCCATTAGCAAGTGGAGCAACCGTAAAAAATTGGGAAGAATTAGATGATTTATTAGATGATATGGCTAGAGTAGTAGCCGAATATCTTAGAGAAAATGATATAAAAATAGAAAATTAATGAATTATTTTCAGATATTTTTGTAAAACATTACAAAAATATTTCTTGACAGTATAAAAGGATAATGTTATACTAATTAGAAATTAATAGAAACCAATACTCGTATAAGTAATAGGTGAAATATTTAAAGAGAGTGCTGTTTGCTGAGAAAGCATAATATAAAACTTATGAAGATGGTGCGAGTGGTTAATAAGGTAAACATAAAATGTAAACTTTGTTCGGGTATCCGCGTTATAGGATAGACTATGTTAGTAGTTGTAATAAGTAAAATGTAAGGTGGTACCGCGTATAACGCCCTTATTCTGAGTTTCAGAGTAAGGGTGTTTTTTATTTTTAAAAAGAGAAAGGAGATAGACATGATTGAATTAAAAAAAGTTAATAAGATATATAATAATAAGGTTCATGCTCTAAAAGATATTAATTTAAAAGTTGAAAAAGGTGATATTTATGGAATAATCGGTTATTCTGGGGCTGGGAAAAGTACGTTAGTAAGGCTGTTAAACGGACTTGAAGTAGCAACAGATGGGGAGGTAATCATCGATGGCGATGACTTTAACAAAATAACTGAAGAACAACGTCGTTTAAAACGCCAAAGAATAGGAATGATTTTTCAACACTTTAACCTATTATGGAGCAGAACAGTAGCTGAAAATATTGCATTCCCATTAGAAATTCTAGGGAAATCAAAAATAGAAATTAAAGAAAGAGTAGAAGAATTAGCTAAATTAGTAGGTTTAGAAGATAGACTAAGCGCTTATCCATCACAACTTTCTGGAGGACAAAAACAAAGAGTAGGTATTGCTCGTGCGTTAGCTGGTAATCCTTCAATCTTACTTTGTGATGAGGCGACAAGTGCACTTGACCCAGAAACAACTGCAGAAGTACTAAACTTAATTAAAGAAATTCATAGTAAAACTAATATTACAGTTGTGCTTATAACTCACGAAATGAACGTTATTAAAACAATTTGTACCAAGGTTGCTGTTATAGACGGTGGTACTATTGCTGAAGATGGATTAGTTTCGGAAGTATTCTATCATCCGACTCAAGAAGTTACTAAAAAATTCTTAGCTCAAACATCATTCGCATCGGAGTTTGAGGAAAGAGAAAATATTGAAGAGTGGAAAAAAATATTCACTGAAGGAGTTATTATTAAATTTACTTTTGATAATAATACTTCGAAAAAACCTATCCTTAGTACATTAGTAAGAGAAATTGATTTTGATTTTACTATAATCAATGGACATATTGATAAAACAGCAAATGCTAATATAGGTACACTTTTTGTTCAATTAATTGGAACTAAAGAAAATACAGATAAAGTAATATCTAGATTAAATGAACTAGGTATTTTAACGGAGGTGTTATAATGTTTGATTTTTCAAGAGTTAATTGGGATAAAGTACAAGATAAAACAATTGAAACACTTATTATGACTTTTGAGTCACTTATTGCAGTGTTTATAGTTGGTTTATTTTTAGGGTTATTATTATACTTAACATCAAATAGTAAGAGTGCATTTGGACGTGGATTTTACGCTGTTGTTACGGCGATAGTTAATATTTTTCGTGCAATTCCATTTATTATCTTAATTGTATTATTAATTCCATTTACTAAGTTTTTAATTGGTACAATTATTGGTGTTCAAGCAGCTATTCCTGCACTTATTATTTCAGCAGCACCATTTTACGCTCGTTTAGTAGAAATTGGATTACGTGAAGTAGATAAAGGTGTAATCGAAGCTGCTCGCGCGATGGGAGCTAAAAATTCAACGATTATTTTAAAAGTTTTAATTCCAGAGAGTTTACCAGCAATAATTTCAGGGTTAACTGTTACAGCTATTGCATTAGTTGGTTCAACAGCGATGGCAGGTGTAATTGGAGCTGGGGGGCTTGGTAACTTAGCATACTTAGATGGATTCCAACGTAACAATAGTACTTTGACTTTTGTAGCAACAGTATTAATTTTAATTATCGTATTCGCTGTACAAATTCTTGGTGATACAATTGTTAAGAAAGTAGATAAAAGATAAATATGAAGAACAAGGTAGCAAAAGGGCTATCTTGTTTTTTTATGTAATTATTTAAAATTATACATAAATCACAAAATGAATAGGAATAAGCAAAAAATCATTATTTCATAAAAAGTGATTTTTCAGAGTCACTCTCGTTTTTTATGTGTGTAATAGAGGTTTTGTAAAATATATAATTGATGATATTATTAATTATTAAAGGAGAAAATTATAAAATATTAATGTTTTACGAATAATTGATATCAAAATAGGTTAAAAAAACTTGAAAATGTGGTAAAATAATAAAGACTGTTTAAATCAAGAAATTTATAAAATAGAAAGATAAGGAGATAAATTTATGGTTATTCAATGGTTTCCAGGTCATATGGCCAAGGCAACGAGAGAAGTTAAAGAAAAGCTGAAATTAGTAGATATAGTTTTCGAATTAGTAGATGCACGCTGCCCACTTTCTTCACATAATATGTACCTAGATGAAGTAGTGAAAGATAAGAAAAAAATAATTATATTTAATAAAATTGATTTATGCGATAGAGCTGAAACTGCAAAGTGGAAAAGTTATTTTGAAAATAAAGGATATACAGTAGTTTATACTGATGCAAAAAATAGTAATAACTTAAATAAGGTAATAGATAAAGCGAAAGAAGAACTTGCAGAAAAAATTGCACGTCAAGTAGCTAAGGGAATTAAACCAAGAGCAATTAGATCAATGGTAATAGGTGTTCCTAACGTTGGGAAATCAACATTTATCAATAAACTTATTAAGAAGAATGTCGCTAATACAGCTAATAAACCTGGTGTTACGAAGAAACAACAATGGTTAAAATTAAATAAAGATATAGAATTATTAGACACACCGGGAATTCTTATGCCTAAATTTGATAATCAAGAAATTGGTAAAAAATTAAGTTTAATAGGTTCTATAAAAGATGATATTACGCCATTAGATGATGTAAGCCTATATTTATTAGAGTTATTAAAACATAATTATTTAGAGAATTTAAATAATCTTTATAAAATAAATGTTACAAGTGAAGATGAAAATGTCTATATTATGGAAAAAGTAGCTGAAAAAAGATTTAAAAAAATTGGTGGGGACTATGATTACGATTCAACTATAAAGCTATTAATCCAGGATTTTAGAACACAAAAATTTGGATTTATTACATTAGATAATTATAGTAATTTATTAGAAGATGAGGAACAAAATGAAAATTAGTGAAGTAAAAGAACTCTTAAATCAAGAAAATATTTCCGAAGAAATACTTTATGAATTAAAAAAAGATGAGAGAAGTGGAGTTCAGAAATTACTAACAAGCTATGCGAAGAAGCAAGAAAAAAAACTTTTTTATAAAAAAGAGTATGAAAAAAAATCATTTTACGAAAATAAATGTTATAATAATGGATGTAAGTATATTTGCGGAATAGATGAAGTAGGAAGAGGACCGCTTGCTGGACCAGTAGTTGCTGCAGCGGTAATCTTAAAGCAAGATAGCTATTTCGAAGGATTGAATGATTCAAAAAAATTATCAGAAAAAAAACGTGAAGAATTATATGAACAGATAAAAAAGGAAGCTGTTGCATATGCAATTTGTGAAGTAGATAATATTGAGATTGAAAAATATAATATTTACAATGCAGCTCGTATAGCGATGCAAAGAGCAGTAGAAAAATTAGAAGTTAAACCAGATTTTTTACTTATTGATGCTATGCCGTTTGAGAATTATCCAATACCGAATTTTAGCATGGTAAAAGGTGATGAGAAGAGTGTGTCTATCGCAGCTGCTTCAGTAATAGCAAAAGTATATCGTGATAATTTAATGAAAGAATATGCAAAAAAATATCCATATTATGATTTTGAGAATAATGCAGGATATGGAACAAAAAAACATTTAGAAGGTTTAAAAGAATATGGAATAACACCAATTCACAGAAGAGACTTTGAACCTATAAAATCAATGATACAAGGAGGAAAAAATGAGTAATAATAGTGGAATAAGTATTTCTAAAAACTTACAAAATAATAGTAAAAAAAATAATACTCAAATAAAGAAGAAAAATAATAGTCGATCTAATAATAAAATAGTAGCAAAAGAACAAACTAACAATTCTAAACAAGTAGTAAAGAAAATTAACAGTGTAAATAAAACTAAATCTCAAAAAAATAAAGCAAAAAAATTAGCAAAAATTCGCATTACTCCATTAGGAGGGGTGGAAGAAGTAGCGAAAAACATGTATATGGTTGAAATCGGGGATGAGATTTTTGTTCTTGATGCAGGGTTAATGTTCCCTGAAACAGAGATGATCGGTATTGATGCAGTTATACCTGATATAAGTTACCTAGTACGTAATAAACAAAAGATTAAAGGGATTTTCTTATCAAATGGACATGTAAGTTCGATGGGAGCTGTACCATATATTATTGATAAATTAAAATGCCCAGTCTATGGTTCTAAATTAACAATTGATTTATTAAAAAATCACCTTAAACAACTAGGTATTAAGAGAAGAATC
Organism: Gemella parahaemolysans; assembly: GCF_053758945.1. Lineage (NCBI taxonomy): Bacteria > Bacillati > Bacillota > Bacilli > Caryophanales > Gemellaceae > Gemella > Gemella parahaemolysans. The sequence continues at coordinate 170,284 of NZ_JBSMTP010000002.1, forward strand.
AAGTTTTACTATGTAAAAGATAATAATAAGTATGACTTTAATAATGCTAGTGTTACATTCTTCAAGACTACGTACTCAATGCCGGATTCTTTAGGTATCTGTATTGAAACTAGTCAAGGAAATATTGTTTATACTGGTGAGTTTAAATTTGATCAATCGGTAAGTAAAGAATATAAATCTGATATTGTAAAAATTAGTACATTAGGTCAAAAAGGTGTTCTTGCTTTATTAAGTGATTCAAGTAATGCTAATGTTAAAGGATATAATGTTCCTGAAAATGAAGCGGCAGAACAAATTGATAATGCATTTTATCAAGCAAACAAGCGCATTATTGTAACTTGTTATTCTTCTAACTTCCTAACAATCTCTCATATTGTAAGAGCAGCATTAGCACAAAATAGAAAGATTTTACTTTTAGGTCAAGCTATTGAGGCATCTATCAGTACTGCTAGAAATATGAATTACTTACAAATTGAAGATAGCAATTTAATTTCAATTGAAGATTTAAAAGACTATCCACAAAATGAAGTGTGTATTCTTTCTTCAGGTGATCAAGGAGAGCCAATTGAGGCTATGAAAAATATTGCTGAGAAGAAAATTGATGGAATTCAAATTGAATCAGGCGATACAATTATGATTGCTGCAACACCGTCTCCTAATATGGAAGTTATGTTATTCCAAACATTAAACTTATTAGTTAAACTTGGGGCAAATGTAGTAACAGCTTCTAAACGTCTTCACGCTGCTAGCCATGCAACAAAAGAAGAGTTGAAAATGATGTTAAACATGCTTATGCCAAAACACTTTATCCCTGTTCAAGGAGAATTTAGAAATCTTCGTAAGCATGCAGAAATCGCAGCTGAAACAGGAGTTGTAGCTGAAAATATTCATATTTTAGCTAAAGGAACTACTTTAGAATTAAGTGGAAATAAATCTAAAACATTATTAAACAATATCCCTGTAGGTAATATTCTAGTTGATGGACGTGGTATTGGGGATGTTGAGGATAGTGTATTAAAAGATAGAAAACTTTTATCAAATGATGGTATCTTTGTAGCGTCGTACGCAATCAGTAAAAAAGAGAAAACTCTAGTAGGTAGACCAGTTATTCAAACAAAAGGTTTTGTATATGTTAAGAAGAGTATGGAGTTAATTAAAGAAGCGGAAGAAAAAATTATCGAATACTTAGAGAACAATCCTATTAAGAGTATTAGAGAATGTGCAGCCGTGAAAGCTGAAATTAGAAGTATGCTTTCAAGTTTACTATATGATAATACTAAGAGAAAACCAATAATAATTATTAACTTTTCATTAATTTAGTAATGAAACATAACGGGAAATAAGAATAAGGAACAACTCAAATATCTTTTATATAAAGTCGAATTTGAATTGCTCCTTATTGTTCCCGTTTTTAGTCTATATAGAAGAGGTGAAAAAATGTCAAAAGTTATTGCTCATATTGATATGAATTGCTTCTATGCAAGTGTTGAAGAAAAGTATAATCCTGAATTAAAAGGTAAACCATTAGCAATTGCAGGTGAAGTGAAAACTAGGCATGGGATAATTGTAACCTCTAACTACGAAGCTAGAAACTTAGGGATTAAGACAACTATGCGAGTAGGAGATGCCAGAAAGTTATGTCCTAATATAAAAATACTTCGTCCCGATATGGCTAAATATCAACAGGAGTCCAAAATGATCTTTGATCTGGTAAGAGAATATACAGATAAAATTGAGATTGTTTCTGTTGACGAAGCATATATAGACTTAAGTGATTTTTCTGAACCAATAAAGGTAATAGCTACAATTCAAAGAAGAATATATAAACAATTAGGTATGCCTTCGTCAGTAGGTGTTTCTTTTAATAAATTTTTCGCAAAGATGGGATCAAATTTGAAAAAACCTCTTGGATTTTCAATTATTAATAAGAAAAACTATAAAGATATATTATGGAATCTTGATATAGGAGAAATGCATGGTTGCGGTAAAGCCTCTACCAAGAAATTAAAAAATATTGGAATTAATACAATTGGTGATGTGGCTGAGGCTAATGAGGTGATTCTTCATAGTCTTTTAGGTGTTCAAGGTTTAAGACTGAAGAATAAAGCAAATGGAGAAGGTAATTCTGAACTGAAATATACTGTTGATAGAAAATCCATCGGTAATTCAAAAACATTTACCAACGATTTAATAGATGAAGATGATATTTTGAAAGAAATTAAAAAATTAAGTGAAAAGGTTAGCTCGAGAGCTCAAATGCGTAATTATGTAGGGAATAATATTTCAATAATGGTGAGATTTAGTGATTTTAAAACAATTACTAGATCTAAGAAGATACCAGAATTTATCTCTGATTCTAATGACATTTTTAATTATGCATGGGAGCTGTTGCTTGAACATTATGAATTCACTAGAGGTGTTAGATTACTTGGTGTTTCATTGAATGATATTAGAAAAGCAAAAGAACTAAAGGTTCAACTTGATATTTTTGATAAGAAGGATTATAAAGAAGAAGAGAAACTTAGAAAACTTTCTAAGAAATTAAAAGCAGAGTTCGGTGATACAATAATAACCGATTTTGAAAATTTTGATAAAAAAGATAAGTCGATTATTACAACAAGTTTTAGTAAAGATTTTTTAGATTAAAAAAGGAGATAGAATGTTAGCAATTAATAAGAGATTACAATTAGTGGCTGAATATGTAGAAAACAGAAGACTAGCTGATATTGGAAGTGACCACGCTTATTTACCAATTTATTTAGCTAAGAATAATAAAATTGATTATGCTGTAGCTGGAGAAATAGTAGAAGGACCGCATAAAGTTTCTATAAAAAATGTTAGAGAAGAAGGCTTAGTTGGAACTATCGATTGCCGTAAAGCTGCAGGTTTGGATGCTATTGAGTTAAGTGATAATATTGAAGTTATAACAATTTGTGGTATGGGTGGAAAGTTAATCGCAGATATTTTAGAAAAAGGAAAAGAAAAATTAGCAAATAAACCAAATTTAGTACTTCAGCCGAATGTTGGAGAAAATTTTGTTAGAGAAAAACTACAAGAATTAGGTTATGAGATAACAGCAGAAAATATTATTGAAGAAGATGGTCATATTTATGAGATTATCGTTGCGAAACCTGGTGTTATGAAGTTATCTGAAGATGAAATTAATTTTGGTAAGTATTTATTAATAGAGAAAAATGAATTGTTTGTGAAAAAACAAAAACAAGAACTTTCAAAAATTGAGTATATTTTGAATCAATTAGAAAAAGCAAATGAAGTTCAGGAGAATAAAGTAGCTGAATTTAAAAATAAATATAAAAAAATATTAGATATTATTTCTTAATATTTTTATAAGGAGGGGAAAGTATGCTGCAATCTTTGCATGATGAAAGAGAAGCTAAAAAGTTATTAAATTTTAGCGTAAAAATCGCTAAGAGTATGTTGTCATATGGAGCGGAAGTATATAGGGTTGAAGATACAGTTAATAGAATTTACAAATCATTTGATAATATTAAGGCGGCAAATAGTTTAGTTACATATAATTTTGTTATTGTATCTTTTATATATAATGATAATACATATACAGCTATGCGTAGGGTTGTTTTGGGAGATCGTGATTTAGAAAAGATTGCACTACTAAATGATATTTCTAGAAAAATGGTAATGGGTGGTTGTACTTTAGATTATGCATTTAAAAAAATGAAGGAAATCAAGGCTAGGAAAAGATATTCGACAATGGCAGTTATTGCTGCTCTGACATTATCAGGTCCATTCTTTGCAATAATGTTTGGAGGAACATTTAAGGATAGTCTATTCGCGTTTTTAATAATGGCTATTCAGGCTGTATTTCTAACATTAACCGCAAAATATAAGCTTACATCCTTTGTAAGTAATTTCTTAGGCTCATTCATCGCTACTGTTTTGGTAATGCTATTAAATAAGATTTTCTTAATACACAATCCATTTAGCATTATTATAATGAGTTTGATGCCTCTTGTTCCTGGAGTTCAAGTTACAAACGCTGTCCGTGACTTTATGGCTGGTGATTACCTTTCGGGGATGATAGGGATTCAGGCAGCAATTTTCGTATCAACAGCTATTGCACTTGGTGTAGTTATGGGATTAAAATTGGTGTAAGGAGAATTTTATGGAGAATAATGTTTTTATACAATTTATTGCGGGTTTTGTGGTTAGTATAGCTTTTGCAATTTTCTTTAATGCACCGAGAAAATCATTGTTTATGTGTGGTGTTATTGGAGCTGTCGGTTGGTTAGTTCAGGTAGTAACAAATTTATTGTTAGCTGATGTAGTAGTAAGCAGTTTTTTAGGTGCAGTATGCGTAGGTGTTCTTTCAACTAATGCATCTAGAATTTTAAAACTACCAGCCACGATTTTTATTTATACAGGTATGGTACCTTTAGTTCCAGGTTATGGTATGTATAATACGATGCAAAATATTGTAACTAAGAATTATGGAATTGCGTCTAAGGTAGGTATTGAAACAATACTTCAAGCTGGAGCAATCGCTATGGGAATATTACTTGCTTCAGTCTTTTCAGCTTCAATTCAGAGGGTTAAGATACAAAGAAAACGATAAAAGTGGTATAATAAAGTTAGTGAGTTTACAAAGGAGATTAGTACACAATGGAATATATTTTATATTTTGCAGAAAGCTGTCCGGATACAGCACCGTTTAAAGAAAAATTATCAGAATTAGGGATTACATACAAAGAAGTAGAAGTAATGTCTTCATTAAGAAATTTTAAAGAGTTTCTATATGTTAGAGATACATATTCACAGTTCGAAGGAATAAGAGGTAATATGAAAATCGGTATTCCTTGTTTAGTTGTTAACGAAAACGAATGTATCCTAGAACCTAATGAATTAGACAAATTAGAAAAATAAATTAATAGTAAACTCCAAATTAGGAAAATATGATATTTATCAAATTAATCAATACTTTTCTGATGTGGAGTTTATTTTTATTTAAAATCTAATTTATTTCTTGCTTTTTATTTTTAAATTTGATATAATTAAAAAATGCTAGGTGGGGAGTTAGCGGTGCCCTGTACTTGCAATCCGCTTTAGCAAGACCGAATACCGAGATGCGGGTAGAATAGGGAATGTCGAGTTTAACACGTAATGTTGAGACTAAGGCACCTTACGACGCAATACTTATGAACCATGTCAGGTCCGGAAGGAAGCAGCATTAAGTAAGTCTATTGTGGGTGTGAGTTTTTGTCGAGGTTGAGTTGTCGATTAGACTAACGGTTTTTTAATCTATTCAAGTCTCGGTTGCATATAGTATAAATCGATGATATCTAAAAGTAAATTCGCTTTTGGATTTTTTTTGTATGAAAAAAAGAAAAAATATATAAAGGAGAGATCATATGTATCAAGGAAAAAACTTTTCTGAAAGAGCAAGTATTTTTATTAAATTACTATTGCCTGTTTTAGTTTATCAAGTAATTTCATATTCATCTGGGATGATTGGAACGTTTATGGCGGGACATTATAGTCCTACAGATTTAGCCGGTGTAAGTATGGGTGTTAATATTTGGAATCCAATTATGTATACTTTAAATGCGATCGTATTAGCATTAATCCCAATAGTTTCACAGTTGATTGGTAAAAATAAAGAAGAAGAGATACCTACAGTTGTTAGACAGTTTCTGTACATAGCTGTAATAATTAGTATTATCTTAATTATTGGACTAAATACTTTAGCAACACCAATAGTAGATCAATTAGGTATGGATAGTAATATTGCAGAAATAACTAAGAACTATTTGTTTTATGAGAGTTTTGGGGTGCTATCGATCTTCTTATATGTAGTTTTACGTTCGTTTATAGATAGTTTAGGATTAACAAGATTATCGATGATAATGATGATAGTATCTGTACCTGTAAATGTATTCTTTGCTTATAGTTTCATTTTTGGAAAATTTGGTATGCCTGAGCTTGGTGGTGCAGGAAATGCAGTAGCTGTTTCAGTAACGTATACAGTACTATTTTTCGTTGCATTATTTATAGTTTTAACAAACCCTAAAATCAATAAGTATAAAATATTTGAAAAAGAAAAAATTAGATTTGAAAAGTGGGGAGAAATCTTTAAGCTAGGAATTCCAATAGCTCTAGCTACAGCACTTGAAACGGTTGTCTTTTCAACGTTATCTTTAATGGTATCACGTTTTGATACGACAGTTATTGCTTCCCATCAAGCGGCATTAAATTTCTCTGGATTTTTATATACTTTACCAGTTAGTGTTGCAAATGCTGCAACAATTATAATAGCATTTCATGTAGGAGCAAAAGACTATAAAATGGCAACAGAGTATACAAAACTAACGGTAATAATGGGGATGATATTTTCTAGTATAGCAGGATTAATCGTCTTGTTATTTGATACGAAAATTCCATATCTATACACTAATGATAGTGGAGTAATCACATTAACAGCAGAGTTATTATTATTCGCTATTGGCTTTGCTATTTGTGACTCATTTGCCTCGGCATTAGCAGGAGTATTACGTGGATATAAAAAAGTAGTACCAATATGTGTTGTAATGTTTATCGGGTATTATTTAGTAGGAATCCCTACAGCATACTATTTTGTATTTAAACAAGGTATTGGTATAGAAGGTCTATGGATAGGATGGATAATTGGTCTAGCTGTCTATGCCTTAGGTGTATTATTCTATTATCTATATATGAGACGAGAAATCAGTAAAAAAATTAAATTAGCTAAATAATAAAAAGATTTTGTAGTAAATGTAAATACTACAAAATCTTTTTATTTTCGCTTGTATAATCACTTGACTAATATTTTAGGAAACTATATAATGTGATTATGAAGACTAGATAAGAAGGAGGTAAGAATTTGAACAAAGTATATCCAAAGTGGTCTGAGTTACCAAATATTGACTTATATTTAGATCAAGTGTTATTATACGTAAATCAATTAGATAGCTCCTCAATTGTAGATGATGATAAAGGTTTAACATCCGCAATGATAAATAATTATGTTAAAAATGGTCATCTAGATAAACCGATTAAGAAAAAATATAATCGAAAACAATTAGCAAGGTTAATAGTTATCACATGTTTAAAAAATGTATTTTCAATTCAAGAAATTAGTAAGACAATAAATAGTTTGACTTCAGAAGGTAGTTCTGAAGAAATGTACGATAACTTTGTTATGTGTATGAATGGAGAAAAGAGAGATGGGCTAGCAGATGTAATAGTTGCAGCTTGTGATACTGTAAGACTATATAAAAAAACTCATGATTTAGTAGAAAAATTAAAATAAATACACTTGGAGGTAAATGATGAAATGGAAGATTGTAGTTGATACTGCATGCGATTTTAGAGAAATCCCTAATAAAGCAGAGAATGTTACTTATGAGAGAGTGCCATTTTCATTGCAGATAGAGGATAAGGTATATATAGATACTTTAGATCTAGATATTGATGAGATGATGAGAGAGATGTATGCTAGTTCAGAAGCAGCAAGATCAGCTTGCCCAAGTCCAGAGGCATATCTATCAGCATATAGAGGTGCAGAAAATGTAATAGTTCTAACTTTAACTGGTGGAATGTCAGGAAGTTATAATAGTGCAGTAATTGGCGAAAAAATGTTAAAAGAAGAAAATGAGAATGTTAATATTCATATAGTAAATACACTTTCAGCAGGAGGGCAAAATGATTTATTTCTTCTTAAGATAAATGAACTAATTAAAGAAGGATTATCTTTCGATGAAGTAGTCTCAAAAATGAATGAGTATCAAAAAAATACAAAACTTATTTTTTCTCTAGAAAAAGTAGACAATTTAGTGAAAAATGGACGTCTATCTAAGCTTGCTGCAGCCGTTGTAGGATTATTAAATATGCGTATGGTAGGAGAGGCGAGTAATGAAGGAACTCTACACTTACTACATAAAGTTCGAGGTGAGAAAAAAGCTATTTCAACAGTAGTGGATGAGATGATTAAATCTGGATATAAAGGTGGAAGAGCTGTAATAACTCATAGAAATAATGAAAATATATGTAAAAAAATAGAAGAAAAATTAAAAGAAAAATTTTCTGATATAGAATTTATAGCTGTACCTACTTCTGGAATTTGTAGTTTCTATGGAGAAGAGGGCGGAATACTTTTAGGATATGAAATATAGAATGTCTATTCAAATAAAATAATAAAAAAGGAAAAGTGATTACTCTTTGTAAAACACTTCTCCTTTTTTTATTGAATTTAACTAACTCTGTTTAGCTCTTTTTTTACTTCTGCGCAGCTTCCCGATTAAAAATCCAGTCCCTTGACCACAAAGGCTGAAGAATATATATCCTAAACCGTATATAAGAATATCAAAGTTTAAAATAATTAAACAAGATATAATGTAAAAAATTCCTATAATAAATGAAAAAATATAGCTAAAGTCTTCTTTATTATATGCATATAGAAATGATATTAGAAAACTAATAACAGGATATAGGATAATTAGTAGTGATATTATCATACCTGATCTATTCGATATAAAATAAGAACACAGAGGGAGTATTATAAATAAAAAGAAAGAAAAAATTAAGTAGGGTACTTTTTCTAAAAATTTCTTCATTAATCTGCCTCCTAATTATAGTGTTATTCTATCATATATTGAATTAAAAAACAATAAACAAATATATTCAATAAAACCTACAAATTTGAAACCGTTTTTTAAATGTGATATGATTATTATATTAACAAATGAGAGGGGAACAATAATAATGAAATTTTTTATTGATACAGCCAATGTAGAAGATATTAGAAATGCTAATGAATTAGGGGTGGTGTGCGGAGTTACTACTAATCCATCTTTAATCGCTAAAGAAGGACGTGATTTCAAAGAAGTGATTAAGGAGATTGCATCAATCGTAGATGGGCCAATAAGTGGAGAAGTAAAGGCAACTACTACTGACTGGAAAGACATGGTAGAAGAAGCTAGAGAAATAGCTAAAATTCATTCAAATATGGTAGTTAAAATTCCTATGACAGAAGATGGTCTAAAAGCGGTAAATGTGCTGAAAAAAGAGGGGATTAAAACAAATGTTACATTAATCTTCAGTCCAACTCAAGCTTTATTAGCTGCAAGAGCAGGAGCAACATATGTATCTCCATTTTTAGGTAGATTAGACGATATTGCTCACAATGGACTATTATTAATCGAAGAAATAGTGGAAATTTTTGCGAATAATGATATTGATACACAAATTATCGCAGCGAGTGTGAGAAATCCAATTCACGTTACAGAATGTGCTAAACTAGGATGTGACATTGCTACTGTTCCATATAATGTAATTAAACAGATGGTTAAACATCCTTTAACTGATATCGGTATTGAAAAATTCAAACAAGATTATTATAAAGTATTTGGTGAATAATCAGTAGAATACTTTTACGACAAAAATATTTTTCTTTAAAAAAATTTAAAAATTTTGTATTTTATACTAGAAATATTTATAAAGTAATGTTATAATATATTTTGTTGTATGAAAAAGTTGTTAAGATTAAATTTTATAGGAGGTTATATTAATGCGCGTAAATGTAACATTAGCTTGTACAGAATGTGGTGACAGAAACTACATTACTAAAAAGAACAAAAGAAATAATCCAGACCGTATTGAACTTAAAAAATACTGTCCAAGATTAAAAAAAGTGACTTTACACAGAGAAACGAAATAATAAAGTTAGAGAAGCCTTAAAGTATCAACGTTTAAGGCTTTTTGTTTTGTCTTTTGACTGTCTTCTTAATGAGATAAAAGAGAAGTTTAATGACATGCTTTTAATTATGAGTTGCCCCTTACTTGACACGTAGGTTTAAAATAACATTAATGAAATTATCTAAATGAGGTGTTATAATAGATTTGAGGTGAAGGATGATGAAAGAGATTATAGAGAAAATAAATAAGTTTAGAGATGAGAGGGATTGGAGACAGTTTCACAATGAGAAAGATTTAGCGATATCAATTTCTTTAGAAGCAAGTGAATTATTAGAATTATTTCAATGGAAAACAGCTGAGGTTACAGTATCAGAAAAATTACCACAGATTAAAGAGGAATTGGCTGATGTTTTAATATATGCATTTATTCTTGCAGACAACCTAAATCTTGATGTAGAAAAGATTATAGCTGATAAGATAGTTATTAATTCTAAAAAGTATCCAATTAAAGAAAGCTTTGGCTCAAATAAAAAATATACAGAATTAATTAAGACAAAAAGAAAAAAATAGATAGATTTTAATAATTTATTCTTATTTTGATAAATGATATGGGGAAAATTATAGAGTTTTTGCTTATAACTAGGAATATAAAAAAGATTTTAAATTACTAAAAAAGGTTTAATATACATTATATTTTATTACATATTAAACCTTTTTATTTTATTATATTATTTTGTTACAGGAATTTCAAAAGTGGCTTTATGTATTTTTTTAGCATTACTGTCAAATTGTTCGAAGATGATTTTTATTTTTTCACTTTCAACATTAAGGCTATACCCCATTATAGATTCTGAGATAGTTCCAATTGGTGTTGGTTTTGGATATTTTGAATCATGAATAGGATAGATTTGAGAAGAGTTATTTGCTGAATCTAGAACTATTGTAGGTGTTAAAAATAGATCTTGCTGCATTCCTTTGAATCCCAGATTTTCATAAGTATATTTTATAATAACTACTTGTGAAACGTCTTTGTTAAGTCTATTTCGATATGGTGTAGTTCTTACTTCAGTTATTTTTAATTTCCATTGATTATCTACAATCCATTCTTCGTTTAGCTTGTATATTTGCTCTTCACGATTGTTTTTTGAGGTTGAAGATGTATTTTCTTTAGACAATCGATTTTTAATTTCAGAACATCCATTAAGAAGGATTATAACGGATAATAAACTTGTAAGAAGTAATTTAGTTTTCATCTTTTTCTCCTAATTTATAGTTTCATATGTCTAACATATAAAATATGATTACATAAGAGATTATATGATAGAAAATAGTATGAGTCAATATGTACTAAATTCATTATTTTATGAATGGTATAATCAGAAAACTAAGAAAAATTCTAAAAAGCTTTACATATTAGAAAATAAATATTATAATGTATATATTACTGGATTAAACATTGTTTATTATTCTACAGATATTTCTTGATTTTAAAAAGAATTCTTTAGTAAAGTTGACAAAATTACAAATTTCAAAAAAAAAATTAAAAAAGTTGTTGACAAACTATAATATCTATTATATAATTAATACATAAGTTAATAACAAATATTCACGCGGGTGTAGTTTAGTGGTAAAACCTCAGTCTTCCAAACTGATGTTGTGAGTTCGATTCTCATCACCCGCTCCATTTTTTTATTTAGAGATTTTTCCACAGTAGCTCAGTTGGTAGTAGCATCTGACTGTTAATCAGAGGGTCGCAGGTTCGAGTCCTGCCTGTGGAGTAAAGTACGGCTGTGTATGCAGCCGTATATTTTTTTGTTTAAAATCTCGCTAAATATTATTATCATAGAAAAAATTATGTTATAATAGTTCATGGTATATGAACTTTTATCGAGTTGAATTTTATATAGATTAAAAGTTGAAGTTTAAGAAAAATAAAGAGAATTTTATAGGAGATTTTTATGTTTTTAGATGAGGTAAAAATATTCGTCCGATCAGGTGATGGTGGGAATGGATTAGTAGCATTTAGAAGAGAGAAGTATGTTCCAAAAGGTGGACCAGCTGGAGGAGATGGTGGACGTGGAGCCAATGTCGTATTCATAGTTGATGAAGGATTAAGAACTTTCATGGATTACCGTTATCAGAAGAAATTCGTAGCACCTAATGGTGAAAACGGGATGAGTAAAGGTATGCACGGTAGAAAATCTAAAGATTTATACTTAAAAGTGCCGCCAGGAACAGTGATTCGTGATACTGATACTGGAGAAGTATTAGCAGATTTAGTAGAACATGAGCAAGAAGTAGTAGTAGCTCGTGGAGGACGTGGAGGACGTGGAAACTGTCGTTTCGCAACACCTTCAAATCCAGCGCCAGAAATCGCTGAAAATGGTGAACCAGGAGAAGAAAGAAATCTTACATTAGAATTAAAACTTATGGCTGATGTAGGTCTTGTTGGATTCCCATCTGTAGGTAAATCAACGTTATTATCAATAACATCAAAAGCAAAACCAAAAATTGCTGATTATCACTTTACAACATTAGCACCAAATCTTGGAGTAGTAGAAACAAAAGACCACAGAAGTTTTGTTATGGCTGACCTTCCAGGATTAATCGAAGGGGCTAGCCAAGGTGTAGGTCTTGGACATCAGTTCTTACGTCACATTGAAAGAACAAAAGTTATTGTTCACGTAGTAGATATGTCAGCAACTGATGGTCGTGATCCATATGAAGATTATAAAATTATTAATCAAGAGTTAGCGGAGTACAACATGAGACTTTTAGAAAGACCTCAAGTAGTAGTAGCTAATAAGATGGATATTCCAGTGGCTAGTGACAATCTTAAAGAGTTTAAAAAACACTTAGAAAACGATGGTGAAGAAGTAGATATCGTTGAAATTTCTGCATTCACACGTAGTAATATCGATAACTTACTTTATAAAATAAGTGACATACTAGATAACACAGATCCAAATATGTTATATGAACTTGATACTGAAGAAGAAAGTATGGAAAACAGAGTTCTTTATAAACATAAACCTAAGGATGAAACATTCAAGATTACTCGAGATGATACAGGAGCTTATGTAGTAAGTGGACCTGGTATCGAACGTGCATTCTTAATGACTGATTTCAACCGTGATGCTTCTGTTAGACGTTTTGCTCAACAAATGCGTTCTATGGGTGTAGACGATGCTTTACGTGATAGAGGATGTAAAAACGGTGATACCGTTAAAATTCTTAAAGGTGAGTTTGAATTCGTAGAGTAGGAGATAACCACTGTGGATAAAGAAAAAGTTTATTATATAATTAGAGAAGATGTATTGCCTGAAGCTGTAAAGAAGACATTAGCGATGAAAAAAGCGTTAGAGGAAGATTCTAAATTATCAATTTTAGAAGCTTCTAAAAGATTCGATTTAAGTAGAAGTGCATTTTATAAATATAAAGATACAATTTTTCCGATTCAAGATGTGAAAAGACAATCAATTCTATCATTGTCTATCGATGTTGACGATATTCCTGGAATATTAGGTAAAATTTTATCAGTTGTTAATGAAGAAAAGTGTAGTGTACTTACTATTCACCAAACGGTGCCGATTAATGCAAAAGCTACGATAATTATTTCTTTAGAGCTAAGTTCAGGTGATATAAATATTGAAAAATTAAATAAACGAATTAAAAATCTTGAGTTTGTTAATTCAATTAAAGTAATTGGTTTAAGCATGTAAAGATAGTTTAATAAATATTAAATGTAGGAGAACAGAGTAGGGAAGTCAGTTTCCTATATCTGTTCTCCTTTTTATTTTAGAAAGGTGAATTATGCAAAAAAATGATATATTCGAAGGGAAGGTTATAGATTATACACATGATGGTCTTGGTGTAGTTAAAATTGATAATTTTCCAATTTTTATTGAAGATGTTATAGAAGGTGAAGTAATCGAGTTTAAGATAATTAAATTAAAGAAAAATCTTGGTTACGGAAAAGTTCTTAATATTATTGAAAGTTCTAAAAATAGAGTAGATGGAATTCCGAAGACTTCAGGAGCAAATTTAGTTCATATGAACTACGAAGAGCAATTAAAGTTTAAGAAGAAAAAAGTTCAAAATGTTATGGATAAAGCTCTTGGAAAAGATTCTATCAAAGTATTAGATACGCTAGGGATGGAAGATGGATATCATTACCGTAATAAGTCTGTGATTCCAGTACAAAAAGTTAATGGCGAAGTTAAGATGGGGTATTATAAACCACGAAGTCATGATGTTGTTAATATAGAGAAATGTTTTATTCAATATGATGAACACAATATATTGATGAATAAATTACGTAGTCTAATCTCAGAGCTTAACTTATCTGTTTATGATGAAAACAGCCACTCAGGTGCTATTAGACATATTATGTTTAGAACAAACACCCTAAAAAGTGAATTTATGGTTGGTATTGTCGCGAAAGAGAAGTTTAATAAATTAGATGAATTTGTTGAAAAAATATCTAAATTAGATGATAGAATCATTAGCATTATGTTAAATATTAACGATAAGAAGACAAATGTAATCTTTGGTGATAAAACTGAAAATCTATTTGGTAAGGATTATATAACTGACACGTTAGACGGAATAAAATTTAAGATTTCACTTCGTTCATTCTATCAAGTAAATCCAGTTCAAACAGAAGTATTATATAGTAAAGCATTGGAATTTGCAGAATTGAAAGAAACTGATACGATAATTGATGCTTACTGTGGTATTGGAACAATCAGTCTATTCGCAGCGAAGAAAGTTAAGAAAGTATATGGTATTGAAATAGTAGAAGCGGCTGTTTTAGATGCCCGCGAAAATGCGAAAAATAATAATATAACTAATGTAGAGTTTTTACTAGGTAAAAGTGAAGATGTAATTAAAAAATTAATCTCACAAAATGTGAAATTAGATGCAGTTATCGTTGATCCACCACGTAAAGGATGCGAGGAAAGTTTCCTATGTGATTTAGCTTCAATGGGAATAGAAAAAATAGTCTATGTTAGTTGTAATCCAGCAACATTAGCTAGAGATATGGAAATTATGAGAGGTCTAGGTTATAAACTAGGTTCAGTGCAACCTGTAGATATGTTCCCAGGGACGTACCATGTTGAGTGTGTAGTATTGATGTCAAGAGTTGCACCCGCTAAGTAAATAAAATATAGAAAATAAAGGCTTATTCTAGGCTATCGTTAAAAGGTATCGATAGCTTAGAGTAAGCCTTATTATTTGAGAGAAAATAAGGTTGAGCGGGAATATATCCATAGCCTAGAGTTGACACTAGAGAATGGATAATAAGAAAAAATGCACCCACTGGCACTCAGCTATAGATTTGACAATTGTAAAATAGCCTAATTAACATTATAATATAACTAAGAAACAAGTATACTAATCCTCTGCATATAGGGACGTGTACCTGGTGCCATAAAGATTGGATTATATTGGGATATTCCTGCAGACGCTGAAAAACCAAACGATAAAAGAACTAAGAGTGGTAAATATATAAAGAGAGGTGATATTAATGGATAGAAGTGCTTTCATTAAGACTCTGATAGAAGTATTGAAATATGATAGAAAATACAGAACAATTGAATCAAGAGACCAACTGTTGAGGTTAATAGGTAGAGCAAGAGTAAATTTTGTTCCACAATATGAATTTGCAAATCATGGGCGTTCCTATCAACATTGGGAGATTGTGGAATTACGAGTTCCGGTTCCTTTGTTAGAAATCGCAGAAGAAAATGAGAAGATTCTAGAAGAGTTAGTAGAGTATGTATATGAGGAGTCTGATGATTATGCTTTACATCACGTTGAAATACGTCCACAGGTAATTGATACACCAGATGAAGTAACAGAGCATAATGTAGTTTTTGATGCAATTTAAGATGAAGTAATTCAGGGAATTAGAGATGCTAAATTTATAATTTGGGCAGCTGTTGCATGGTTTTCTAATGAAGCTATTTATCAAGAGTTATTAGCGAAAAAGAAGCAAGGATTAAATGTAAGAATAATAGTTTCGCAGGAAGACTCAAATATAAATATGATTTCAAAACTGAGAGAGAATAAGTTCGATGTTGTGGTCATTCCGAGATGGGGAAATAAAGGATGTAACCGTATGCATGATAAGTTTTGTATCATAGATATGGACTATGTAATGCACGGATCATATAATTGGACACCAACAGCTAATAAAAATGTAGAAACTTTAGTAACTGCACTTGATCATGAACTTGTCAAAAAGTTTGCTAAAGAGTTTATGGAATTATATAATGGGATTTATTTTTAAACAAAGACAAATTTGAATTTAAGGAGGACAAAATGATTTTAGAAACGGAAAGATTGATTCTTCGTCCATGGGAAGAAAGTGATGCAAATGATTTATTTCAGTATGCCAGTAATCCAGAGGTTGGTCCGATTGCAGGTTGGCCTGTACATACCAGTGTTGAAAATAGCAAGGAGATTATAAAAAGTGTTTTTTCAGCACCTGAGACATACGCCATAGTTTTAAAAGAAACGATGCAGCCAGTGGGTAGCATAGGATTGATGATCGGCTCTGTAAGTGATAAAGGTATTCCTGATACTGAGGCGGAGATTGGTTACTGGATAGGAGTTCCGTATTGGGGTCAGGGTCTGATACCAGAAGCAGTTCGTGAGATTATGAGACATGGATTTGATGACCTGAATCTGGAGAAAATGTGGTGCGGTTATTTTGACGGCAATACAAAGTCAAAGAGAGTTCAGGAAAAATGTGGTTTCCGTTATCATCATACAAAAGAAAACGTTCTATGTGCATTTGAAGGTATTCTTCGCACAGAACACATAACCTGTCTATCAAAGGGAGAGTGGCTGTCGACTAAGTAAATCCCAGTTTGTCTAGGTAATACCTTTTAACGATAACCCTACTTATCGTTAAAAGGTTTATAGATATGTTCCCACATACGAACGCAACTACTTGACATACTTAGTGTTCACTCGTTTCATGTTGAGTGTGTAAGCTTGTTAGAGAAACGTTCCTAATAGCTATGAATAAATTATTGAAATGCTTCTTTTACTACCAATATTTTCTGTTCTGAATGTAGTTCAGCATAAGGAACTGAGGTAGATTTATAAGAGACTGTGACAGCGAAGTTATAGTCTTTTTGAGGTTTTAATGGTATAATAAGATTATAAATGTGTATAATGTTTAAATTATCTGGAGGACGCATAATGTTGAATTTAGTGAAAGGTCACCGAGTTAGCTTGGTAGAAAACCTGTTTGAGTCATTTACAAAGTTAACTGAACATTATTTGATGGCGAATGTACACGCAGAAAAAATATTAGAGGTTTTTCAACACTTTATTGCGATTCATGACGAGCCCTTGTTTTTTATTTTGGAATTGCCTGTTAGTATTGATAGAGAAAAAGTAATAGCAATGAATATTATCAACGAATTACATAAGGATGTTTATTACATTGATGATTGTTCAATAGAGGAATGCCTTGTACTGTTGATTAGATACGGTGATTTGCTTGTTAATGATGGATTAAGTAAGTTTGGATTTGGTGGGCATAAAAGTCATGATGAAATTATGCTTGATAGCTATAATGTTGTGACAATTTATAGTAAAGAACTATCGAAATTTAATGACTTTTTTGAACCTCATAATATTCAATTTGTAGAAGAACTAGTGACAGCCTCGGAAACTTTTTCTGAGACTTCACCAGGAATTTCTGAAATCTATGAAAGTAACGGTAAAACTGTTTATGATTTGCCTGAAGAATTAGCTGAATGGGGAATATATTTAGCTGAAACTCGAACAGAATAGGTATATTTATAGGATTAGAAAGAGAATATTTCAATTCTCTAATACCGTTGGGATATTTTGTTACCTAATATAAAAAGTTCCCATTTTTTTCAATAGTATATTATAAAGATAGTTGACACAAGTGTTACACCTATGATAGAATTAACTAGAGGTGAAGAAAATGGCAACTGATAAAAATAGAATAATGATTAGCTTGGATGATAAAAATCTAGAGAAACTTGAAAATTTAGTAGAAGATGCTAGAGATAGAAGAGGAATGCGACTAACAAAATCCCAGGTTATTGAATTACTCCTAAATACCGTTGATTATTTCGATGATATTATGGGAGCTATTTACTTAAAAAAATAAGAGCAAAATTGCTATTATTTTTTTACAATCAAGTACAACACTAGTGAAAAAGGAGTGATAAAATGGTTGTTTATATTAGACAAAGTAAATTACCAAGTGAGGTTTCAATTAATAAATACAATGCTCAAGTAGGTGCATACTTACAAGGAGAAGAAGTTATTTTATATCAATCTTTTTCTGAAATAAAACAGCTAACAAGTGATGATACAGTTGTAGATTATATAACGGAGACCAGAGCATTGCTAAAAATGATGGGGTTAAACGTTCCAGTTTATGACTATCCTATTGAGCTTAAAGAGTTTTATGGTCGAAAGATTTATGCAGGTGTTTTAGGAGAGATTGTAAATATACCTGATAATTGGGGAAAATTTATTAAGCCCAAAGCTGGTTCAAAAATCTTTACAGGAAGAGTTGTTAATGGAACCCGTGATTTGATAGGTATTGGTCTACCTTTCGACTATCCTATATGGATTAGTGAGGTTGTAGAATTCATAGCTGAATGGCGTTGTTTTGTTTTAGATGGTCACGTGTTAGATGTTCGGCCTTATACAGGTGATTATCATACACAATTTGATCCTAGTGTAATTGATGAAGCCATATCATGTTGGAAAGATGCGCCAATAGCTTATGGACTAGATATTGGTGTTACTAGTGATGGCAGGACACTTGTTGTTGAAGTAAATGATGGTTATGCATTGGGAAATTATGGACTATCTCCTTTAAAGTCAATCAATTTTCATAAAGCTAGATGGAAAGAATTGGTAAAACCTTATTTTGAAAGAAACGATATTTTTACTATGCCTAAAAATAAAAATATAAGTTTCTAAAAGAAACAGAAGTAAATCTGTGTTTGACTGCAACTAGTAAGTTGCAGTTTTTTATTGGTATCGTTTCGATATACCCATTTTAAGGAGAAAATAGGTGTTCTACCATTCCTGTGTACAGTAGATATGAAATGCATTACTCTTTGGAGAACCGAGGCCATGTTGAAGCAGTCGTTTTAACGACAAGGGCGTAGATCGAAGCCATTAATTACGAATGCTTTATGAGATAGTTGTTGTAGAGCGGTGGTGATGAGGTAACAGTGAATCGATGAGTGTGTAGTATTAATGTCAAAAGTTGCAACTAGTGAATAAATGAAGTGTAGAAAATAAAGGGTTATTCTAAGGATATCGTTAAAGTATATTGGTATCTTTGAGTAAGTCTTTATTTTAATTTACGAAATCTAAGGAGTATTGTATAATAAAATAAATTAAGTTGATTAAGAGAGAAATATATAATTTAAGTTTTGGAGGTGAGTGTGTGATAGAAGTTAGACCTAGTTTTAAAGATATAGAATCATTTGAGGAATTTAACAAGTACTATTGGTATCGAGAAGAACTTTCGCAAATATGTAAGTCTCTTGGACTAGAGTATAGATGTACAAAGAAAGAATTGAACTATATTATTGAACAATATTTCAAGGGAAATAGAATAGAAAAGTCTACGAGGAAAGTAAACAAAAAACATATCGAAGTAATATCTTTAAATACACCATTGCTAGAATGTGGTTTTTCTTTTAACCAAAAATTTAGAGATTATTTTTCAGCTGTAACAGGAGTTAGTCCGTTTAAATTTAATGCTGATATGGCAACGGCTTGGAGAAAAGTAAAAAGTGATAACGATAAAGAATTTACAATTCAAGATATGATAAAAATATATTATGGAGAATCAGATTACGCCAAGTATGATAATTCTGCTTGTCAGTGGAATCAATTTCTGAAAGATTTTTTCGCAGATGAATCTAGCAATAATTATTCTAACAAGTTGAAAGTTGCAGCTATCCTTTGGAAAGAAGTTAGAAACTCAAAGAATAAAAAAATTTATTCAAAACAACTTCTGAATGAATATGGATTCAAATTAGAGGAGTACCGCAAATAAAAATATATCTGATACTTTTTAATGATAGTATAAGGTTGTCGTTAAAAGGTTTATGGATGCAGGTAGGATGATTGGATATACTTTTCATATGGAGTGTGCGACGCTACTTGTGAAAGGTGATTAATAGAAGAAAATTATAAAAGATAATAATATAGTATTTTGTAAAGAGAGGGATTAATTGTGCCAAGACCAACGACAAAAAATGATTTAATGATAGTTGCCAAGGAAAGTTATGAAAAGTTAAACTTACTTATTTCAAAGATGACGAGTGAAGAGTTAAATACACCTTTTGATTTTTCAAAAGATAAAAAGAAAAAAGAAGCTCATTGGAGAAGAGATAAAAACTTAAGAGATATCTTAATTCATCTATATGAATGGCATAAACTTGTTTTGAATTGGGTACGTTCCAATCAAAAGGGAGAAGAGAAATCATTTATTCCTGAACCATATAACTGGAAAACTTACGGCGATATGAATGTAGAATTTTGGAAAAAGCATCAGAATACGTCTCTAGAAGATGCAACAAAAGCTTTACAAAAATCTCATAAAGATATTTTGAAACTAGCCGAAAACTTTACAAATGAAGAATTATTTTCAAAAAAAGTTTATAAATGGGTTGGCGGGAGTACATTGGGATCTTATTTTGTCAGTGCTACTTCTAGCCATTATGATTGGGCTATAAAAAAATAAAGGCCCATCAAAAAAATTGCAAGTAAGCCATAAATGGAAAAATACAAGGAAGTAAAGATAAATTAACGTAAACTTCCTTTTAGGGGAGTACCGTAAATAAAAATATATCTGATACTTTTTAACGATAGCTCACATCTAAAAAATTATGAGGGGATTATAAGATGAACGATTATATAAAATTAAACGAAGATAGATGGAATAATATAAAAAATGACTATACTGAGCCGTTGACACACGAACAATTAGAAGAAGCTAGAAATAATCCAATTTCTGTTGCATTAACTATTGGAAAAAAAGTTCCAAAAGAATGGTTTGAAAAAGCAAATGGAAAAAAGATATTAGGTTTAGCCTGTGGTGGTGGCCAACAGGGGCCAGTTTTTGCTGTAAAAGGTTATGATGTAACCATAATGGATTTTTCTAAATCACAATTGCAAAGAGATGAAATGGTTGCTGAAAGAGAAGGTTTAAAAATTAACACAGTTCAAGGTGATATGACAAAACCATTTCCTTTTGAAAATGAAACTTTTGATATTATTTTTAATCCAGTTTCAAATGTATATATAGAAGATTTAGAAAATATGTATAAAGAAGCCTCTCGAGTATTGAAAAAGGGTGGATTGCTAATGGTCGGATTTATGAATCCTTGGATATACATGTATGATGCTGATATTGTATGGGATAAACCTGATGAGGAATTATTTCTAAAGTTTTCAATACCGTTTAATTCAAAAGAACTTGAAAAGGAAGGTAAGATAACCATAAATCCAGAATATGGATATGAATTTAGCCATACTTTAGAAACTCAGATTAGAGGACAACTAAAAAATGGTCTTGCTATGATAGATTTTTATGAATCGTGTGATAAAAGAAATAGATTATCACATTATGGAAATGACTATATAGCTACACTTTGTATTAAATTATAATCCTATAGAACATACTTCAGGAGAATAGTCCGTTTTATTTTACGTAAGTGTTGAATTTAAATACCAATTTGTCTAACTCGAACAATTAAATAAAACGCCATAATATAGCAATTTATTAAACAGTAAATTAAAAAAATTTACTGTTTTTTCGTTTATATTGTCATATGCTTTAGTTTATTCTTGAAAAATCTTACCTATGTTAATTTCTCTTTTATATTTACTTCACTATAATATTTTATACATTTTTCAATAATTAATTTTCGTTGTGGATTTGTATACTATAAGGTTTATAAATTTTTAGAAAGGTAGCTTTTTATAAATTGTTTTCTATGAGCTATAATTTATAAGTTTTATTTATATAAATATATGATAAGTATCAAATGAATTTTTAGAAGCAATTATCTAAGGTATTATATTATTTTTTATAATTCTCAATCTCTCTTGCTATTCTGCTTTTTCTTATTTTTCCATGGAGTATGTAGTTTATCAGAACATTTGGTTTATAAGATAATCGTACTTTATAATAATTTATATATTCTATTATTGCGAAAATCCAAATGCTAAGAGATATAATTGTTGGAGTGAAAGTTTGATGATTTACTATTATTATTAATATAGACAGGTATAGTAGAATTATATCTAATCTTCTTAGGTGATTATAAATTTTTCCTAAGCTTGTTTTAGCGAAATTGTTATTTGATATTCTTTTTAAAAGAACTAACCAAAAGATGGAACCTTGTATAAGGATAAAACTTAGTAGGAATAGTGTGAAGATAACAGGAATTATAGATACAGTGTCAGTAATGTATATTTTGAATATAAAGAAATTTATCCAAAATATAATAACTGCAACTAATTCACCAACAGCGAGACTTATTAAAGTTTTCTTTAAATGATTTTTCATGATAGTTCTCCTTGCATACTATTAATTACTTATATTATAACATTTTATATAAAAATGTTATTTAAAAATTTTAGTAGTTATCATATGATAACATTTTAATATTGATAATCTCTATCAGGGGAATTCATTTGTTGTTTTGTCAGTATTAGTATATAATCTTAATTGACAATATACATACTTTAGGAGAATAAGAATGAAGTTAGAAGATTTTACAGAACAGGAACAAGAGCAGATAAAGAAAGGTCTTACTTTTTCAGTAATTAGCGACAAAGAAACTGCAGAAAGAATACTCTCATTGGTTCCTGAAGAATTAATGAAGAAAATACCATTTTTTGTAAGAAAGCATGCTAATACTCGTACAGTTAAGAGAATTTCTATTGAATACCCAGAACTTTATGCAGCAGCACAACAAGAAGGTGAGTGGCCAGAAAAAGAAAAAGAAGAGTTACGTAAAGTTATTACGAGTATTTTCCAAGAAAAAATGAATAAGCATAGTATTAAGTAATTAGACATACAAATTAAGGATTTTAGTATACGAGTATAACATACTGATCAATATTAAATTTAAGATTAAAATAAAAAACGAACTAGATAGATTTTATCAGTTCGTTTTTTTTATGAGATAATATACGTATATATTTTAATATTTATTTCTTTTTATAATTGTCAGTAAAAATAATATTTTATTAATATACACTAAATTAATGAATAATTTAAAGATGTATAATAGTATTTTTGAATAGGAAGATATAATTTAAAAATAAAATGGCAAATACTTGCTCATTTTATAGAGATATAATATAATTGTAAAGATATGAGATAAATTTATTATCTTTGTGTTGTTATATAAGGAGGAAGCTATGATTAATACAAAGAAATATGTAATAAGAAAAGTGATAGTAATTGCTACTAGTATACTTATAGGCGTTACTACAGATTCATTTGAGACAATTTATGCACAGCAAGCTAGTGAAAATAATAAATTGAGTGATTTAAACAGTATTGATTCAAAATCTATCGGAAAATCTGAAAAAGTAGAAAATACTATTTCTTCAGAAGATAAACTTTTAGGAGAGATTATTAAGGAAAAGATTGATTGGAATTTAATCGATAAAAAAGAATTTTTGAACTACTTATTGTCTGGTATTAAAGTTGATAAAAATAAAGAGAGAGAAATAAAAAATTTATGGTTAGTTAAGGTAAATGAAATGTTAATTACCCATTCTAATAATGAAAATCTTCAAAAAATAAAGAATATCTTAGAAGAGGACCTAGAAGAAGACAATAAAAATAAAGAAATAAATGCTGACTCTAAATCAGAAAATAAAGATGTGGTAAAAGAAACACCTAAAAAAGAAATTGATTCAGGAAAAGGAAAAGAAGTTTCTAAAGAAGAACAAAATGATAAAGATAAAAAAGAAACGGAGTTAATGATACAAAAAAATATTTTAACTTCTAAATTATCAAATCATGATATATCTGTTTCTTTCGATAAAAATAAAATAAATGCTGATTCTATATTTGTTGCTAGTATAAGCGATAAGAAATTAGATAAGGAAATTATTGATAAATTAGGTGATGAGTATAAAATTGTTGAGATTTTTGAAATTTATTTTAAAAAAGATGGTAAGAAGATATCTAGCGATGGGGAACGTACGATTAAGGTACCTGTTTCTAAAAATGACAGTACAGAATTAGAAGTATACCATATTACAGAAAATAATATTTTAGAAAAAGTTGAGAGTAGTTATAGCGAAGGTGTGTTGCAATTTAATATAAATCACTTTAGTAAATTTACTATTTTAGAAAGAATTAGAGTAAGAGCTAAAGATTTAGAAAGTCGTACACAAATAATGACACAAGTAAAAGCGAACTATGAAGAAAGTAAAGGAGAAATTTATAGTAACACTGATAGAAGTTCTAAAAAAGTAGAGAATAATAAAAAAGAGATGGAGAAACTTCCAGGAACTGGTTTAGAATCAGAGACAGCTGTTAGTATGGTATTATTAGCTCTAGTAGCAATAATATTGATTAGAAGAAAACAAGTACGATAAACTTTATTCAAACTAAAAGTAGTGAAAATTCGATTTTTGTCAAATTTGATTGTATATAATAAATGCGAGGTATGGAAAAAATTCCAGCCTCGCATTTATTATAAATAAAACTACTAAAGAGGAGATTATATGAGGATTTTAGATTTGGTAATTTCAAATTATATATTTCAGTTGTATTAAGATTATTTGTTTCTCATTAAAAAATATATAAAATTTAATGAAAAAAGAAAAATTCTAAATTTTTCTAGAAAGTGTATTAGTTTTTAGTCTATTTATAAGGTTATTTTATTCATAAGAAGATATAGTTATTTGAATAACTTTCTGATTATAATAAAAAATGATATTTATTATAAAATTTTTTTATAGGAATTAATAAAAAACACGTAATTTGAAATAATATTGCTGAGATTATAATATTATTTTGCTATCATTATATATAAAATTATGGTAATATGATATGAATTAGAGATTTAAAAAAGGTTAGGAGATTTAATGACGAAAAATAATCAGAAAAGATTAATTACATTTTTTATAGTGATGTTTGGCATTATTGCGAGTGGTTATAATAGTTTCTTGAAACCTTTGGATAGTATAATTATTAATTTTATTCAAGGTTTAGAAGATCCATCACTTACAAGTATATATTTAAATGTGACTAATATAGCAGATATGAAGCAAAGTGCAGCAATAACAGTTATAATAGTTATAATTTTATTTGTAAATAGGTTTGGAAGAGAGGTTCTATTTTTAACTTTTACAATGGGTACGTGTGGTATAGTGATGGCGTTTATTAAGATAATTTTTAATCGTCCTCGTCCTAATATTCATCGTTTAGTAGAATTAAATAGTCTAAGTTTTCCTAGTGGGCACACGACTTCAGCAACAATATTGTATTTAACATTGGCATTAATATTTATGAAATTATCGAAGAAAGGAAATAATAATTATTTTCCTATTCTTATAGCGATAATGGGAATTTTGTTTATAGCGACTTCTAGAGTGTATTTAGGAGTACATTATCCGACGGATACAATGGCTGGGATGTGTTTAGGTAGTGTGATAGTATTAACTTATAATCTTATCTATTATAATAAAAAGTAGAGGTGAGGTAATGTGAAAAAAGTTTTATTAATAACAGGTTCATTTGGAAATGGGCATCTTCAAGTATCAAAAAATATTAAAGAAACATTTGAAAAATATTATGCTGATGAGGTTGAAGTTATCGAAACAGACTTGTTTTTACAGGCTCATCCGAATTTGACACCAGTTTTAAAAAAATTATATTTATACAGCTTTTCATATTTTAGAGATATTTACGGGTATTTATATTATGCAGGGAAAAATCATAGTAATATCTCTGTTTATAGATATTTTAGTTCTGAGTATTTGAAAAAACTAGTAAAACAAGCTAAACCAGATATCATAGTATCAACATTTCCAACTCCAGCTTTATCATTATTGAAAGATAAGGAGATACGAATAGTTAATATAATAACGGATTATCATTTTCATAAAAGTTGGTTAGCTAAAGGAGTAGTTAGATATTATGTAGCGACAGATGGAACTGAAAAAGAGTTATTGAAGTTAAATGTAGAAAAACAAAAAGTTAAGAAATTTGGAATACCGATTGCTGAAAAATTCGATAATAAAATAGATGTTGAAGAGTGGTTGGAAGATAATAAATTAGATATAGATAAAAAGACAGTTTTATTATCTGCTGGTGCTTTCGGGGTTTCTACTGATTTTTCAAAACTTATTGGGAAAATATTGCTGAAAAATAACGATACTCAAGTAGTAGTAATCTGTGGTAAAAATAGAGAATTGAAGAATGAATTAGAAATGAATTATGCTGAACAAGAAAGGGTTAAGATTCTAGGATACACTAAAAATATGAGAGAATGGATGCAGGTTTCTGATGTTCTTATAACTAAGGCAGGAGGAGTAACAGTTTCTGAAGCATTAGCAAGTAATATTCCACTAATTCTTTTTAATCCAGTTCCTGGGCAAGAGATGGAAAATGCTATCTATTTTAGGAAAAATGGAATGGCAAAAATTGCTGAAAATTTAGAAGAGGTACTAGATTGTTTAGAAGAACTGTTTTTTGAAAATAATATTAAGAAGATTAAATACAGTATGACAAGAAATTATTTACCGCATGCAAGTTATAATATTTGCAAAGATATTATGGGAATTTTAGAGTTGAATAAAATATAATATTAATTAATTCTATGTGTGTTCTAAACGAGGGTGACTCGATGAAATGATTTTTTTTAAATCATGATTTTTGAGTCCCCCCTTTTTTATTTTGTCAAAATAGCAGGTTGAATATACAAGGTTAAGTTGTAACTTCGTATGTCAGCTGAGTAGAGTTAAGTGTGATTTTTACTTATTTGTTGCTGTGGTTAATTCTTGTCTTGTCTTTTTCTCTTTTTATTGTTGTGGTATAATAGCATATAGAGTGAGTCGTTAGAAAACATTCAAGGTATAATACGACAATTAAGAAATAAAGATTAAAATAAAAAATTTAGGAGATAAGAGTGAGAGTAGTTTTACTTTGTAGGTATGATGGTAGTAATTACCATGGGTTTCAAATACAACCAAATAATAATACAATTCAAGAAGAAATTGAGAAGAGTTTAAAGAAAATTAATAAAAAAGATGTACGACTTTATATGAGTGGCAGAACAGATAGTGGTGTTCACGCTTATGGTCAGGTATTACATTTTGATACTGATTTGAATATTCCAGATGAAGCATGGGTTAAGGCGTTAAATGCCATTATTCCGAAAGATATTAGAATAGTGGGAGCTACGTCAGCTTCGGAAGATTTTCATGTTAGGTATAATAGTACACAAAAAACATACTATTATAAACTGTATATCGGAAGAGAAGTGGATCCATTTTTATTAAATTATGTGGGTAAACATAGTTTTGATTTTAATTTCGAAAAGGCTCAAGAAGCGTTACAATACTTTATTGGAGAACATGATTTTTCATCATTCTGTTCGAAAAATTCTAGTGTTGAGGACAAGGTTAGAACAATATATAGTTTAACTATGGAAAAAGATTCGGTTAACCCTAATATTGTAAACTTTGAAATTACTGGGAATGGTTTCTTGTACAATATGGTTAGAATAATTATAGGAACTATACAAAATGTGGCGGCTGGTAAATATGAGGCGGAGTATGTAAAAGAGATATTAGATAAAAAAGAACGTCAGTTTGCAGGACCTAAAGCTGATGCGGCAGGATTGTATCTTAAAGAAGTAGTTTATGACGATGATAAAATAAATAAATTTATAAATAATAGTTTAAAACCTTATTGTAATAAATAATGGGAGTGACTCAAAAATCGTGATTTCGAAGAAATCGATTTTGTCGAGTCATCCCCGCACAGTTTATTAGATATCTAAAAAGCTTTTCTAAAGCGATTTTAGATATCAATAAACCACTGCGTCTATGAGTTCTCATATGAATTTTGTCAAATTTTAGGACTTTTGGGTCAACCCCGAGAGAAACCAAAGCGAAAGTTCTCTTTAAGAAAAATGAAAATGATATAAATATATTTAAATAGCTATCCGTATTTGGTTTGAGAAAAATCGGGATATTTGATATAATATAAAGATATTCTATAGAAAATTAGGTAATAAAATGATAAAATTTGAAGATGTTTTTTTTCAATATTCTAGTTCTAAAAAGACTGCATTATCAAATATAAATTTAGAAATAAAAGAAGGGCGTTGGCTTAGTGTTTTAGGAAAAAACGGAAGCGGAAAGTCAACGCTTATGAAGTTGATTTATGGGCAGAATTTAGCAACTTCTGGGAAAGTAACTTTTAATAATAAAGAATACAATAAAGAACTTTATGATGATATAAAAAATAAGATAGCAATTGTTTTTCAAAATCCTGATAATCAGTTCGTAGGGTCTACTGTAGAAGAAGATATAGCATTTGGACTTGAGAATAGAAATGTTCCTCAAGAAAAGATGGATGAGATAATAGATAGAGTATTAGAAATTGTTGATATGACGGACTATAGGAAATATGAGCCTTCATCATTATCAGGTGGGCAAAAACAAAGGGTGGCAATAGCATCTTCGCTAGCTTTAGATCCCAAGATTTTAATATTGGATGAGGCTACGAGTATGTTAGATCCTAAAGCTAAGAAGTCTATTTTAGAATATATAAAAAAAATAAATAAAGAAAAAGGAATAACTATAATTTCTATCACTCACGATGCAGAAGAGAGTGTTTATTCAGATGATATTGTCATATTAGAAAGCGGAGAAATAGTTTATCAAGGAAATTATACAACGCTATATGCTGATACTGAGATTTTAGAAAAATATAGCTTAGAGGTTCCTTTTGTAGAAAGAATAAAAAAAGACTTAAACAATTACCTGAATCAAGAAATATTTGAAATAGAAGAAGATGAGGGGAGTGTAGTAAGAAAAATATGCAAATTAGTTTAAAAAGTGTAAACTATACTTATAATTATAAGACCCCATATGCTAGAGAAGTCTTAAAAGATATAAACTTGAAGATAGATGAAGGAAGTTATACGGTAATAGTAGGTAAGACAGGTAGCGGAAAGTCTACCCTTATAGAGCATATTAACGGCTTATTATTACCCACAAAAGGAGAAGTAGCAGTAGATAATATATTGATTACTAATCCACAGAGTAAAAAAGAAAGAAGAGAATTGGCTAAAAAACTGAAAATATTAAGACAAGATGTTGCGGTGTTATTCCAGTTTTCTGAACAGCAGTTATTTGAAACAAGCGTTCTAAAAGATATTATCTTTGCGCCCTTAAATTATGGAGTCGCAGAAGAGAAAGCTATCTTAAAAGCAAAAGAATTAATAAAATTAGTAGGACTTGATGAAAGTTACTTAGATAAATCTCCTTTTGAATTGTCAGGAGGAGAGATGAGGAAAGTTGCCTTATGTGGTGTACTTGCCTTAGAACCTAAAGTACTAATATTAGACGAACCTACAGTAGCTCTAGATTATCAGAGTCGTGAGGAAATTATGGCTATGGTGAAAAGACTTAAAGAAGAGTTTGATATGACGATAGTACTTGTAACTCACAATATGGATTATGTATTGGAATATGCGGATAAAGTTTTCGTCTTGAAAAATGGAGAAATTAGTTTTGAAGGTAAGGTAGAAGACCTTTTCTTGGATGAACAAGTACTCAAGGAGAATTCATTAGAACTACCAGAAGTATTGAAGTTTTACAAAAAATTAGAAGCAAATAATATAGTATTGGATGTATTTCCTAGGAAATATGAAGAATTAATTAATGCTTTAAAAAATAAGATAGGAAGTAGTAGAAATGAATAATTCGTTAATAAGTAAGTATATTCCATTAAATACTATTATTCATAATCTTGATCCGCGAGTTAAAATATTTTTTGTGATTTGGTACTTAGTAGATGTCTTTATTGCATATAATGTGTTAGAATTTTTAATCTTAATACTAATGCTACTAGCAATAGTTATGCTATCTAAAACGAGTCCGGCATTTTTAATTAATAGCGTAAAAGCTATTAGTATACTAATTTTATTTACTTCATTGATTCACCTTGTTTTTAATAAAAAAGGTGATGTGTTGTATGAAGTATTAGGTTGGAAGATTTATAGTGGTGCACTTTTAGGAATTGCATTGATTACAGTTAGGTTTATTTTAGTTGTTGCGATAATGGTTGTCTTTATGGCTACTACTTCACCAACAGAAATAACAAGTGCTATAGAAAAGAGTCTTGGATTTCTACAGAAGGTAGGGGTGCCAATCTCAACTTTTGCGTTAGTATTATCTATATCGCTTAGATTTATTCCGACTATACTAGAAGAAACTAATAGAATAATAAATGCACAAGTTTCACGTGGTTCAGATTTTAATGAAGGAAGCTTAGCGCAGAAAGTAAGGAAGTTTATTCCTATACTGATACCGTTATTTATAGCTACTTTAAAAAGAGCTGATGAGCTTGCTACTGCAATGGAAGTAAGAGGATATTCTACTACCGGGGTAAGAAGTAAGTATAAAGTATTAAAGTATAATAAACTAGATTATTTAAGTTATATATTAATAATAGTTATTACAATATTTATAATGTTAGTATAGTATGAAATTTTAGAAAGGAGATAGGATGGAAACTGAAATAATTAATATTTCGAAAAGTGAAAGCAAAGAAGAAATATACAGTAAGTTAACTGAGTATTACAAAAAAGGGAAGCTTGTAGCTATTCCAACAGAAACTGTTTATGGCTTAAGTGCTAACGCTATGGATGATGAAGCGGTGAGTAAGATATATGAGGCGAAAGGTCGTCCGAGTGATAATCCGCTAATTGTTCATTTTTATGAAATGAGTCAGCTAGATAATATCGTTGATTATAGTGATGAAAATGTTAAGAAACTTATAGATAAGTTCTGGCCAGGTCCGATGACTTTAATTTTAAATGTTAAAGAAAATAACGGTATTTCTAAAAAGGTTACTGCGGGTTTAAATACGTTAGCTGTGAGAATGCCGTCTAATATTACTGCTCGAGAGTTATTAAAAGAAACTAAAGTTCTATTAGCAGCACCAAGTGCTAATACAAGTGGAAAGCCATCTCCGACAAAATTTGAACATGTGTATCATGATTTGAATGGGAAAATAGATGTAATAATCGAAGATGAACAATCGGATATTGGTTTAGAAAGTACAGTTATCGATTGTACAAGATATCCACTTGTTATTGCTCGTCCCGGAGATATTACTAAAGAAGATATTGAGTCTGTATTAGGAGAAGGTAGTGTGAAGTATAATGACGAAATACTTACACAAAATGCAACGCCTATATCACCAGGAATGAAATATAGACACTATTCTCCTGAAGCGGAATTAGTATTGTTTAATGATTCATTTGAAAATTTAATAAATATTTTAAAAGATAAAAATCAAAAAACAGGTTTTATTACATACAAAGAAATGGAATCTAGAGTTAATGATTTAAATGTTTCTATAAAATATTTAGCAGATAATGAGAAAAGTGTTGAACAATCTAATAAAAATTTATATAATATTCTAAGGGAGTTTGATGAAGAAAAGGTAGAGGAGATTTTTATACTACCAATCGAAGAAACGAAAGAGAATAAAGCTTTGTTGAATAGACTTAATAAAGCTATAAGTAAAAAATAAAATAGGAGATTTGTAATGAAAAAGTTATATGTAGTTATACCTTGTTACAATGAAGAAGAGGTATTAAACGAGACTGCAAAAAGATTAGAAGTTAAAATGAATTCTATGATAGAAGAAGATTTAATTTCGAAAGATAGCCGTGTTGTCTTAGTGAACGATGGTTCAAAAGATAGAACATGGGAAATGATAGAAGAACTTCATGAAAAAAATCCATTATTCAGTGGTATTAACTTAAGTAGAAATAGAGGACACCAAAATGCACTTTTAGCAGGACTTATGACAGTTAAAGATCACTGTGATGTAAGTATTTCTATGGATGCTGATTTACAAGATGATATTAACGCTATGGATGAAATGATGAAGAAATATCTAGCTGGTGCTGATGTTGTTTACGGTGTTCGTTCTGCAAGAACTACGGATACATTCTTTAAACGTTTCACAGCTGAAGCTTTCTATAAAGTAATGGAAAAACTAGGTGCTAATACGGTATTTAACCATGCTGATTACCGTTTAATGAGTAAACGCGCATTAGAAGGATTAGCTCAGTTTAAAGAAGTGAACTTATTCTTACGTGGTATTGTTCCTATGATAGGATATCCAAGTGATATCGTTACATATGAACGTGCAGAAAGATTCGCTGGAGAAAGTAAATATCCGTTATCTAAGATGTTAGCATTCGCTTTTGAAGGTATTACATCTTTATCTGTAAAACTAATTAGATTTATTACTATAGGTGGAGCATTAATGATATTTATTGCTGCGATAGTATTTTTCTACACATTGTATAGTTATTTTGCAGGATTTGCAAGACCAGGCTGGTCAAGTTTAATGATATCAATGTGGTTTATAGGTGGAATGATTATGATTTCACTAGGTATTGTGGGTGAATACGTAGGTAAAATCTACTTAGAAACAAAAGGACGCCCAAGATTTATTGTTGAAAAATTCTTAAACGAAGAGAAAAACGAAAAGGAATAATTGACAATGAATAAGGAAATATTAAATAAATTTTCTAACTTTTTAGTAAAAGTTATAGCTGTGATTTTCGTAGTACTTATGGGGATAAACTCTTTATTAGTATTAACAAAAACAGCGGTATTTCCGAAAGATTATCAAGAAACTTTATATTATGAAAATGTTAGTGCTATACTAAATATTATGTTCCTTATAATATTTAGTATAGTTATCTTAATATTAGCAAGATATTTGAAGAAAATAATAAGTGTTCAAAGATTAGTTTTAATAGTAATGATTTATGCGTTTATTATTAGTATCTTGTTTGCAATATTGAGAAGAGACTATGTTCAGTTTGATCCATTTAACGTAATAGATCAAGCTAATAATTTCATAAGAGAAAACTACAGTGGTCTTGATAAAGGAAATAACTATTTATACATATATTCACATCAAATTACAACAGTATTTTTATTCCAAATTATACTGTCATTATTTGGTAGAGCAACGTTTATTTTATATATAATGCAAAGTTTTTCAATAAGTTATATTATCTTTATGTTATATAAAATATCTAATATAATGTTTGATGATGAAGATACAAATTATCTAGTTGTAATTCTTAGTGGTCTATGTTTTCCGTTAATATTTTATGTTGCATTTGTTTACGGATTATTACCAGGTATGTTTTTAACATTACTGGCTTACTATTATTTTATAAAGTATATTAAACATAAAAAATGGTATATGTTGGTAATAAGTGCTATTAGTATTAATGTTGCGATACTATTTATAGGTAATAACTTAATACATATGTTAGCTATATTCTCAGCGGCAGTTATTTATCTTATTAGAGTAAGGGATAAAAAAGTCATTGTGTTTATGATCAGCTGTCTATTTTTAATGAGCGCTTCTAAGAGTTTAATTTATAATTATTATGAAGTGAAGAGTCAAAAGACAATTGCTGACGGTGTACCGAAAATTACATGGATAGCGATGGGAATGCAAGAAGGTGATCGTGAAGCTGGTTGGTGGAATAGATTTAACTATGATATTATGCCAGAAGAAGATTATGATACAAAACGCATAACTGAAATCTCTAAGGATTCTATAAAACAAAGAGCAGAGGTATTTAAGAAAAATCCTAGGTATGCTGTAGATTTTTATCAAAGAAAATATGAAAATCAGTTTATAGAACCAACATTCCAGAGTTTATTAGTGACTGCACCTCAAAGGAATTTCGATAATGAAACTAAGTTAGAAAAAGTGAAAGACTTTTTTGTAAAACAAATTTACTTTGATGAAACTCATCACGTACTTACTTTTATTATGAAGGTATTTCAAGTGTTTGTATATATATTTTCTGTAGTATTTGCAGTAAATGTTTATAAGAAGAAAAAAGAAATACTAACGATAATTCCAGTCGCTTTTATCGGTGGAACGTTATTCCATATGATTTGGGAAGCGAAAAGTAGATATGTATTTCCGTACTTTGTATTTTTAATTCCACTTGCAGCATATGGGCTAGTAATTGTAAGAAATAAAATAACTGAATATAGAAAAAATAAAGAGGAAAAAAATGAAAAAGGTAATATATAAAGCTTTTATCATAACGTTATTAGGATTAACAGTATCTGCTCCTGCAATAAAGGCCAATGATGTCTATATACCTTTTGGAGAAAAGAAATTTACTGAAATTGAAAATAGCGAAAAAATAGAGTTCGATGATCTTAATCTTAAAGCAGCTTTAATAGAATACTATAAGTTTCATATTAATAAAGACTTTAAAGGTGAGGAAATGACTGTAGGTATGATGGAACAATTTACAAGTCTGTCATTACCTTGGAAAAACATTTTTTCTCTAAAAGGTTTAGAATACGCTGTTAATCTAAAAAATCTAAACTTATCTAATAATTTTATCGAAGATATTACACCATTAGAAAAATTAGTTGGATTAGAGGATTTAAATCTTACTAACAATAAAATAAAAGATCCAAAGAGTTTAGCTAAATTAACAAAGTTAAGACAATTAGTACTTAGAAAAAATTTAATGAATAATTTAGATTTTCTAAATGATTTAAAAGTAGAATCATTAGATATTTCTATGAATAGTGTTTTAAAAGATTATATTCCGAATAATTTAAAACTAGATAATCTAAGAAGTCTAAATCTTTCTAGTATAGGTTTAGATAATATATCATTTTTAAAAAATGCAGGGAAACTGGAGAGTCTAGTTGCTGAAGAAAATGCTATTAAAGATATTACAGCATTAGCTGAATTGAAGTCTTTGAGGACTTTATATTTAGATAGAAATAATATTAGCGATATTACAGCGCTGAAAGATTTAGCAAGTTTAGAAGAACTACTATTATATAAAAATAATATCGAGAATGTAGATGCGTTAAAAGATAAAAAATATCTATATCGATTAATGTTAAATGATAATCTAGGTTTAAAAAATATAGATACATTAAAAGATGTACCAAATATTTCTAGCTTAGATATATCTAATACTTCGGTAACCGATATTTCAGCATTAAAGGATGCTAAGTATCTATATTATATCGCTTTGAAAGATACTAAAATCAGTGACGGTGATATAGCTGCATTTGAGAAAGGTAATTTAGAAGTTAAAAAGTCTAATAACATAGATAAAAAGCTAGAAATAGTAAAAACAGAAGCTGCAAAATATTTTAGTATTAAAAATTATATTTTCATGGTGTTAATACTAATTTTCACTTTTAGTGGTATTAGAAGCTACTGGAGAAAAAATAAATAAAATGTAAAAGATAGATGAGTTTCCCCTTGAAATTCATCTATCTTTGTGCTAGAATTACATTAATGAAATAAATCAACGTATACTTAGGACAAGATATATATTTAACTTATTTGAGAGAGGGTATGGTGCTGAAAATACCTATAAGCAATATATGTTACTACCTAGCTAATAGTATTAACATAGTTAGTGAGCTTTATTCACAAAGAGGAAGTAAATTTACTTCGAATTTGGGTGGTACCACGAAAAGATTCGTCCCTTCTTTAGTTTCGGCTAGAGAAGGGGCTTTTTTAATTTCTAAGTAAGTTAGACTAAGTATATAAAAAAGAAGGAGACCTTAATATGGCTAAATTAGTTTTTCCAGATGGAAATGTAAGAGAATATGATAATAAAACACCTTTAGAAATTGCGGAAAGTATCAGTGTTAGTCTTAAGAAAAAAGTGATTTCTGCAAAATTAGATGAGGACTATATCGAAGTTAACAAACCAATAACAAAAGATGGTCACTTAAAACTTATCGTTGCAGATGATGAAGACAAAGACAGTTTATATGTATTACGTCACACTTGTGCACACGTATTAGCACAAGCATTAAGAAGACTATATGGTAAAGATGTACACTTCGGTGTTGGTCCAGCTATCGATGGTGGATTCTACTATGACTTTGACGCTGAATACAAAGTATCAGAAGAAGACTTCAAAGCAATTGAAAAAGAAGTTAAGAAAATTATTAGCGAAAATCATGCAATTGAAGGTCGCGAAGTAAGTAAAGAAGAAGCTTTAGAAATCTTTAAAGAAGATCCATACAAAGTAGAATTAATTAACGATCTTCCAGCTGATGAAGTAATTACAGTTTATACACAAGGAGACTTCACTGACCTTTGTCGTGGAGGACACGTAAGTTCAACTTCAAAAATTAAAGAATTTAAATTATTATCTGTAGCCGGTGCATACTGGAGAGGTAACAGTGATAATAAAATGCTACAACGTATCTACGGAACAGCTTATTTCACTAAAGAACATTTAGAACAACACTTAGTACGTCTACAAGAAGCACGTGAGCGTGATCACAGAAAACTAGGTAAAGAATTAGGAATTTTCACAACAAGTCAAAAAGTAGGTGCTGGATTACCATTATGGTTACCAAATGGTGCTACTATCCGTCGTACTATCGAAAGATATATCGTTGATAAAGAAGTAGAATTAGGATATGATCACGTTTATACTCCAATTATGGGATCTAAAGATCTATATATTACAAGTGGACACTGGGAACACTACCAAGAAGATATGTTCCCACCAATGGAAATGGACCACGAAACAATGGTACTTCGTCCTATGAACTGTCCTCACCACATGATGGTTTATAAAAATGAACGTCACTCATACCGTGAACTTCCAATCCGTATCGCAGAGCTTGGAATGATGCACCGTTATGAAGCAAGTGGAGCAGTAAGTGGATTACAACGTGTTCGTGGTATGACTCTAAACGATGCTCATATTTTCGTACGTCCAGATCAACTTAAAGATGAATTTAAACTTACTGTAGGACTTATCGAAGAAGCGTATAAAGACTTAGGTATTAAAAACTTCAGCTACCGTCTATCATACAGAGACCCTGAAAACACTGAGAAATACTTTGATGATGATGCAATGTGGAATAACGCTCAACAAATGTTAAAAGAAACTGCTGATGAGTTAGGTTTAGACTATGTTGAAGCTGAAGGTGAAGCTGCATTCTACGGACCAAAACTTGACGTTCAAGTAGAAACAGCAATCGGAAAACAAGAAACATTATCTACAATTCAATTAGACTTCTTATTACCAGAAAGATTTGAATTAGAATATATTGGTGAAGATGGAAAAGCTCACCGTCCAGTAGTTATACACCGTGGTATCGTATCAACAATGGAAAGAATGGTTGCCTTCTTATTAGAAGAGTACAAAGGAGATTTACCAACATGGTTATCACCAAACCAAGTACGTATTATCCCAGTAAACAATGACTACCACTATGATTATTCTAAAGAAATCATGCAAGAACTTAAAAAAGCTGGTGTTAAAGTAGCCATCGATGATAGAGATGAAAAACTAGGATATAAAATCCGTGAAGCAGCAAGCAAAAAAATTCCATATACTTTAGTAATTGGAGATAAAGAAGTAGAAAACAGAAATGTTAATGTAAGAACATTTGGTTCACACGATCAAAAAGAAGAAAGCTTTGCTGAATTCAAAGAAAATATCCTAAGAGAAATCAACGAAAGATTAATCGAGAAAAACGCATAGTAAAATAATCAGGGAAGGGGTGGAAATTCATCCCTTCTCCTAATAAGGAGAGATATAATGTTAACTCAATTAACAAAAAATGTAAAAAAAGGTCAAGTTAGAGTGAAAATTAAAACTACTCACGGAGATATGACTTTCAAATTATTTGAAAAAGATATTCCAAAAGCAGTAGAAAACTTTTTAACTCACGCAAAAAATGGATACTATAAAGGTATTATTTTCCACCGTGTAATTAAAGACTTTATGATTCAAGGTGGAGACCCAACTGGTACAGGTATGGGAGGAGAGTCAATCTGGGGACGTAGTTTCGAAGATGAATTCTCAATGGATTACTTCCACTTCTACGGTGCGTTAAGTATGGCAAATGCTGGACCAAACACAAATGGAAGTCAATTCTTTATAGTTCAAAATTCTCATGTAGATGCTAGAACTTTACAAGCACTTGAACAAGGTGGTTGGCCACAAGAAGCTGTTGAAGGATATGCTAAACTAGGGGGAACTCCTCACTTAGATCACCGTCACACAGTATTTGGACACCTAATCGCTGGTGCAAAAACATTAGAGAAAATTGCAGCTGTGAAAACTGGAGCTCAAGATAAGCCAGTTGAAGAAGTTGTGATTCTTGATATAGAAGTTAAATAAATATAAGAAAGCAAGATTAATGAGATTAATCTTGCTTTTCTATATATTCATGAATAAAGAATAATTATATAATTTTAGAATTTAGAATTTAGAGCTTATGATAATTTAGAGAACAAAAGAAAAGTGTTTTTTAGAATAAAATATTATTAGTTAATTTAAAATTTACTTAAAAATTAATTAAAAAAAATAGAAAAAAATACTTTTAAAATGACTATTCATGTGATATAATTATGAAAGTTTGAATATAAAAAAAGGAGAAGAAGAATGGCAGAAAAAACAAGAGTAAAACCAATTCTAGATGTTCATGAAAAGCCTAACTTAGCTCTATGGGTAACGTTAAGCTTACAACACTTATTTGCAATGTTTGGAGCGACGGTGTTGGTACCGATTTTAACAGGATTACCAGCAAGTACTGCTTTAACGACATCAGGTATTGGAACACTTACGTATTTATTAATAACTAGAGGTAAAATTCCTGCGTATTTAGGATCTTCATTTGCCTTCATTAATCCGATTATTGTACTTTCAACTACTCACAGTGTTGAAACAGCAATGCTTGGTGCATTTTTAGCCAGCTTAGTTTATGGGGTTGTAGCAATGTTAATTTACAAATTTGGTGTAAATTGGCTATTGAAACTTTTACCACCAGTAGTAGTTGGACCTATTATCATTGTTATTGGACTTGGGATTGCTCCTACAGCAATAAATATGGCGATGTACAAAACGGTAGACGGAGCTAAAGTTTATGATTTAAAATATTTCTTAGTAGCTCTTATCACTTTAGCAGCAACAATCTTCTGTTGTGTTGCTTTAAGAGGATTTGCTAAACAAATTCCAGTATTATTAGGAATTGTGTTTGGATATATTGTCGCTGTATTTGCGGGATTAGTTGATTTCCAACCGGTTATTGACGCTCCTTGGTTTAGTTTACCGAAGTTCACAATTCCTTTTGTGACGTATACACCACATTGGAATGTAGCAGCATTAGCAATGGTACCTATTGCTATAGTAACAATTAACGAACACATCGGTCACCAAATGGTATTATCTGAAGTAGTAGGAAGAAACTTCTTAAAAGATCCAGGATTACACCGTTCAATCTTAGCTGATGGAACAGCGATGATGTTTGCATCACTTTTAGGTGGACCACCAAGTACAACATACGGTGAAAACATTGGGGTGCTTGCTATTACACGTATCTTCTCTGTATTCGTATTAGGAGGAGCAGCGGTATTCGCGCTTATCTTAAGTTTTGTAGGTAAGTTCTCAGCTCTAATCTCTACGATTCCATCACCGGTTATGGGTGGGGTATCAATCTTACTATTCGGAATAATCGCTTCAAGTGGACTTAGAATGTTAGTAGATGAAAAAGTAGACTTAAGTATTAACAGAAACTTAGTAATTTCATCAGTAATCATCGTTTTAGGTGTTGGTGGAGCAATGCTTAAGTTCGAAAGTATTAACTTCGAACTTCCAGCAATGGCACTTGCAGCTATCAGTGGTGTGTTATTAAATGCATTTTTACCAAAAGAAGATAAAAAATAGAAATTAATTTAATAGCTAGTAACTTGTATAAATAAGTTACTAGCTATTTTTTATATGAAATATTTCTTATTCAAGTAATTTTGAAAACTAGGTAAATTCCTAATATTTTTATTGAATAACCAAAATAGAAAAATACTAAAAATTAATAATGAAGTAATAATTATTATAGTTTTTATGTTGTATTTTATACTTAATACTCCTGATAATAATGCTCCTAGGGGGCTAAAGGCTATAGACAAACCAATCATAGTGGACATAGCGACATCTAATTTAGCTTTACTTATGATACATTGAACCATTGTTTGAGAATATGTATTTAAAATCCCGATTAATATCCAACCGAAAAGAAATAATGAAAAATTTATAATTTTGTTAGTTACAGAATTATTATTAAGTATGCTAAGTGATCCCCAAGATAGAGCTATACCTAGTGTAAATGTAGTGTATAGAGTACTTAACCTTATATTTTTTAGTGTTTGACTGTTAGAAAGAAAGGCTCCTATTAGGACACCAAGTCCAGATGCACTAAGTAAAATTCCATAAAAATAACTAGTTTCTGAATACTCAGGGAGTAGTGTTAGTAACGAACTGGTAGAAAAATTAATTATTATAATTCCAATCAATAAGGTTTTTAATAAAGGAGTATTCCAAATTTTTATTCCATTACTTAGTTTAGAAAAGTAATTTCCTTGAATAGTACTAGTATTTTTAGATAAATCATCTGATAAGAAGATGAATATAAAGCTGTTGATAAAAAAAGTAATACTATTAATGATGAATGCATATATTGTCCCAAAGAATGTAATAATAAATCCACCTATTGAATTAAAGAGTGCATCACTACCTTGATAAGCTATAGAAAATAATGAATTTACTTTAACTAAATCTTCTTGTTTAACTATTTTTGGAAGTAAGGCGAGTTGAATAGGATAAACAACTTGATTAATAAAACTGATACAAATGATAAAAATTATTAGCGTAGTAATCTGTAGCTTATTTATGTAGACTAGATAAGTAATAACAAGTAATATTATAGCTTGAAATAACTGTGAAATAATTAAAAAACTCTTCACATTAAATTTACTGATTATCGGAGAGATAAATATTTGTAGTATAGCGGTAAATGAGATTAAAAATAAAGTAATACCACTATAAAAGGTAGATTTAGTAAGTGTGTATATTAATGTGAGAGTAGCGATTGAATATATACTATCGCCAAAGTTGGTGATTAATCGACCGAATAGTAAAATTGAAAAGTTTTTATTTTTAAACATAATGTCCACATCCTTTATAAAAATTTTAACGATAAAAAATATTTGACAGTTGGTGTATTATTTTACAGCTCTTAATGAGCTGTTGAAATAATACTAATACTAACACTATTTTTATTATCTGAGGAGAATTTCTTTTCTAATTTTTTAACTTCATTCCAAAAATCTTCCATGTCTTCTTTATTTATATTAAAATTAACTGAAGTATTGTTAAATAAGTCGTTAAAGATACTAGGTGAAGGTACGAATGCTTGTGCAGTCGGTAGATAATATTTTTGGATTATACCGTTAATTGTATCTGTATCAACTACTTCGATAAAATTGTTTTCCTCTAGAATATTAAGGTGATAGTGTATTTTAGTTCTATTAATTTTTAATAGTTTAGCTAGTTGTTTCGAGTTTTTCTTTTCTGTACCGAGTGTTGTAAGAATACTTATTCTTAAAGGATCAGAAATGACCTTTAGTTTCTCGATATCTGTAATATATTGTATATCTTTGATAATAATCATCCCTTTCTTAACTAGTATTATAAAATAAATATTTCCAACAGTCAATTTTTTTTGAACGTTATAAATATATTTTTTATAACTTTGTGGAATTTAGGGGGGGATAATTGAACAATAGTTTGACTACCTCTTTTATATCTGATATAATTTACTAGGTATAATATTAGTAACGATTTGCTATTATTACAAAGTAGAAATAAAAAAATTAAGGAGAATGAAATTGAAAAAACTATCAGCAATTTTATTAGGTTTGCTAGGAGTAGTAACATTATCTGGATGTTCTCCGGATGATAGATCAGGAACGTTTTATGAAACATTCGTAAAACCGATGGATATATTCTTAGCAAAAATTCATGAGTATACTGGAAGTTGGGGTTGGTCAATTGTAATTATCACATTAATAATTAGACTATTAGTACTTCCATTCATGTTACACAACTATAAAGTACAAAATAAAGCGAGAAAAGGGCAAGAACTAGCTCGTCCAGAATTAGAAGTAGTCCAAAAGAAACAACAAGCTGCTAAAGAAAAAGAAGCGAGAGCTATATCTAATGAGGAAAAAATGCAAGCTCGTAGCGAACTTATGGAATTACAAAGAGAACAAATGGCTATCATGAAAAAATATGATGCGATGCCTATAAGCTTAGGTGGATGTTTACCAATTCTTATACCAGCGCCGTTCTTAATGGCGATATATTACACGCTAACAAATCCATTATACTCAGCGGGAATCATTGATTCAACATTCCTAGGCGTATTTAGTCTTGGTACACGTTCATATACATTACCAATAATCGCGTTTGTAGTTTATGCTATTCAAACAAGATTAACTATGAAAATGATGCCGCAGTCTGTACAACCAGGAGCTGAACAAATGCAAAGCCAAATGCAAATGATGCAATGGTTATCGCCGATAATGATTACAGCATTTTCATTTTGGGTGGCTGGAGCGGTAGCCGTATACTATATTGTTGGGGGATTATTCATGATATTCCAAACATACTTAGGGCATACTTTATATCCACCATATAAACCAGAAAAACAAAAGAAACAAGCGTTTGATCCTGAAAAAGTTACATTAGTTTCTAATAAGAAAAAACGTAAATAGTTGAATAAATCAGTAAACATTAGAAATATTGTTTACTGATTTAATTTTTCGAAAAAAAAGTAAGAAAAGTTATCAATATAGTTGACGTTATGGTATATATGTGTTAGAATTGTATTGTTGTGTAGCTCCTAAATAGCTACTACAACCGCACGTATAAGGTAAACAAGAGAGAAATCCACCTTATATGGCGAGTCTTAGTAAAAAATATTTAAGGAGGTGCAGATATGTACGCAGTAATTAAAACAGGTGGAAAACAACTACGTGTTGAAGAAGGACAAACAATCTTGGTTGAGAAATTAGCAGCTGAAGTTGATTCTACAGTTACTTTTGACGAAGTAGTATTAGTAGGTGGAGAAACAACAAAAGTTGGTGCTCCTTTAGTAGCTGGTGCGACAGTAACAGCTAAAGTAGTTGCTCAAGGTAAAGGTAAAAAAATCACAGTATTTAAATACAAACCTAAAAAGAACAATCACCGTAAATTAGGTCATCGTCAACCTTTCACTAAATTAGTAGTTGAAAAAATTAACGCTTAATCATGATTAAGGTGGAAATCGTAAAAGAAGTTGAAGTTATTAAACAAGTAACAGTTGATGGGCATGCTGATTATGCTGAACATGGTTCAGATATAGTTTGTGCAGGTGCTTCTGCTGTCGTATTCGGTTTAATAAATGCAGTAGATGTTCTAGATGAAGATGTACAGTTCGATATTTCAGCTAACGAAGATGTAACTGGACATTTAACATATAGATCGTTAAAATCTACAGATAAAGAGCAACTTCTACTAAATGCAATGTTAGTTGCATTAAAAACAATTGAAGAAAATTATTCAGATTATATAACTATTGAAGTAAGAGAGGTGAAATAGACATGATGTTACAATTAAATTTACAATTCTTCGCATCTAAAAAAGGGGTAGGTTCTACTAAAAACGGACGTGACTCTGAATCAAAACGTTTAGGTGCTAAAAGAGCTGATGGTCAGTACGTAACTGCAGGTTCTATCTTATACAGACAACGTGGAACAAAAATTTGGCCAGGAACTAACGTAGGAAAAGGTGGAGATGATACACTATTTTCACTAGTTGACGGAGTTGTACGTTTCGAAAGATACGGACGTAGCCGTAAAAAAGTTTCTGTTTATCCACAAGCTTAATAAGCATTATAGAAAAAGGTGTTTACATTTATGTAGATACCTTTTTTATTTTGCAAAAATATTAGTGTCATATTAGTGTTTTTTAGGTAATTAATGTAAACATTTGTAATAATATTTTAATATTTCTTGTTTCAGATTTTTGTTGTACTTTTAAAATATATATGGTAAAATTTACTTGTGTGTTATATGATACACGCAACATATACTAGGAGGACAAAAAAGTGTCAGCACTTTGGCAAGAAATTTTATTTTCTTTTTTAGGAGGTCTTGGTTTATTCCTATTCAGTATTAAGTACATGGGGGACGGACTTCAATTGATAGCCGGGGAGAAAATGCGATATGTTTTAGATAAATATACATCTAAACCACTTATGGCTGTCTTAGCCGGAATTATAGTTACGATACTTATTCAGTCAAGTACAGGAACAATCGTAATTACTATAAGTTTAGTAGGAGCAGGATTATTAAAAACGAAACAGGCAATAGCAATTGTTATGGGTTCTAATATAGGAACTACATTAACATCATTCATTATTGGATTTAATATATCTAAATATGCACTTCCTTTATTATTCTTAGGAGCAGCGTTTTTATTCTTTACTCGTGCTAAAGTTATAAATAATA
Organism: Gemella parahaemolysans; assembly: GCF_053758945.1. Classification (NCBI taxonomy): domain Bacteria; kingdom Bacillati; phylum Bacillota; class Bacilli; order Caryophanales; family Gemellaceae; genus Gemella; species Gemella parahaemolysans. The sequence continues at coordinate 214,679 of NZ_JBSMTP010000002.1, forward strand.
TCGGTCGTGTAATTTTTGGATTTGGGGGGATTTTCTACGCTCTAAAAATGATGTCTACAGCAATGGGACCTATGAGAGATATGTCTTGGTTCCAAAACATATTAACTCACATTAATGATAGTGCGGTAGTAGGGGTAGGAGTAGGTACATTCTTAACTGTATTAATTCAATCTTCTGCAGCGACTATTGCGATTTTACAAAACCTGTATGCGGACGGTGCATTAAGCCTAACTGGTGCACTACCTGTATTATTTGGTGATAATATTGGTACTGCAATCACTACAGCTGCATTAGCAATGGTTGGTAGTAATATAGCTGCAAAACGTGTAGCTGCTTCGCACGTATTATTTAACGTGATAGGTACGGTTATCTGTTTAATTGCATTAGTACCTTATGGAGCATTTATTCAGTTTTTAGAAACAACTTTAAGCTTAGAGCCTAAAATGACTATTGCATCAGCACATGGTACATTTAATATTCTAAATACATTTATTCAGTTCCCATTTATTAGTTTGTTAGTAGTTCTTGTAACAAAAATTATTCCAGGGGAAGATGAGCAAATTAAATATAGTACACAATATCTTGATAAATCACTTATTGCAAGTGCACCAGCAGTAGCATTGGGTCAAGTGCAAAAAGAATTTGTAGAAATGTTAATTTTATCTAAAAAAAGTTTACGTAATTCTGTAGAGTACTTTATGAATCGTGATGAGCAGCTTCGTGAAAAAGGTGAAACTTATGAAGATGCAATAAATAATTTTGATGAGCAAATGACAGACTACTTAACATTATTATTTAGAGAAAAACTAAGCCCAAAAGAAGGGCTTATTGCTTCAACGTTATTAGATGGTACTCGTGACGTAGAAAGAATTGGAGATCATGCAAGGGATATAGTATTATCAGTTGATTATCAAGTTAGAAAGAAATTAAAATTTTCTGATGAAGCAAAAGCAGAAGTACAAGAAATGTATGATCTTTGTAATGATGTAATTTTGAAAACTATAAAATCGTTAGAAGAAAACAACATAGCTTTAGCAGGGGCAGCGTTAGCAGCCTGTGAAAATATATATGCTCTTGAAAAAAATGCTCGTAAACAACACACTCAACGTATGAAAGATGGAGATTGTGAAATTCCAGCAGGTGTGGTATTTATGGATTTAATTCAGCATTTTACGCGCATATGTGAACATACTAGAAATATATTAGAAAAAGAAATTCAAGGTAATATGTAATTATGTCAAATAAACAAAAAATATATATTATATTGTTTGTTATAATGTTGCTAATAATATTGGTTTTATATAAACTATATCAATTACAATTAGTTTAAAAAAAGATAAACGAAAATATAGAGAAATCAAAGTTATTTCTACTATGTTTTCGTTTTTTTCTTTGTAAATACTAGCATTCGTGATATAATAAGGTAGTCGATTTATATAAAGTTTAAGAAAATATTGAAAGGAAATAAACATGTTTCAAGATAAAAAAGTTTATACAACACAATGGGCTGGAAAAACATTAACAGTTGAACTAGGCGAAATGGCTCGCCAAGCTAATGCAGCAGTAGTAGTAAAATACGGAGATACTGTTGTACTAACGACAGCTGTTGCTTCAAAAGAAGCAAAAGATGTTGATTTCTTCCCGTTAACAGTTAACTATGAAGAAAAAATGTATGCAGTAGGAAAAATTCCAGGAGGATTTTTACGTAGAGAAGGTCGCCCAGGAACAGAAGCGACTCTTGCTGCACGTTTAATTGATAGACCGATTAGACCATTATTTGAAGATGGATTTAGAAATGAAGTACAAGTTATTTCAACTGTTTTATCAGTGGAGTATGATTGTGATCCAGTAATGGCAGCAATGCTAGGAAGTTCACTTTCACTATCAGTATCAAATATTCCATTTAAAGGACCTATCGCTGGAGTGACAGTTGGATATGTAGATGGAGAATATGTAATTAACCCAACAGTTGAACAAATGGAACGTTCTACAGTTGATTTAAAAGTAGCTGGAACAAGTGACGCTATTAATATGGTTGAAGCAGGAGCTAAGGAAGTATCTGAAGAAATCATGTTAAATGCAATTATGTTTGGACATGAAGAAATCAAACGTCTAATTGAGTTCCAACAACAAATCGTTAACGAAATTGGTCAAGAAAAAATGTCTGTTGAGTTAAAAGTTATTGATGAGACTATTTACAATGAAGTACTATCAATGGCATTAGCTCAAATGAAAGAGGCAATTGCTATTAAAGATAAACAAGAACGTGACGAAGCTATTTCTGCTGTTAAAGAAAAAGTTCTTGAAGTATTCGAAGAACGCGTAACAGCTGAAGATGAGTTAGATATCGTTAAAGAAGCAAAATTATCATTAGATAAAATTGTAAAAGATGAGGTTCGTCGTGAAATCACTGAAGATAAAGTTAGACCTGATGGACGTGCATTAACAGAAATTAGACCTTTAGCATCTAGAGTGGATGTATTACCAAGAACACATGGTTCTGCATTATTTACTCGTGGGCAAACTCAATCTCTAGGTGTTGTAACATTAGGTAACTTATCAGATGAGCAAATCATTGATGACCTAACTCAAGAAGAAAACAAGAGATTTATGTTACACTATAACTTCCCAGCATTCTCAGTTGGTGAAGTAGGATTCAGTCGTGCTCCAGGACGTCGTGAAATTGGTCACGGTGCTTTAGGGGAGCGTGCATTAGCTCAAGTAATCCCTTCTAAAGAAGATTTCCCATATACGATTCGTATCGTATCAGAAATCTTAGAATCTAACGGGTCAAGTTCTCAAGCTACAATCTGTTCTGGATCTATGGCACTTATGGCAGCTGGGGTTCCAATTAAAGCTCAGGTAGCAGGTATTGCAATGGGATTAGTTAAAAAAGATGAACACTACACAATTTTAACTGATATTCAAGGCATGGAAGATCACCTTGGAGATATGGACTTTAAAGTAGCAGGTACTGCTGAAGGTATTACTGCGCTTCAAATGGATATCAAAATTGATGGTTTAAGTGAGCAAATCTTAAAAGAATCACTAGAACAAGCACGTGTAGGTAGATTACAAATTTTAGATCACATGAACAGCATTATCGCTGGACCTCGTCAAGAAGTTTCTACATTTGCACCAAAAATCAAAATTATTAAAATTAAACCTGAAAAAATTAAAGATGTTATTGGTTCAGGTGGTAAAGTTATCAATGAAATCATTGAAAAAACTGGTGTTAAAATTGATATTGAACAAAATGGTGATGTATTTATTTCTTCACCTGAAATTGAAGGAATTAATAAAGCAATTGAAATCATCGAAAATATTACTCGTGAGGCAGAAGTCGGTGAAATCTACCTAGCTGAAGTTAAACGTATTGAAAAATTCGGTGCTTTCGTTGAATTATTCCCAGGAGTTGATGCTCTAGTTCACATTTCTAAATTAGCCGAAGAAAGAGTAAATAAAGTTGAAGATGTTGTAAAAGTTGGAGACACTCTGAAAGTTAAAGTAATTAAAATTGATGAGAAAGGGCGAGTAGACGCAGCAGCTCATTTCTAGGAGAAATTTATGGAGTTATTTGAAAAAGAAAGACGTGGAATATATGTCTATTTTAAAAGTTTTAAAGACTTAAATAAATTAGAAAAATATGGGAACTTTATTTCTTATTCTAAAAGAGGAAGATATGCTTGTATATATGTTGATGAAAACAGATTAGGCAACATAGTAGAAGAACTTAAGAAAAAGAAATTTGTAAAAAAAGTAGAATTATCAGGAATGTCTGACTTACATTTAAGTTTTGAGCATTTAGATTCAAGTCTACAAACTAAGAAATAATAGAAATAGGGGGAGAATATATATTCTCCCTTATTTTAAGAAGTATTCAAAATAATGGTACTTTATAGTGAGGACAAATGAGAGTTATAGCAGGAAAATACAAATCTATAAAATTAAATGCTGTTGAAGGAATGAATACAAGACCAACAACGGATAAAATTAAAGAAAATTTATTCAATATGATAGATTGCTATGATTGTAAAGTATTAGACCTTTTTGGTGGAACAGGTGGCTTAGGAATAGAAGCGTTAAGTCGTGGAGCTAAACATTCAACTTTTATTGATGGAAGTAATAATGCAATAAAAGTCATTAAAAGTAATATTGAAAAATGTAGAATAGATGCTACAGATTATGCTTTATATAGAAATGATTTCAAACGAGCATTGAAAATTTTCGGAAAGAAAGAGGAAAAATTTGATATTATTTTTCTAGATCCACCATATGATAAAGGATTAATAGATGAAGCATTACAATGTATTTTAGAAAATAATCTATGTAATGATGAAGCGTTAGTTATTTGTGAAAAGAGCAATACAGAAGAAATCACTATTACTGATAAAAAACTTGAAGTTATAAAAGAAAAACAGTATGGAATAACAGATATAGTAATCTTTGAATATATGGAGAAATAAAAATGAAACGAAAAATAGCGATTGTACCAGGTAGTTTTGATCCTATTACTTATGGACATATAGATATTATAAAACGAAGTTCAGAGTTATTTGATGAGATTATCGTAGCTATCTTGGTAAATCCTGATAAGAAATATTTATTTTCACTTGATGAAAGAGTGGAGATGATTGAAGAAACAATAAAAGATATTCCAAATGTGAGAGTGGATGCATTCTCAGGCTTATTAGTAAACTATGCAAAGAAGGTTGGTTCAAGTGTTATAGTTAGAGGTCTAAGAGCCGTATCCGATTTTGAATATGAGATGCAATTAACATTTATGAACAAAGCTTTGGATGAAGGAATCGAGACATTTTATATGATGGCTAATAAACAATATTCATTTATTAGTTCAAGTATTGTTAAAGGTGTTTCAGGTTTCGGAGCAGACTTATCGAAGTTCGTTCCTAAAAATGTAGAAGAGCGTTTGGAAAAAAAGATGAAAGAGAGAGGATAAAGGTGAAAAAAATCCTATTTACTGGAGGAGGCTCAGCAGGTCACGTGTCTGTAAATGTGGCTTTGATTCCAGAATTTAAGAAAAATGGGTATGAGATTTCTTATATTGGTAGTAAAACTGGTATAGAGAACGGAATGATAGGAAAGATTTCAGGAGTAAAATATTTTAAAATAAGTTCAGGTAAGTTAAGAAGGTATTTTTCTTGGGAAAATTTTATAGACCCATTTAAAGTATTGAAAGGAATATTAGATTCGTTACTTATATTAAAAAAAGAAAAACCAAATTTTGTTTTTTCAAAAGGTGGATTTGTTAGTGTTCCGGTTTGCGTGGCAGCTAAGCTATTAAGGATTCCAGTAGTCTTACATGAATCAGATTTAACACCGGGGCTGGCTAATAAGATTAATATTAAGTTCTGCAATCATATTTTTACAACATTTGAAGATACTCAGAAGTTTTTACCGAAAGGTAAAGTCAGTTTAATTGGAGCTATTGTAAGAGATGATATTTATACAGGAGATAGACAAAGAGCTTATGAATTAATAGGGTTTAATGAAGATAGGCCTGTGTTATTGGTAATGGGTGGATCTCTAGGATCAAAAATTTTAAATGATTATATTTGGAATAATATTGATCAACTTACTGAAAAATATCAAATCGTTCATTTGGTTGGAAAAGGATTAATAAATAACAATATAGATAAAGAAGGGTATAAGCAATTCGAATTTTTATCAAAAGAATTGTTTGACGTACTAAAAATTACTGATTTTGTTATTTCAAGAGCAGGTGCGAATTCAATTTATGAATTTTTAGCTTTAGACTTACCTCCGATTCTTGTTCCGCTAGGAACTAATCAAAGTAGAGGAGATCAAATTGAAAATGCTAGATTCTTCGAAAAAAATGGATTTGCAAAAGTGGTTGTAGAAGAGGATTTTGCAACACTTCCTATTTCTCAAATTGATGAATTTTATAATAATTTAGAAGATTATAAACATTCTATGCAAGTTTATAAAAATGAAAAACGTATAATAAACGACGTAAATGATTTTTATAACAAGATTTTAGATAAAGTAGGAGGTGAAAATTAGGATGAAGAAATTAAGCGTACTTACGTATGTGAAAATATTAGTTTTCATAGCGTTAGCAGTTGTAGCGATAAAATTTCCAAATAATGATTTTGATAGAGTAATTGCTGATCTACTTGAAATAAAGGCATTAGCGCAAATAGCTAAAATAATATCACTTATTTTTAATGATAAGTTATTATTATTAATAATGATCTTATTAACAGGATTTTTAGTGTGGATAAAAGAGTTAAAGAAAGCTGTATTTATATTCTTTAGTGCAGGTTTTGGAGGATTCTTCTTATCAGCATTTAAATATAGTATTCAAAGAGTTAGACCATTACCAGAGCTTCATGATGGTTTCAGTTTCCCTAGTGGGCACTCTACTTTTGTAGCATTATTTTTCTTAGCATTAATTTTTGTAATTAATAAAAAAGAAATACTAGCTGTAATTGCTACTTTTGCAATTATAGCAGTGCCAATTTCAAGAATGATTTTAGGTGCACACTTTATTAGTGATGTAACAGCCGGATTATTACTTGGAAGTATCATAGTTGACTTTATGAAAGTTTATTATGAAAATATCTATAATATATTAATGAGGGTATTAGGAAAGACAAATGAATAAATTTAAAAATAAAGAGGGAATAGTTGCACTTTGCTTGGCAATTGTACATTTTGCTCTATGGTATTACTTTGCTTACATTAAATTTGATGTAAATAATGTTAAATCATATAAGTATGTGTTAGGACTTCCCGAATGGTTTTTCTATAGTTCTGTAGTAGTTAGTGTTCTGATAATTATCTTAGTTATTGTCTTAACAAATCTTTTACTAAACGATGAGATAAAAGAGGAGGAAAACAATGACAAGTAATTTAGATTATAGAATTCTAATTCTTTTTGTAACTATATTTTTAGGAATAATACTATTACCATTATTTATGAATCGTATTAGTAAAACAGAACAACATGGTGGTTTCTTTGAAAAGTATTATTTAGCAGATAGAAAGGTAAGTGGTATTGTCTTAGCGATAACATTAATGTCTACTTATGGATCTGCCTCAACCTTTTTAGGAGGACCTGGTGTTGCCTATAAACTTGGTTATGGTTGGGTATTACTTGCTGTAATTCAAGTGGTAACGGGTTATTTTGTACTATTAGTTTTAGCTAAAAAGTTCAAAACTGCTGCACAAAAAATAAATGCAATAACAATAAGTGATTATTTAAAAAATAGATATGAATCTAAAGTAGTAGCTTTTATATCAACACTTGCTATGATTGTATTTTTAATTGCTGCGATGAGTGCCCAATGGGTTGGTGGAGCTAAGTTATTAGCAGCCTTTATGGGAATTGAGTATAAGACTGGCATTGTACTTATCTCAGTAATTATTATATTCTGTGTGGTATTCGGTGGATTAAAAAATATACTAATAACTGATATGATTCAAGGATTAATAATGATTTTCTCTACAATAATTTTATTATTTGCTGTAATTAATTATGGTGGAGGTATTGATCAGATTACAACCAACTTGGTTAATATTAATGAAAAAATACTAACTCCGTTTGGTGCAAATGGTAGTTTAACACCAAGTTATGTTAGTTCATTTTGGGTATTAGTCGGAGTAGGGGTTATTGGTATTCCACAAATTGCTATTAACTCGATGTTATATAAAAATAAACGAAGCTTAAAACAGTCTATCATTGTTGGATCAATTGTTATCTTTATAGTAATGTTTGGAGTTCATTTAATAGGAGTTATGGCAAGAGGGGTATTCCCAGATATCAAAGACTATGATTCTGTTATTCCGATAATTACGTTAAAAGTACTTCCTTGGTATTTAGCTGCATTAGTTCTAGCAGCACCAATGGCAGCAATCATAACAACAGTAAATGCTCAATTCTTATTAATATCATCTGCTTTAATAAAAGATTTACTATTTAATAATAAATCTATTAAAGAAAAAATTACAGGTAAGAAAGTTCCTGTTTTTGTATATGGTGTTAATATTCTTGTGATTTTATTGATAATGTTATTAAGTATGAGACCACCTAGTCTGATAGTAAATGTTAACCTATTTGCATTTGGAGGATTGGAAGCCACTTTCCTATGGCCAATATTATTAGGATTATACTGGAAAAAAGCTGAAAAATACGGAGCACTTAGTTCTATAGTTTTAGGACTAGTAAGTTATATACTTATAAAAACTGTATATGTAATTAAATTTATAGAACCAGTAGTGATTTCGTTATCAATATCTCTAGTAGCTTTTGTAATAGTTTCATTATTAATGAGTAAAAAACAATTGAAAAAATAGTTATATTGTAATAAAATAAAAAATAAAGAGTAAGGAGGAATAAAAATGTCGAAAAAAGTTATAGTTAAACATACAGATGCTGAGAAATTCACTGTTAGTAATATGCTAACTGTGGGCAAAGAATATGAAGTAGTGAATGAAACAGAAGAATATATATTTGTAGTAGATAACAGTGGAAAAGTAGGCGGATACTACCACGATTATTTTGAAGAAGTAAAATAATTCAAGAGGCAAAATGATGAAAAAAAATACTATAAAGAATACAGTTCTAGTTGGATTATTTATAATACTGGCGCCACTTATTTTAGTAGGAGTTACTGCTTTAGGAAATTCCCTTGGAGGAAAAGCAAAAGATAAGGTAGTTCAAACAACAGAACAGACTGCTAAAGTTCCAGAAGAGACAAAAGCAGAAAGTAATAATGCTATTCCTAAAGCTAATGAGTCAAAAGTAACTAAGGAAAGTAGTACGAAAAAAGAAACTTCATCTAAAGAACAAGAAAATAGTGAATCGTCAGGAGTGGTTAGTGCAACACCTGTAGCGGGTCAAGATTACATTATAAAATCAGGAGATTCATTATTTACCATTGCTTCAAAAGCATATGGTGAAGCCAATTCTCAAAGTGGAGTGGAAAAAATTAAAGAGGCTAATAATATCAGTAATAATAATATTGCAGCTGGGCAAAAAATTCAAATACCGAAATTATAAAAAGGAATCATCTCATTTTCAGAGATGATTCCTTTTTTATTTAACTTTACGTTTTATGAATATTGAATAAATAACACTTATTACTAGACCAACAAGGACTAGTGAGATTGCTACATAAAATGCATCTGTAAAGTCTCCATTGTGTTTTGCAGCTATTCCAGCAGCATATTTAGGTGCAAAAAACGCAGCTGTAGAGAATCCTATAAACACAATACCGTAGTTAACCCCTTGGTTTATAGGCCCAAATGTTTTCATTACTAATGGAGCAAAAACCCCCATTATTCCTCCAAAGCATAAACCAAGAAGAACAAGACCGACTGTAAGTCCAACTGTAGTTCTAATACTAACAAGAATTAATAATGAAATAGCAATTACTGAATAAAGTGCGATAAGAGTTTTTTCATGCCCAATTTTATCAGAAACAACTCCCCATACAACACGGCCAAAGGTATTAGAAAGAGCATAAATACTAACAAAAGTTGCAGCAACTGAAGCAGATAATCCGAACATACTTTGGCTGATTACTGATGCGTTTGATGCTACCATAAGTCCAGAGAATGCTCCAATAGCAAACATTGAAATAATGAAGTAAAATGACAAACTCATTAACATTTGTTTCCAATTTTTATTAGCAGCCTCTTGTTTAATTTCTGCAACAGGTTGAATCCAACCTTCAGGTTGATAATTTGCAGGAGCGACTTTTATGAAGAATAGAGCTATTATAATAATTACTAAGTATGCACTACCTAAGTAGATAAATGCATTATGAACCCCATAATTAGCTATTAGATTATGAGCGATTGGAGCAGCAATAACACTAGCGCCTCCCATAGCTCCTGTTATTAATCCAGCAGCTAATCCTCTTTTATCAGGGAAGAATCTAAGGGCATTACTAATACATCCAGAATAAGCAAAAGCTTGTCCAACTCCAGATAATACACCATAGCTAAAATATAACATTCCTTTTGTAGTAGCAAATCCAGTAAGAATAAATCCAACTGCAAATAATATCCCACCTAATATAATAGAAATATTTGCTTTTCCTTTATCAGTAATAAATCCTCCAAGAATAGTAGGAATAGGAGCTATAGCAGCGTTAATAGTAAATGCTAGCATTACATCGGGCATACTCCATCCTTTCGATACACTTAGAGGTTTTGCAAAAACACTAAAAGAATATAGTGAACCTGCACATAGTAAAATTGCCATTGAGGCGAATAAAACAGTCCATCTTGTATTTTTGTTCATTTAATCATCCTTTCGAAATAATTTATTTATGTAAACTAATATATTAACATTAAAAATTCGGCTAATCAATAGATTAGTCGAATTTTTATGAATATCTAATAAAGATTTTAATAAAATTAGTTATTATTTAAATCATTGTTTAGTAATTCTAATTTTTCTATTAAAGTGTCAATTTGTTCATCTGATAGACTTAAACTTAGTCTAATATAGTTTTTACCACCAGTTCCAAATACATGACCAGGCATAGTAACAATTCTATATTTCTTTAATAATAATTCAAAGAAACTTTGGCTATCATATCCATCTTTTACTTTTAACCAGACGAAAATACCACCTTCAGGTTTGAAGTATGAATATCCCAATTCATCAAGTTTTGTAGTAATTTTATCTATTCTTTTTGAATAAGTTTCTTTTATGTGTTCAGTTAAAAGTCTATGATTTTTTAATGCAGTTACTACTGTATCTTGAATTGCCCCATAGATATTAGCATGGAATATTGTATTATACTCTTTAAGTCCTCGAATAATTTCTTTATTTCCAACTGCAAATCCAATTCTTAAACCTGAAATTGAAAAGTTTTTAGAGAAAGAGAAAAACTCAATTCCTACTTCTTTTGCCCCAGTAGTTTGCATAAATGCAGGAGAGTATCCATCTTTATAGTAAAAATCTGAATATGCATGATCTTGAAGTACTACTATATTATGTTTTTTTGCCCAATTTACTGTTTCTTCATAAAATTCTTTTGTAGCAACAGCTCCAATAGGGTTTGAAGGATAGTTTAGAAATATAAGTTTAGCATCTTTAACTGATTTTTCAGGAATGTCAGAGTAATTAACTAAGTAATTGTTTTCTTGTTTTAATTCTATTTCTTCGTATTTAGCTTGAGCTAAAGCAATTCCTTGAATGTAGTCAGGATAACTTGGTACTGGTAATAATACAGTATCATTTGGATTAAGAAGTACCGAAGGAATACTAGATAGTCCAGATTTAGTACCAAATACTAAAGCAATTTCATCTTTAGGATCTGCATCGATATTATATTTTTCTTTTAACCACTGAGAAATTTCATTTAATAATGTTACTTTTCCATCAAATGCTCCGTATCTCATGTTTTCAGGTTTTCTTATAGCTATTTCTAATTCCTTAAGTAAAAGTTCAGGGGTATCAGAGTCTGGAACTCCGATACCCGCATTTAATAATGGATTACCACTTGAACTTTCCTCAGAGATTAATTTGAAAATAGGATAGAATACATTTTCAGGAATATTTTTAATTGTATTTGATAATTCAATTTTCATAATTAATCACTTCCTTGTTAATTATTTTCCAGGTTTGTCAAATCCTTTGAAATCTTTGTTGATGATTTCATCAAATTCTTTAGACTGAACGATTTCTACTAAATCTTTAGCAAATTGTTTGTCTTTGTTTGCTGTAGTTACAACAACGTTGTTACGGTTGTTTTCATTCATTTTTTCTAGGATTAATGCTTTTGTTAAATCAAATTTAGCAGCAAGTGCGAAGTTACCAGGGACTGCAGCAAGTGTAGTACTGCTTAATGATCTAGCAAGTTGCCCAGCTTCTAATTCTGTAAATTTAAGTTTTTTAGGATTTTCTACTACATCGTTTTTAGTGATTTTTAGTACATCAGTATTAGGTTTGATTTTGATTAAATCAGCAGCAGCTAATAGTGCATAAGCACGAGCAGCGTTTGAAGGGTCGTTTGGAAGAGTTACTTCAGCACCTTCTGGTAAATCTTTAAGATCTTTAACTTTATCAGAATATAATCCCATTGGAGCAGTTGGAACAGGAGCAAGAGCTGTTAAGTCCATTCCATTTTGTTCAGCAAATTTTTTCATGTAAATTTTGTGTTGGAACAAGTTTGCATCTAATTCACCGCTGTTTAATGCTTTGTTAGGCTGGATGTAATCTGAGAATTCAGTAACTTTAACTGTGTATCCTTTTTTCTCAAGAAGTGGTTTAAGTGCTTTGTTAACCATATCAGCATAAGGACCAGATGTTGCACCAATTTTTACTTCTTTTTTCTCTCCACCGTTATTATTGTTTGAGCTTGTAGCTCCACAAGCAGCTAATGTAATAGCTAAAAATGCTGTAAAAACAACTGTTAATAATTTTTTTAGTTTATTCATAAATATATGTCTCCTTTTAAATTAATTTTTTTTGAATTTTTTTGAAATTGAATTTCCTATATATTGTGTAATTTGGACTAAGATAATTAATAGAATTACTGTAATCCACATTGTAAAGTTATCGAAGCGATAATAACCATATCTGATAGCAAGGTCTCCGATTCCACCACCACCAACAACACCAGCCATCGCAGAAAAGGCAATTAGGTTAATTAATGTTAGTGTAATTGATTGAATAATTCCGAACATAGCCTCGGGTATTAATACTTCTTTAACTATTAATTTTAGAGAAGCACCAGAAGCAACTGCTGACTCGATAACTCCGTAGTCTATTTCATTTAGTGAAGTATCAACTAGTCTAGTAAATAGGGGTATAGCAGCAACTGTTAGTGGTACTATTGCTCCAGTAGGTCCAGTTGATTTTCCTAATAAAAATAGAGTAAATGGTATTAAGAATACCAAAAGAATAATAAATGGAATAGAACGAATTGTATTAACTAGAAAATCTACGGTTTTATAAATAATAACATTTTTGAATAAAAGTCTATTACTAGTTAAAAATAAAATAACGCCTAAAAACAATCCAACTATTACTGTTATTATAATAGAGACACTTATCATGTATAATGAATCAGCAAATGATTTTATTAATTCTGGTTGTAAGTTTTTCCATTGTTCTATTAAACTTAGATTATTTTCCATATACATTCACCTCCACATCATTAACTTGATCAATTAAGTGATTTACAAATTTCTCTGTATTATCAGGCTCACCAACTACTGAAAAAGTTAAACTTCCTAACTGTTTATTTTGAATGTATTCAATTCGACCAGCAAGTATGTTAGTAGTAACATTATATTTATTTGCTAAAGTCTGAATTAAAGGTTCTTTAGTAGCTTCACCTTTGAAAATAACCCTTATTACAGTTTCATTTTTGTAATGTTCAGCAAGATGTTCTTCAAAATCTTCGTCATTGTGTAAATTAGCTATAAATTCTTGCATTAATTTCGTTTTAGGATTTGAGAAAATCTCATAAACAGAATTTAATTCAATAATTTCACCATTTTCCATCACGGCTACATTATCACAAATCTGTTTAATAACTTCCATTTCATGAGTAACAAGAATAATTGTAATTCCCAACTTACGATTAATTTCCTTCAATAAAGACAAAATTTGTTTAGTTGTAACAGGATCTAATGCACTTGTTGCTTCATCACAAAGTAATAATTTGGGATTATTAGCAAGAGCTTTCGCGATACCAACACGTTGCTTTTGACCACCAGAAAGTTGGCTTGGATAAACATTCTTTTTATCAGAAAGTCCTACAAGTTCTAACAACTCATCAATTCTTTTCGGAATATCTTTTGAATCTACATCGCCAGCTTTTAAATTGAATGCAACATTTTCTCCTACAGTCTTTGAACTTAGTAGATTGAACTGTTGGAAAATCATTCCGATTTTTTGCCTGTAAGAGCGTAAATCCTTTCTATTAAGTTTGTTAACAACTTGATTATCAACGATTACTTCTCCTTCAGAAGGAGTTTCTAGTAGGTTAAGGCATCGTAATAAGGTACTTTTTCCAGCACCAGAGTAACCGATAATTCCAAATATTTCACCAGCTTTCACATGCAGGTTTGTTGGTTTTAACGCTTGGATTTCTTTACCTTTTTGATAGAAGGTTTTACTAACGTTATTAAGATTAATCATATATTTCTCCTTTCTTTATAATAAAAAGACGCACTCTAGCTTTCGCTAAAGGACGTCTTAACGTGTTACCACCTTTATTTATACAATAATCACTTATTGTACCTTAGTAAGTTACAAACATAACTTTTGCTATAACGGGCAATACCGTAGTAAAAACTATATGCTCAAAGTCCATTTCTCTTACTCCTGACTATTCTCTTTCACCAACCGAGAACTCTCTAAAAGTAGATAGTAAGATTCTACTCATCAACGCATTTAATTGTTAATGACTATATTCTAGCATAAATTTTCTGACAATGCAATATAAAAATTCAAAAGTTTACATTAAAAATGTTAATTTTCGGGATAATTATTATCTCTAATTAAGGAGATATAAAACTGATTTTAATAGTTTTATATGATTAAAATTATCTACAAACTTTTAAATTTAATTAATATCTTAAAAATTAATATTCTATTAAAAGTTTGTTGCATTAAGTCTTTTATGTTATAATGAAATGTATTACATAGGAGGAATTATGTTTAAATTTTTTAGAAAAAATGAATTAGTGAAAAAAATTGACAAACAAGAGTTGAAAAAAATTCCGACACACGTTGCTATTATAATGGATGGTAATGGACGTTGGGCTAAAAAGAGAAATATGCCTAGAATAAAAGGGCACTATGAAGGGATGCAAACTGTAAAAAAAATTACAAAATATGCATCTAAATTAGGTGTAGAGTATCTAACATTATATGCTTTTTCTACAGAAAATTGGGCGAGACCTAAAGAAGAAGTTAGTTATTTAATGGATCTTCCTGAAAAGATGTTCAGTAGTTTCATGCCAGAACTTATGGAAAATAATGTAAAAGTTGAGATTATTGGTGTAGTAGAGAAACTTCCTGAAAATACTAGAAAAGCAGTAAATGACGCGATAGAACAGACAAAAAATAATACTGGATTAAAATTAATCTTTGCATTAAATTATGGTTCTAAAGATGAGATGTTAAGAGCGATTAAACAAATTACAAAAGATGTTCAAGATAATAAATATAGTGTTGATGAAATTTCTGAAGAACATGTAAGTAAAAATTTATTTACGTCTAATACTCCAGATCCCGATTTACTAATAAGAACTTCAGGAGAACAAAGAATTTCAAACTTTTTACTATGGCAAATTGCTTATAGTGAATTCTTGTTTACTAAAGTGGCATGGCCAGATTTTACTGAAGAAGAATTTTACAAGGCATTATTAGAATATCAGAGTAGAGATAGAAGGTTTGGAGGTTTAAATGAAGACTAGGGTAATAACGGCCATAGTGGCATTAATTGTTTTCCTACCATTACTATTTTTTGGTGGAGATTATTTTAAATTTACAACATTCGCACTAGGTGTGATGGCTATGTATGAAATAGTAAGAATGACTTTTAAAGAAACCAACATAGTAGTTTTAGGATTATCTTCTTTAGCAGGTGCACTACTATTTTTGAATGAAGAAATTTCCCAGTTGCAACTTTATGGACTACTTTTTTTTATTTTAGTTGGTATGTTAGCGACTGTAGTTGTAACAGGACATAAAATTAAATTAGTGGAAATTGGTTCAATAATATTTGTAACTGCCTATATTTTCATAGGGTTTTATTGTTTATTTATGATAAGAAACTTTAGTCTATCTCATGTAGCTTATTTATTACTTACAATTTGGTTTACTGATAGTTTTGCGTATTTTGGTGGGATGAAGTTTGGGAAAAATAAACTTTCACCGAAAATAAGTCCTAACAAGTCAATTGAAGGTTCAGTAATAGGTAGTTTATCATCAATAGTAATAGCATTATTGTTTTTCTATACAACCAATATATTTTCTAGTCTATTAGTTGCGATTGTCATTACATTGGTAGTCAGTGTCATCGGTCAATTTGGAGATTTAATTGAATCAGCGTATAAAAGGGAATATCAAGTGAAAGATAGCAGTAATTTATTACCGGGCCATGGTGGTATTTTTGATAGATTTGATTCTGTAATACTATCAGCACCATGCTTACTAATTTTACTAGGTTTATTTTAAAATATAGAGAGGAGTATTAGATGCAAGGAATTATAGCATTTATATTAATATTTTTTGTGGTAGTAACTGTTCACGAATTTGGCCATTTTATAGTTGCCAAAAAATCAGGAATATTGTGCCAAGAGTTTGCAATAGGGATGGGACCCAAGATATTTCACAAAAAAATAGGAGAAACTAACTTTACGATAAGACTTCTTCCTGTTGGTGGATATGTAAAAATGCCGGATAATGTTTTTGATTTTAACAATGATGTGTCAGTGTATGATCTAAAAAAAGGAATGAAGGTTAATTTAAAATTAGATGAAAATGACAAAGTTGAGAAGATAGTTCTAGATAAAAGTAATGATATGGACTTACTTCCATTAGAATTAAATGAATTTGATTTAACTGAAAAATTATTTGTAGAAGGTTTTGTTGGTGATAAAATTGAACGCTATGAAGTAAGAAAAGATGCATGCGTTGCATTTGGTGGAATGGAAGAGCAAATTGCTCCAGTAGAAAGAATGTTTTCTTCTCACTCATGGGGAAAAAAATTCTGGACATTATTTGCAGGGCCATTAATGAACTTTATATTAGCACTAGCAATTTTCTTAGGTATTTCAATTTATAATGGAGTACCATCAAATACTACACGTTTAGGTGAGCTAGCTTCTAACTACCCAGCTTACTCATCAGGCTTAAAAGAAGGTGATGTAGTTGAGCAGGTAAATGGTAAGAGTGTTACAACATGGGAAGAAATGACTAATGAGATAGTGAATTCTAATGGTTCTGAGCTTACATTGAAAGTTTCACGTGACGGTTCACAACAGGAAATTAAAGTTACACCAAAAGAAGAAACAACTGTGAAAAAGGGTAAAGAAGTTAAAACTTATAAACTAGGAATAAACCAAGCGTATGAGAAAGACTTAGTTGGTTCTATTAAGAGTGGTTTTGAACAAACTTTATTCTACGGAACAATGATTTTTATGGGGATTATTAATCTTTTTGCTTCATTATTTAGCGGTGGATTTAGTTTAAATCAACTTGGTGGTCCTGTAGCGATTTATGAAATGTCTTCTGCAGCTGCACAAAGTGGTTTAATCACAACATTAAGATGGACAGGAATTTTAAGTGTGAACTTAGGTCTTATGAATTTAATTCCTATTCCAGTTCTAGATGGTGGACGTATTATATTCGTAATTTACGAAGCAATTTTCAAAAAGCCAATTAATAAAAAAGCTCAATATTACTTAACTGTGGCATTTGGACTATTAATGGTTGCGTTAATGTTAGCAGTAACATGGAATGATATTCAAAGATTATTTGGGAAATAGATAATAATTATAACGAGAGGTTAGTTTTACTTCTCGTTATTTTTATAATTTATTTAAAAAAATAGTTAATTTCAATAAGAAGTTTTTTTATATTCTTTTTATAAGTGTAGAATATGGAAATTACTATTAATTTTAATAAATATAAGATATAATATCAGTAGGTATTTTATACCTATTAAACTATTTGTACAAAATAACGATAAGGAGCCTTGTAGAAATGCATGGCTCTTTTTAAGTGTTGATAGTTTAGAAAAAGAAGATTAAAAATAAGGCAATTAAGATTTTAGCTGAGCAAACTATTATTTTGAATTAATTTAAGATATAATATAATAGAGATAATTTATAGGAAAGGTGATAATATGGTTAAATTTATACATACTGCTGATTGGCATATTGGAAGAAAATTACAAGGATTAGATTTATTAGTAGATCAGGAGTTTGTGTTTGAGAATTTAATAACTGAGATTAAGAATATTAATCCTGATTTTTTAATTATTGCAGGGGATTTATATGATAGAAGTGTTCCTAGTAAAGAAGCGACTACACTTCTACAAGAATTTTTAGTTAAAATTAATATAGAGTGCAATATACCAATTTTTGCTATTAGTGGAAATCACGACAGTAGAGAAAGATTAGCTATAGGTGAAGCTTGGTTTAGTAAACATAAATTTTATCTTCATACAAGATTAGAGCAAGCTTTTGATAAACTTTCTTATGAAGATGCTGATATATATTTATTACCGTATTTTGAACCTTTTGAAGCGAGAGAATATTTTGAAGATCCTACATTAACAACCCATAATGCAGCAACTAAAAGAGTAATTGAAGAAATTTATAAAAATTTAGATACGAATAAGACAAATATTTTAGTAGCTCATACTTTTGTATCGGGAGGATTAGAGACAGATTCTGAAAGAGAAATATCTGTAGGGACTGTTGAAAATGTGGCTGTAGAAGTCTTTGATAAGTTTGATTATGTTGCTCTAGGTCATCTTCATAATCCGAATGCAATAAATGAAGAACGTTTGAAATATAGTGGAAGTCCAATGGCGTACTCATTCTCTGAAGCTTCCCAAACTAAAGGAATGAGGCTTGTAGAAGTAACAAAAGAAAGTTATAGTGAAGAGTTTATTCCATTAAAACAAAAAAGAAAGTTACACAATATTAGTACATCTTATGAAGAAGTTTTAACAAAAGAATTTCAACAAAATTATGATTGTAAAAATGATTATTTTAGTATGGAACTCAGCAATTTAGAGGGAGTAACTGATCCGTTACCTAGAATTAAAGAATATTATCCTAATACTCTTATACTAAAACAAAAAAGAAATACTGGAATTGATAATGAAGTGAAGTTTGATAGAGAGATGCTAACTAAGAGTCCTTTACAGTTGATAGAGGGATTCTATAATGAACAAACTGGTAGTGAATTAACTGAAGGTCAAAAACAAGTACTAGTAAATATTATAGATAAGGTGAATCAAGATGAAACCAATTAGATTAGAATTAAAAGAATTTGGTCCATATAAGAATGAAATAATAGAATGGGATAAAATAATAAATGAACCGATATTTCTAATTACAGGAAAAACTGGTTCGGGGAAGTCAACACTATTTGATGCTATTAGTTATGCATTATACAATAAGACAACCGGAGGAAAAGATATAGCCTCACTAAGAACGAAGACAGCCTTGGATAAGGATAAAACACAGGTTAACTTTGATTTTGAATTAAGCGGAAAAAAATATAGAATTGAAAGAACTTTGGCGTATTTGAAGGCTGGTAATAAAAACTTAACATCTGGGAAAGTTGCTTTAATGCAATATAATGATGAAAGTTTAGAAGTAATCGCCACAAAAGAACAAGAGGTAAAAGAAAAAGTAGAAGAGTTGATAGGTTTAGATGATAAGCAATTTTGTCAAATAATTATTTTACCTCAAGGAAAATTTAAAGAGTTTTTATTATCAAAATCAAGTGAGAAAAAAGAAACTTTGAGATCGTTATTTAATACTTATTTTTATCAAAAATTTGTGGATCAATTACAAGAACAAGCCAAAAAATTAGATAGTTCACATAAGCAAAAAGAAAAAGAGTTGATTACGAGGTTTGAACAGTTTGATATTGAGGAAGAATTTACGAAGTTTGAATATTTAAAAGACGAAAATTTTGAAGAAATACTAAGTATTATTCACTCACAAGAACAAACAGTAAAAAATGAGAAAAAAGAATTACTAAAATTAGAACGTAGTTTTTCTAAAGAAAAAGAGAAATTTATAGAATTAAGTAAACTCAATGATAAATTCACTCAACTTAAAAATAATAAATTAGAACTAGCTAATTTAATTGAAAAAGAAGACTATTATAAAAGTCTAAGATTAGAAGTAGAGAAGTTAAAAGAGTTACAAAAGAGTAAAGATAAGATTATAGAGTACAGTACTTTATTAAATAAACAATCACAATTAAGAAACCTTGAGAAAGATTTATTAATTGATACAGACAAATATAAATTAGACTTAGAAAACAATAAGAAATTACAATTAGAATTAAATGCACAAAAAGATCATATAGAAGAACTTAGAAAAGAAACTATTGATTATAAGTTTTTCTATAATAACTTTAATGAATTAATTTCTGCTAAAGATAACATTGAAATCTATAGTAAAACATTAGAAGAACTTATTTTGAAAAAAGAAACATATAAACAGTTAGATTCTAGGTTGAAAGTTTCAAAAGAAAGCTACTTAGAGGATATTGAGGAGAAAAATATACTAGAGAGTAGTATTGGTAAGTTAAAATTAGAAATATTAAAGAAAGAGCAAGATGTAGAAAAACTTGAAGAATATAATAACAAATTGTCTGAAGTAAATGATAAGAGTTTGAAGCTTACTCTTGATAAAAAACAATTAGAAGAACTGGAAGCAGAGAAGAAGAAACTAGAGCAAGAAGTTATATTATTAAATAAGAATAAAGAACAAGAAGTTTTAAATGGTTTTCTATTGAAATTGCATGAAGGCGATGATTGTCCTTTATGTCGACAAAAGATTGAACACTTACCAGAAATTCTCTCTTTAGAGGTAGTAGATGAAAGTATAGAAAACTCACTTAAAAAAGTTAATAAAGATACAATTCAACTAGAAACTCTTATAAAAAAAGATGAAGAAGAAATAGAAAGAATAAGTGCTCTTTTGAAAAATTTAGAGGATACAATTAACTTTAAAGCTAAGGAAGAACTATCACAATTAGAAGACGAATTAAAGACTGAGAATTCTAAACTAACGGATATTAGTAAAACAATCAAAATATCCGAGGATAGAATTAAGGACCTTAATCAAGAAATAGAAGAACTTTCAGAGTTATTAAAAAATGAAGATGAGATTAAACAAAAACATCTAGAAGCGAAAAGTAAAATCGAACAGTTCGAAAAAAATGTAAAAATTAAGCTAGATGAGTTTGTAGATTATTATGAGAAAATACAATCTCAAGTTGAAGGCTTTGATAATACAAGTAATGTTCTACAAAATAATAGTAACGAATTATTGGTGAGAAAAACAAGACTAGAAACAGAAAAGAAAAACAATAAGACGAATTTACTGGAAGTTAGTAAAAGAATAGAAAGTATTGTAGAGAATTTTACTAATTCTAAACTTAATAAGTATTACATAACTTTAGAAATGGCAGAAGAAAACATAGCAGAATTGGTTAAATTAGAAGAATATGAATCTCAAATTAGTAAATTTGAAGATGCCAATAAGATAATAGTAAACATTATAGAAAAACTTGAAGAAGAGTTACAAGATATAGAACAACCCGATTTAGAAGAAGAGCATCAGAAACTACAAAATATTGAATCTCAAGTTAATGATTTTATAGAAAAAGTTGCAGTGCTTAATACAAGATTAGAAAATAATAAAAAATTATATAAAAAAATTCATAGTGAGTATATTGATTTATTAGAATCATCTAAAGATATAAGAGAAATTATAGCATTTAGTGATGTTGTTAGTGGGAAAACTGAAAATAGAAAATCGTTAGAAACTTACGTTCAAGGATATTATCTAGACTTGATTCTAGTTGCGGGAACTAAAAGATTATTACAAATGACAAATGACAGATATAGATTTATTAGGCGTGATGAAAAGTCAAAAGGTGGAGGACTTCAAGGTTTAGAGATAGAAATACATGATATTTACCTAAATAGTACTCGTATTATTAGTTCTCTTTCTGGCGGAGAATTATTCTTAGCTTCGCTAGCTCTCGCTTTAGGGTTAGCCGAAGTTATTCAAAATGAAAGTGGTGGAATATCGCTTGAGACTATCTTTATCGATGAAGGATTTGGATCATTAGATGCTGAAACGCTGGATATTGCTTTAACAACGCTAATAGATTTACAGTCTTATGGACGAAATATTGGTATAATTTCACATGTTAGTGAGCTTAAAGAAAGAATTAGACCTAAGGTAGAGGTCTATTCTAAAGATAACTATGCTAAAATAAAAATGACAGGAATATGAAATAATCTTTAAGAAGAAAGGGGAAAACATGAATTTAGAATTATTAATTGGTCCTAGTGGTGTAGGAAAAACTAATTATATACTGAATGATATCGAGTTAAATAGAGATAACCATAAAATAATTGTATTAACTCCAGAACAGAATAGTTTTAATTTTGAAAAAATGTTATGTGATAAGTTCGGTGGTACTTTTAATATCGATGTCATGAATTTCTCAAGTTTAACTA
The DNA here is from genome assembly GCF_053758945.1 of Gemella parahaemolysans. Lineage (NCBI taxonomy): Bacteria > Bacillati > Bacillota > Bacilli > Caryophanales > Gemellaceae > Gemella > Gemella parahaemolysans. The sequence continues at coordinate 236,929 of NZ_JBSMTP010000002.1, forward strand.
GAAGATTATCAAAACAATTGGGAATGGATAATCTTAGTAGGCTAGGAGATAATATTAAACCATTTTATTTCTATAAAGCTGCAAAAAATCTAGAAAATAGTGAGAATTTTTTAGTAAAAAGAATTTTACAAGATGTTAATTTTATAGAAGTTGTAGAAGAAATTATAAATGAATTAAAAGAGTATAAGATAAGTATCAATTTATTAGAGGAGTATTTAGAGAAAAATGCTAATCTAGATAGCAGTCATAGAGAAAAATTGGAATCTATTTTAGAAATTTATGTTGAATATTCGAGGTTATTAAAGGAGCAGGGTTCTTTTGATAAAGTAGATTATATAACTGAATTATTGTTGTATCTAGAATACATAGATTTAAGTGACTATATTTTTTATGTGGACGCTTATTATAACTTTACAGCACAGGAATATTATTATATTGAGAAACTCGCTCAGAAGTCTAAAAAGTTAATAATAAGTGTTATAAGTGATGCAAATAGATATTTTAATTTTGATTTATCACAACTACTTCAAGGTTATGAACTAGAAAAGATGAAATATAATGACTTTTATCTATCTGATTTGTATAGTAAAGAAAAATATAAGCTTGATATTTTTAGAAAATCTCATGAGATCGTTGCTAGTATGAATGAGATAGTGAAAAATAATAATGATGTGAATTTTTCTGTAGTAGCCTTTGTAAAAAAAGAAGAAATAAATACGCTGAAATTTAAAATAAAAGATAATAAAGTAGAGGAATATGAAGTATTAGAAACTCATAAAGGACGTTTTAATGGTGTTTCTAATGATATTCTTGCTGATAAATACTATAAAAATTTCACAGTACAGTATGAAACCGATAATAGTATTGAAATTATCTGTGCCAAAAATAAGGAGTTGGAAGTTAAACAAATCGCTCGTGAGATTGTGAAACTAAATCATAATAATATTAACCAAAATGAGATTGCAATTCTTTATCGTGATAATACATACGAAAATTATTTGAATATCTTTAAAGACTACAATTTAGATGTTCATTTAGATAAAAATATTGAAACTAGTAATCATCGTTTAGTTAAGTTTATACAAGAAACATTATATTTTGATGAAGGTAGTTTTAAAACTAGATTATTAAATCTATTGAAAACTAGGTTAACGAATTTTGAGAATATTTATCGCCAAAAAACTATTGCATATGTTCTACTAGGGGATTCAAATATTGATGAAAAACAACTAGAAAAAGATATTGCAGAGTTAGATGAAACAGTAATAAAGGATAGATTTGCAACTAGTAATTTAGTAAAAAATCTTGGAAGAAAATATGGATATAGCGATTTATTAGAAAGAGTTAGGGTAATTTCAATAGATGATCTTGAAAATATACTAAATGAGAAACTGGTAAATACGTATAGTGATATACTGAAAGATTACTTTATTGAAAAGACGGCGAAGTATAACTCTGAACAGCTTGAAATTTGTAGACAAGTTTTATTAGAACTTATTAATAAGGTTTCAGAAGTTTCAGCTAAGAACAATCTTCAAGCTAAAAGATATATAAAAAAATTAGTAGATATTTTTGATCATTGTAAGATTAAAATGTATCTTGATAAAGAAGATGGTGAGTATGATAATATAGAAGAGTTAAAAATTGATAGTATAGATAGACAAGTTTATAAAAAAATTCTTGAATATATTAATGATATAAATGAGAATTTTGGTAGTGAAAAGTTTGAATATAAAAAATTCGTATCTCTATTTAATACTGGATTAACATCTATTAAGTATCGTTCAATACCAGAAATAAATAATTCTATTATTATGTCTACTATGGATTTAGCAAAAGTAGAAAATAAAAAAGTTGTCTTTGTTATGGGATTCAATAAAGATGCATTGCCAGTATCTAAAAGTTCAGGATTAATAGATGATAAAGATAAAGAAAGACTGATTAATGATGATATCTTTTTATCACCGACAAAAGAAGCGGCACTTATTGATGAAGAGTTCGTAGCTTATATTGCCATGACAAGAGCTCAAGAAAAAACATATATAAGTTTTAGTTTAATTGATAAGAGTTTTAAAGAGAACTTCGCATCACCATACTTAAATACAGTAAAATCTTTATTCCCAGAATTAAAAGAAAAGCAAACTTCAAAAATTTTAGAGTTTTCTATTGCGGATTATAATTACTATTTAGAAAATATTTCCGAGATAGTTTCATCTAAGGAATTTAATTATTTATTCGCAAAAATTTATCGTAGATTTATGGAAGTAAAAGATAGTAAGACAAAAGAAGTTGAGGTTTTAGTTGAGCTTATGCTTAAGTTTTTAGAACAGTATCAACTTACGTCAGTACATGAAAATTATGGGAATTATGAAGTTCTTGATGAATTAAATGATAGAGTATTCTTCACTAATGATAATAGTATTAAAAATTATTTATCTAAAATAATTAGAGATTATAAGTTTCAACTTAGTTCAGAATATATAGATGAATTCTTAGAAGTTAAGAAAGATAATTTTTCTAAGTTTAGTATCTCTAAAATTTCTGATTTTGAAAGAAATCCATATCAATTCTTTGTTAAACGAGTACTTGGAATAGCAGAAGAAAGGGATATCGATATTGATAATCTTGTTACTGGAAAATTCTTCCACGCAGTAATGTCAGAAAAAAGAATTACTAACTTTATAGCTGAATGTGGAAGAAAATTTGATATAGACGTGCTAAAAGATGAAGATATTATAAAGAGATTTAATATTAAAGAGATTTTGAATGAGGTTATTTATTCAAGTGATAATAAAGATATATTAGAAACGTTGAAGTTAATAGAATTGTTAAATACTCATAAGTATATTTTAAATAATATGATTATGAGACTTGAAATAGCTATAGCAATAGAAATAAAATATTTCGCTCTAACAGAATTTATGCCAACATTCTTAGAAAAACCATTTACTCTGGAAATAATAGACAACGTTATTACATGTGAAAATGTTGAAACTGGGGAAGTTAATAAAAAAGAATTGAAACAAAAATACAATATACCACCTATTAAATTCACAGGAGTGATTGACAGGGTAGATATTAACGGAAAGAATATTTCAATAATTGATTATAAGAGTAGTCAAAGTGATTTTTCTTTAGATAGTTTAGGATTAGGATTTATTTCTCAGATTTTAACTTACGCATTGGCATGTGAGTTGATGTTTGACAAAAATTCAGAGGATATATTAGGTATATTTTATAGAGAAATAGCTAAATTAGGAAAAGATCTAAAGACCTATAGGTTAAGAGGGTTAGCGAATAGTGATTTAATATTAGATGATGAATTTTATGAAAAAGCTCCCGAAATTATGTATGTTAGAACTACAAAAGCTAAGAAAATTCATGGGGCAGATAGTCATAAAGCATTTACAAGTCCTGAACTTAAAAAATTAGTTAATAAAAATCTTGAAAATATAATGATACTTATAGAAAAAATCTTTGCATTTGATTTTGATTTAGCTAACTATGAGGTTGAAAATCAATATTCTGCTGAGAAGGGAACTTTATTTAACTTTGCAAGTAATAGTGATACACGACTTAGTTATAAAGAGAAGGTAGAGCTCAAGCCAAAAGATTTAAAAGAAAAGTTATTAAATGACCTGAAATAATCCGATTTTAGAAAAATTCTATGAAAATTGATTTGTTGTTTTGAAAATAAAAAGCAATAAATCAATTTTTTTTATAATTTTTACTAATTTTTAATCACATTTTTTAAGTTTTATATTATAATAGTATAAGGAGTATGATGTCGATTTTTTGATCTATCGTGATGGGAAATAAAAAGTCGATAAAAAATAGATATAGAGGCAAGGATAAAATAAATATGAAATTAACTTTTTTTGAAAAACTAGAACAGTTTAAAAATAGTTCTAAAGAAGTATATATTAATAATATATATCAGAACGAAAATTTAACATATAAAAATTTAATAGAGTATTCAGATAGACTTGCGTCTTATCTTGAAGAAAAACTGGGTGAAGACAAAAGCCCTATAGTAGTGTATGGACATAAACATCCATTTATGTTAGTGTACTTCTTAGCGTGTGTAAAATCAGGAAGAGCATTTTGTCCAGTAGATATAAATACACCGAAAGAAAGAGTAGAAGAAATAGTAGAAACAACAGATTCAAAAGTAGTACTAGTCACAGAAGAAATAGAGCTTTCTAGAGAAATGATAGATGTTAAGTCAGCCAAAGAAATAATCTCAAGTACTCCAGATACTATTTCAAAAGAAAACTACGTAAAAGATGAAGATATATTCTATATAATTTTCACGTCAGGAAGTACAGGGAAACCAAAAGGGGTATGTATTACATATAACAATCTAAATAACTTCTTACACTGGTACACAGGATACTATGATGAAAAAGAAGAATTAGTGTTCTTAGGACATCCCCCATTCTCATTTGATCTATCGGTAATGTCACTATGGCCAAGTATTTATCTAGGAGCCACTCTAGTACAAATAGATAAAAAACATCAAGAGAACTTCAAAGTAATGTTTGAAGAACTGAATAAATCAAATGCAACGATATGGATTTCAACACCATCATTTATAGAAATGTGTTTCATAGATAAAAACTTCAATCAAAGTCTAATGCCGAAGGTGAAACAATTCGTCTTTTGTGGAGAAAAACTATTTAGCACAACAGTAGAGAAAATCCACAAAAACTTTGAAGATGCACAGGTAATAAATACATATGGGCCAACAGAATCAACAGTAATGGTCACATGGGTAGAAATAACAAAAGAAGTAAATAGAAAATACTACGAGAACCTACCAGTCGGAGAAGTAAAATGGGGAACAAAAGTACACCTAGCAAATCCAGATGAAGAGAACAAAGGTGAAATAGTAATCACAGGAAACACAGTCGCAAAAGGATACTTTAAAAATGACGCTATAACAAATGAAAAATTTTGTATAGGAGAGGTAGATGGAAAAGAAGAAAGAAGTTACCTAACAGGCGACTTAGGGTACTTCAAAGACGGTATGCTATTTTGTGAAGGGCGCATAGACTTCCAAGTAAAACTACATGGGCACAGAATAGAACTTGAAGACATAGATAACAATCTACTTAAAAATAAAAAAATACGTCAAGCAGCGACAGTACCAAGCTATGAAGATGGAAAAGTAAAAGCATTGACATCATTTGTAGTATACAACGAAGAAATAGAAAAACGCTTCGAAGTAACAAAACAAATAAAACAAGAACTAAAAAAATTAGTGCCAGAATATATGATACCGAAAAAAATAGTATTCTTAGAAGAAATGCCACTAAACAACAACGGTAAAATAGATAAGAAAAAGTTAAAGGAGTTAGTATAGAATGAGCTACTTTGACGGAATTGAATTTTTCTTATTCTTAGCTATAGCACTAATCATAGGCTTTATAATAAACTACCTAGGAAAAAAAATAGAATATTATATCCTAGCGCTGTCGGTAATATTTGCTGCAGCAGTATATGGGAAAAGCATGACAATGGTAGCATATCTAGTAGGATTTATTTTATATGAATACATATTAGTATTAATAGCTCAAAAGACAGAAAGTAAAAAACACTTAAAAATATTAGTAGTGCTATCAATATTACCACTAGTAATAAATAAAATATTCGCAATTACTCATTTTCATTTATTAGCCTTTATAGGTATATCATATATGTCATTTAAGACAATACAAATTATGATAGAGATATCAGATGGCTTAATAAAAGAAAAAATCAGTGCTGTAGAATATGTACAATTTTTATTATTCTTTCCAACAGTAAGCGCAGGACCAATAGACAGAAGTAGAAGGTTTATGAGCGAAATGAAAGAAAGAATGCCGAGGACGGAGTACTTAGAATTAGCTGGAGAAGGAGTCTACAGACTAATATTAGGATTACTATATAAAATAGTATTCTCAACATTAAGCTATCACTACTTAGTAGGTTTAACAAACCATGGGACATTTGTCTATTCATTAAAATACATGTACCTATATACATTGTACTTATTTTTTGATTTTGCAGGATACAGTTTAATGGCAGTAGGTAGTAGTAACATCTTAGGAATAAGAACACCTATGAACTTTAATAAACCATTCTTAAGTATAGACATAAAAGACTTTTGGAATAGATGGCACATAACACTATCAACATGGCTTAGAGACTTCGTATTCTCAAGAGTCTTTATGGAAGCAACAAAGAAAAAAAGATTTAAGAAAAGACTTAATACAGCAATGTATGCCTACATGGTAAACATGGTTCTTATGGGATTTTGGCACGGTTTAACAATAAGCTATATAGTATATGGATTTTACCATGGTTTATTAATGGCAGGATTTGAATACTATCAGAAGAAAAGTAAATTTTACAAAAAGAATAAAAATGAAACATGGTATAAAATACTTAGTTGGTTCATAACGATTAACTTAGTAATAATAGGTTTATATATTTTCTCGGGAGAACCATATAAACTAATAAGCCATGGATTAAAAAAATAATAATGAGTTAGGAGAAAAAGAATGATAAAAGAACAAGTATTAGAAATGTTAGAAGAAATTTGTGAAGATGAAGTAGTAAGAGAAGATTTAGATATAAACATGAAAGAAGAAGGATTAATGGATTCATTAGCTTTTGTAGAAATGTTAGTAAAAATCGAAGAAATTTTCGGACTAAGCATAGCTCCAACAGAAGTAACATATGAAGAAATCGATACACCAAACAAGGTAATTTCATATATAGAAAATAGGAAATAATAACATGATAAGATTAAAAGCATTTTTAATATCAATAGTATTGGTATTAATTACACTTATAATTTTAGATATAACCCTTCTAAAGAAGATTGAAAATTATTATAAAACAAATGATAATAGTGTTAGATACAGTACCTCTTTTGAAAAGTACAAAAGTAGAGATATCATAGTTGAAAATATGACACCAAGAACTCTGTTACTGTTAGGTTCATCAGAGTTAACTACAACAATTAACGAAAATTATCATCCAAAGAAAATATTTAATTACAATGATTTTAATATAATGCAAGTAGGAGTTGGAAACTCTCAAAATATTATACATGCGGCTACTATTGGATCAATAGAGAATGATGTGAAAAATAATGAGATTGTAATGATACAATCTATTCAATGGTTTGATAATAAGAATGGTATTTTAAAAGATGCATTTTTATCTAGAATTTCTAGTGAACATGTTTATAATACTATGAAAAATGATAATATTAGTAGAGAAACCAAAGAAAAATTTATTAATAGGGTTATAGAACTTTCATCAACAAACAAGGAATTAAATAAAAAGTATAAGAGTTATAAACGATACTTCTTGAATGGAAAAGGAAATGTATTTACTGAGGAATTTTTAAAATTAGATAATTATTTTTATGTTTTGAAAAACAAATTTAATTTTTATAAAAATAAAGGTAAAGAAAACTATCCAGTTAATGGTGAAAAGACTCCAAATTATAATTGGGAAGAATTAGGTAAACAAGTGACTGAAGAAGCAAAATCAAGAACGAATAATAATGAATATCAAATTGATAATACATATTATGATAAATATATAAGAGCTAAGTACAATCAGTTAAAAAATATTTCTAAAAATACAAAATATGATGATTCTAAGGAATACGAAGACTTAGATATATTATTATCTATTGTTAAAGATTTGAATTTGAATATTAAGTTTGCAATTTTTCCTGCTCATGGGAAGTGGAGCGACTATACAGGAATAGGCAGTGAAAAAAGACAAGTTGCCTACAATAGATTAAAAGAAATTGCTAAAGAAAATAACATAGAAGTAATGGATTATTCAAGTAAAGAATATGAAGATTACTATATGTATGATGCGATGCATCTTGGCTGGAGAGGATGGATTGATTTTGAAAGAGATCTTTACAAACTTAAAAAGTAAATTAAGCTGTAAACAAAGACTTACACTATGGATATTATTTTTTTATATAGTAATAATGGGAATAATAATATACTGTTTTTTAACGGATTTTTCAAATGTCCAAGAGTATGTGTACAGTGAATTTTAATATAGAGGAACGGATTACTATGTGATAATTCGTTTCTTTTTTTATATAATTTAAGTATAAATATTGCACTAGTATAAGAATAATATACAAAAATTAATTTTCAGAAAAATAAAGAGAAATCACACTCAATTAATTGATTTTATAAGAGAAATAAGGTAGAATTAGAGCTATAATAATAATTTTGAAGGAAATAATTAATGAATAGAGATGCGTATTTTTATTTAGAAATGAAAGAACATGAGTTAAAAGTCCCATATACGGGAAAAAATCGTCGTATTAGAGTTCTTTTACCAAAAGGTTATGCCCAAGATGAACATAGATACTATCCAGTTGTATATATGAATGATGGACAAAATGTTTTTTACAGTGGAGAATCATTTAGTGGACATTCTTGGAAGGTAATACCAGCAATAAAAAGAAACCCAGATATGCCAAGGATGATAATAGTTGGGATTGATAATGACAATGAGGGAAGAATGAACGAATATGCACCATGGAAGTTTTCAAGTTTACCAATATTAAATTTTGGTCTGACATTAGGAGGATTAGGTTCTGAGTATGCTGATTTTTTTGTAAATGTAGTTAAACCATTCATAGATAGTACATATCGTACAAAACCTCAACGAGAGTATACAGCGATGATTGGTAGTTCATTAGGGGCAAATATTTCACAGTATATAGGGTTAGAGCATAAAGATGTCGTAGGGTGTCTTGGAGTATTTTCATCTGCAAATTGGTTAAATAAACCAGAGTTTGATAGGTTTATTTCGAAACATAAGGTCTCAGATCAAAGAGTGTATATAGAAGTTGGAACGAATGAGGGAGATGATACAGATAAACAATTGGCAACTGGTAATTTAAAACAGCTTTATATAGATGCAAGTTTGGATTACTATAGACAGCTAATAGAGGCGGGATTATCAACAAATGAAATTAAGTTAAATGTTGTGGCTAATGGAGAGCACAGTGAAGAATGCTGGGCTAAATATTTACCAGAATGTTTAAGATTTATAAGTGAAAATTGGTAAAAGTATTTTTAGAAATGGAGGTTTTTTAGTTTGAATATAGAAAATTTAAGTCATTATAGTGGAAATTTAGGAAGAGAAATGGTTCTTAATAGGTATGGACATGCGGGATTGCCGATTGTTGTGTTTCCATCATCTGGGGGGACGCACAATGAGTATTATGATTTTGGAATGATTCATGCTTGTGAAAGATTCATTAATGAAGGAAAAGTACAATTTTTTACTTTATCAAGTGTCGATAGTGAATCTTGGTTATGTGACTGGAAAAATGGTCATGATAGAGCATTAGCACATACTCAATATGAAAAATATGTTATAGAAGAAGCAATACCATTTATTAAACATAAGACAGGATGGTTTGGACAAATGATGGCTACTGGTTGTAGCATGGGAGGATATCATTCATTTAATATTTTTCTACAACATCCAGATGTATTCGGAAAAGTGATTTCACTTAGCGGAGTGTATGATGCTAGATTTTTCGTAGGTGAATATGGAAATGATGAACTGATATATAGAAATTCACCTAGTGATAATATTTGGAATCAAAATGATGGGTGGTTTATTAATCACTATAGAAACGCTGATATTATTGTATGTACAGGGTTAGGTCCATGGGAACAAGACGGATTACCATCATTTTATAGTTTAAAAAGAGCTTTCGAAGAAAAGAATATTCCAGCATGGTTTGATGTATGGGGCGAAGATGTTGCCCATGATTGGCCTTGGTGGAGAATACAAATGCCATACTTTTTAGATAAGTTAAATTTATAATAAAGTTAAGAGGAGACAAAGATTTATGAATTACATAGTTATATCACCGTATTACCCACACAATTTTCAAAAATTTTCTATTGAGTTAAAAAATCAAGGTATTAATGTACTTGGAATTGGAGAAGAACCATATGAACAACTTGATCAAAGACTTAAAGAAGCTTTAACTGAGTATTTTAGAGTTAATAGTCTTGATGATGTTGATGAAGTAAAACGTGCTGTTGCATTCTTATATCACAAACATGGGCACATTGATAGAATAGAATCACAAAATGAGCACTGGATGGAACTAGATGCTGCACTTCGTACACAATTTAATGTGTTTGGATTAAAAGAACACGACCTTAAAAAAACAAAGCATAAATCAGAGATGAAAAAATACTTCGAAAAAGCAGGAGTTCCTGTAGTACCAGGCTTCTTAGTGAAAAAAGATGGTGACATCGAAAAAGGTGTTAAAAAATTAAAATTACCATTAATAGCTAAGCCTGATAATGGAGTAGGAGCATCAGCAACTTATAAGCTTAAAGATAAGAAGGATGTAGAAAATTTCAAAAAAGAATGGGATGGAACTACACATTACTTTTTAGAGCCGTTTGTTGATAATTCTGATATTGTAACTTTCGATGGATTAGTAGATGCTAAGGGGAATATTGTTTTCTATACTAGTATCGTTTATTACTATACTCCATTAGATTTATTAAATAATAATACTCTTGATTGGGTTTATTATATAGATAAGGATTTAGATCCAAAATTAGTAGAATATGGTAAAAATGCAGTAAAAGCATTTGGTATGAAAGAGAGATTTTTCCATATTGAATTTTTCAAAACTAAAGATGATTATATAGCGATTGAGTATAATAACCGACCTGCGGGAGCTTTTGCAGTAGATGTGTATAACTTTGCTCATTCAACAGATTACTTTAGAGTATATGCTGAAGTTGCTAATGGAACATTCAATGGATTAAGTGTGGATGAAAAATACGGATTAGCTTCAACTCGTCGTGATTATAAAGACTATGTACATTCAGATGAAGAAATCAGAAATAAGTATCAAGATAAATTAAAAGCTGTATTAAGAATGCCTGAAGCTTTCGCTGAATTACAAGGTAATACAATGTATGTTCTTGTTGCTGATACTCTTGAAGAGATGAAAGAGATGGAGAGATTTGTAGGAAAATTAAAATAATTTTATAAAAGAAATATGAGACTAGTGTTTTACAGTTAGTGTCGTATTTCTTTTATTTTTATGACTTGAGTAATAATATGTAATAACTATTTGACTCTTTTTGACAACGTGTACATTTCTTGAATTACCAAAAGAAGTGTGTTAAGATTTAGATGAAAATCATAAAAAGGAGATTAGCATGAAAATATCTAGAGAACATTTAGAATTATTAGCGGGAAATTTTCAGAGTATAGATGAAACAACTAAGGAGATAATTAATCTAGAAGCTATATTAACGCTTCCTAAAGGGACAGAACATTTTTTAAGTGATATTCATGGAGAATATGAAGCCTTCGATCATATTTTAAGAAACGGTTCAGGTATTATTAAAGAAAAACTTAAAGAAGTATTTGGAAATAGACTTCCTAGAAAAGATTTGAATCTTTTGGCTACTATAATTTATTATCCAGAAGAAAAATTAAATCTTATAAGAAAAGAATACGATGTGTGTGATTATAAAGAGTTTCAAAAAATTACCCTTCTTCGATTATTAGAGGTAACGCAAGTTGCTGCAAGGAAGTATACTAGATCCAAAGTGAGAAAAATTTTACCAAAAGATTTTAAATATATTATTGATGAATTGCTTTATAAAATGCAAAGCAGTGATAAGAACGACTACTATGATAAAATTCTTGAGAACATTATTGAATTAGGTGCTGGTGATAAGTTTATCATTGAATTATCATTAAGTATTCATAAGTTAACAATTGATCACTTGCATATAGTTGGAGATATTTATGATAGGGGACCTTTCCCGGATAAAATAATGGATAGACTACTAGATTATCATTCTGTTGATATTCAATGGGGAAATCATGATATGTTATGGATAGGTGCTTATCTTGGAGATAGAATTTCATTAGCGAATGTAATTAGAATATGTGCAAGATATGATAACTTAGATATTATAGAAGATAGATATGGAATTCCTATTAGAAATTTATTAAACTTTAGTGAAAAGTATTATAAAGATGATGACTGTAAAGAATTTTTACCAAAGCTTTCTAAAGATGATGAGTTGAAATATAGTGAGCATGAAATTATGCAAATAGCTAGGATGCATAAGGCTATGGCAATAATTCAATTCAAATTAGAAAAACAGATTATTGATAAACATCCTGAGTTTGATTTAGAGTCGCGTGCACTACTTGATAAAATTGACTTTGAAAAAGAAACTGTAAAAATTTATGGTAAAGAATATCCATTAACGTCATGCAATTTTCCAACGGTTGATAAAGAAAATCCATACTTATTAACAGATGAAGAAGAAAAAATTATAAATAAATTAAAAGAATCATTTATAGCAAGTGAAAAATTAAAAAAACATGTAGAATTATTTATTAACAAGGGTGGTATGTATTGCTGTTATAATGGGAATCTACTTCTTCATGGGTGCATGCCAGTAGATGAGAATGGAAACTTCCAGGAATTCTCTTATGGAGGTAAGAAATACTCAGGTAAAAACTTATTGGACTTTTTTGATAAAAAAATTCGTAGTATATTTTATTGTGGTTGTAGAGAAGATAACGGGTTGTTCTTTTACTTATGGCAAGGGCGATATTCTCCGTTATTTGGTAAATGTGATATGACAACATTCGAGAGATACTTTATAGAGGATAAGTCTACTCATGAAGAAGTAAAAAATGCGTATTATGAACTAAGAGACAATGAAGAATTTTGTGTTAAGTTATTAAATGAGTTTGGCTTAACTAGTGAGGGACATATTATAAATGGGCATACTCCTGTTAAGGAAACAAAGGGAGAAAATCCAATAAAAGCTAATGGTAGAACGATTGTTATAGATGGAGGAATGTCAAGAGCATATCACAAAACAACAGGGCATGGTGGTTATACTTTAACTTACAATTCTTATGGATTACAGATAATGAGTCATGATATATTCCAAAGTAAAGAAGAAGCAATCAAAAATGAGACGGATATTATTTCAACTAAGAGAGTTGTAGATAAATTATGTCGAAAAAAAGTAGCGGATACTGACAGTGGAGCAAGAATACAAAAACAAATTGAATTATTAAAGATTTTATTAGAAGAATATCGACAAGGGGCAATTTGTGAAAGATATTAGTTAATATAAATAGATATTTTAGGTTTCTTTGTATTTAAAGGGGCGAAAGATGATGAAGATTTTATTAAGTATATTAGAGATTTTAATGATATTAGGGATAATAACAAACTATAAAATATTAAAAAAAGAAGAATAATTAATTAGTCAATGATTTATTAAATTGATAGACGTAAAAAGAAGGAGCTTGAAATCTCCTTCTTTTTATGAAAAATGATGTAAAGAATATTATTCTTGTAAAAGTAGAATACAGTACAATAGATATAATATTCAAATAAATTTTTAGAAAAATTAAAATTTTTATTGACAACCATAAAAAAGTATAATATACTAATAAACAGTTAATTGAATATGTACCTCACAAAATAAGTGAGGTAGAGGTTGCGATTTTTATCAGTAGGGTAATTGAAAGTATAGGGCTTGATGATATTATTTGAAAGGAAACGTCGCCGAAATGATATTAATCCTATGTTAATATTGTTGGGTCTATACTGAACTAAGTATAGGACTGTCATAGTCGTAAGGCTATGTTGCGCTACTAATATCTTGTTTTGGAGAGATAATGTGAAGTATAACTCCGTGCAAATATGGTAGAAGTTATGCTTTTTTATTTTTATCAAGGAGGTTTTTATTATGACAAACAACAGCAATAACAACAATGCAACAGAAGTAAAAAGAAATTTACGATCACGTCATATTAGTATGATTGCTATCGGAGGATGTATCGGTAGTGGATTATTCATGACAAGTGGTCAAGCAATTCAAAGTGCGGGACCTGGGGGAGCTATCGTAGCTTACCTATGTATTGGGCTTATGGTATATTTTTTAATGACATCATTAGGGGAAATGGCAACATATCTCCCTACGTCAGGGTCATTTAGTACATATGCTACACGTTATGTAGATCCTTCATTAGGATTTGCTTTAGGATGGAACTATTGGTTTAACTGGGTAATTACAGTAGCGGCTGACGTAGAGTTATCTGCATTAGCAATCAGTTATTGGGAGCCTATGCGAGTACTTCCTCACTGGGCTTGGAGCTTATTATTCCTAGTTATTATTATCGCTTTAAACTCACTTAGTGTTAAAGTTTACGGTGAAAGTGAATATTGGTTTGCACTTATTAAAGTAGTAGTAGTAATCATCTTCTTAGTCGTTGGATGTTTAACTATCTTTGGTATTTTAGGTGGGGAATACATTGGATTTAAAAACTTAACAATTGGTGATGCACCATTTGTTGGAGAAGATTCTTCATTATCAGGACAAATACTTGCTACACTTGGAGTATTCTTAATTGCTGGATATTCATTCCAAGGTACTGAGTTAATCGGTATTACAGCTGGAGAAAGTGAAAACCCAGAGAAAAGTATTCCAAAAGCTGTAAAACAAGTATTCTGGAGAATTTTAATTTTCTACGTACTAGCAATTTTAGTAATTGGGTTATTAATCCCTTATACTTCACCAGATTTATTGGGAGCTGCAAGTGCAGAAGAAATTGCTAAATCACCATTTACAATTGTCTTCAAAAATGCAGGATTTGCATTAGCAGCAAGTGTGATGAACGCAGTTATCTTAACATCGATCTTATCAGCTGGTAACTCAGGTATGTACGCATCTACAAGAATGCTTTATGCAATGAGTAAAGAAAAACTTGCATATCCAATTTTTGGACGTGTTACAAAATATGGAACACCTGTTATTTCATTAATCGCAACAGCTGTAGTAGTATTCTTAATCTTTTTAATTCAACTTACAAGTGCTAATGCTTATACTTATATCGTAGCAGCGAGTGGATTAACTGGATTTATCGCATGGTTAGGTATTGCATTAAGTCACTATAGATTCAGAAGAGCATTTATCGCTCAAGGTAAAGATTTAAATGTTCTAAAATATAGAGCAAAATGGTTCCCAGTAGGTCCAATTATCGCTTTAGTATTATGTATCATCGTTATTATCGGTCAGGATACAGAGCTTATTACTAAAGGGGTAGTTAACTGGAGCGGAATGTTAACTACATACATGGGAGTTCCAATCTTCTTATTCTTCTATCTGTACCATAAAATTAGATATAAAACAAAACTAATACCTTTAGATAAAGTTGATTTATCACAAGATGTAGATGTAAAATAATAAAAAAATTCAATCCTAGTTCGAATTCGAGCTAGGATTTTTTTGGGAGTGACTCAAAATCGTATTTCGGAGAAATAAGATTTTGTAGAGTCACCCCCGCACAGTTTATTAGATATCTAAAAAGCTTTAATAAAGCGAATTTAGATATCTAATAAACCACTGCGTCTATGAGTTCTCAAATGTATTTTGTTACATTTTAGTGCTTTTTTGTTAGCCTTATTTTGATGAGCCTATGAATAAATCTAGAAAGTAGTTCAAATTTTAATTTTATATATAGTTGAGATTTGATATAAATACCTAAAATTTGAAATATTATAGTTGAATTAAAGGAAATTTTTTCAATTTTATGGTAAAATGTAGGGTAGATTAAATTTAGAAAGAGGAGGAATTTCTGTGAATCTTGAATACCCATATAATTATGAAAATGTTGAAGATATGGCGAGTAAATATTTATCGGAGGAGCAAATTAAAATTGTAAGAAAAGCTTATGATTTTGCTAAAGTTGCTCACGAAGGACAATTTAGAAAATCAGGGGAACCATATATATTACACCCAGTTCAAGTTGCAGGAATTTTAACAGAGCTTAAATTAGATTATGCAACAATTTGTGCTGGTTTCTTGCATGATGTTGTAGAAGATACTAAGTATACGTTTGATGATATTAAAGAAACATTCGGTGAAGATATAGCAGTAATAGTAGATGGAGTTACAAAACTAGATAAAGTAAAATTCCGTTCTAAAAAGCAATCACAAGCAGAAAATCATAGAAAACTTTTTGTATCGATAGCGAAAGATTTGCGAGTTATTTTTGTTAAACTTGCAGATAGACTTCATAATATGAGAACTATGAAGTATATGCGTGAGGAAAAACAACGTGAAATTTCCAGTGAAACACTTGAAATTTATGCGCCGTTAGCTCATAGGCTGGGGATAAGTTCAGTAAAATGGGAACTAGAAGATACATCGCTTAGATACTTACATCCATCTCAATATTTCTCAATAGTAGGGATGATGAAACAGAAGAGAAGTGCGAGGGAAGAGAGTATAAAAGATGCATGCTCTAGTATAACATCAATTTTAGCTGATAATAATATAGAAGCACAGGTAACTGGAAGACCAAAACATATTTATAGTATTTATAAAAAAATGGTTAAACAAAATAAAACTTTTGATCAAATATATGATCTCCTTGCGGTGCGTGTTTTAGTAGATAGTGTAGCTGACTGTTATGCAACTTTAGGACTTGTAAATAATCTTTGGGTTCCAATTCCTGGAAGAATTAAAGATTATATTGCAATGCCAAAACCGAATATGTATCAATCGCTTCATACTACGGTAATTGCACCGGATGGACAAACTTTAGAAGTTCAAATTAGAACCTATGAAATGCATGAGATTGCTGAAAAAGGGATTGCAGCTCACTGGGCTTATAAAGAAGGTAAGAAAGTAAATAAGAATAATAATTTCTACGAAAAATTAAATTGGTTCCAAAAAATCGCAGAAAATGATGAAACTGAAGCAACAGCTGAAAGTTTTATGGAATCGTTGAAAGTAGACTTATTAAGTGATAAAATCTATGTGTTTACGCCAAATAGTGATATTATAGAATTGCCAAAAGGTTCATGTATTGTTGACTTTGCATATGCGATTCATTCGGAAGTTGGTAATAAGATGGTAGGTGCTACTGTAAATGATAAAATCGAACCATTCGATTATGTGTTATCAACTGGTGAAATCTGTGATATTCGTACTAGTAAAAACTCTACAGGACCAAAACGCTCATGGTTAGAAATAGCTACGTCATCACAAACTAAGTCTAAAATTAAAGCATTCTTTAAAAAAGCAGCGCGTGAAGAAAATCTAGTTAAAGGTGAAATATTATTAAAGGATGAGATTAAAGCCAATAACTTTGATATTGATGAAGTTCTTACAGAAGAAAATATTGCCATTGCTTTAAACAAATATAAATTTGCTAATCTTGAAGAAATGTATGTTGCTATAGGATATGGTGGAATTACAGCGAATAAAGTTTTTGCAAGACTAACAGAAAAAATTAGAAAAGAAAAGATGACTCAAGCAAAAATTGAGAAACTTTTCAATGCGGAAGAAACTAAAAAAATAGTAACTGAGACAGGGGTTTATGTAAAAGGAGTAGATAATATTCTTGTAAGATTATCTAAATGCTGTCAACCGATTCCAGGAGATGATATTGTAGGTTTTATAACAAAAGGTCGAGGCGTTACAGTTCATAGAAATAATTGTCCTAACTTAAGTGAAGAAGATAATGCAAGATTATTGGATGTTGAATGGGTTGAAAGTTTAAATGCGCGTCGCTATAGTGTTACATTACAAATCCATGCATTTGATAGAGAATTATTATTGCAAAATGTCTTATTAACATTAAGTGAAAGTAGAGTTGAAATCAAAAAACTTAACTCTGAATCTAAAGCTGATAAGACATGTGTTATTACGATAGGAATATATGTGAAAAATGTTAGCGAATGCGATTATATGATTAAAAAATTACGACAAATTCAAGATGTATACAGTGTAGAAAGAATAGTTAAATAGGTGAATGTATGAAAATCATATTACAAAAGGTAAAAAAAGCTAGCGTTAGTGTTGATAATAAAATTGTGGGAAGTATAGATAAAGGATATTGTCTTTTAGTAGGAGTGCATAAAGAATCTACAGAAGAAGATGTGAAATATTTGGCTAAAAAAATTGCGCAAGCTCGTTTATTTGAAGACGAAAATGATAAAATCAATTTGAGTCTAAAAGATGTTGGAGGAAGTATCTTATCAGTTTCACAATTTACTTTATACGCTGATACGAAAAAAGGTAATAGACCAAGTTTTACAAGTGCTGCTGAAGCAGAAAAAGCTAATGAACTATATGAGAAATTTAATAAATTTTTAAGAGAAGAAGGAGTAACGGTAGAGACTGGAATTTTTCAGACTATGATGGAAGTAAACATAGTTAATGATGGTCCTGTTACTATTGTTTACGAAAAACTATCAACAGGAAATTAATATGAGAATAAAAAGAAGAAACAAGAATGGAGTATTATTTTTAATATCTGTACTGTTATTAGTGTTAGTTGTGGGTGGAGTAGTAACATATATTGGAGAAAAGATGAATCTGTCATCTAATTCCGAAAATAACATTACTATTTCGAAAGAAATTGATCTTAGAACTGGGCCGGACGATACTTATCCAACTTTGAAGAAAGTGACTGCAGGAGATAATGTAGAAATGCTAAGTAAATCAGAGACTTGGTATGAAGTGAAAACAAAGGATAGTTTTGTTGGTTGGATACCAGGATGGAGTATTTTGGGCACTGGTCAGAAGAGTCCTGAAGATCAAAACAAAGAAAAACTAGCTTCTTATTCAATCTTATTGAATCCAATTATAAAACAAGATGATAGTTCTGATTATAAAGGAGTATCTTCTAAATCTTATAATTTGAAAATAGCTAAACAGTTAAAAGAGATATTAGAAAAAGATGGTATAAAAGCAATACTTACAAGGGATAATGATGAAACTTATCCTACAAAAGAAGAAATAACAAAAATTGCAGCTGAAAATTCAGTTGAAATGTTAGTTGATATTGATACTACTAATGATAGTAGTAAAGATGTTTTTGGAGTAAAAGTTTATTACGGAACACAGCAATCTTCAATTGTAGCAAGAAGTATCGAAAAAAATCTTTCAGATCACTATATTTCAAAAATTTCGTCATCTGAGAAACAAGCTAATTTTTCACAACTGAGCGATAAGTTACCACAGGTGAGAGTAATTTCAGCTAATATTGGAAATAAAATTGATGTTGATTTACTAAATAATGAGATAGCTAATAAACAATTTATTGAGTCTTTAAGAGATGGGATTGAAGGCTACTTATATTATTTAGTCAATATTGATAATTATAATGCAAAACGAAAAGAACAATTATTAAACTTACCACAAAAAGGACTTTCAGTTCCTATGTATTACATGAAGCAGGATGCATATAAAAATATAGCATATGGTCTTGATGGTAAGAAAACGATTGAAGACAATGGTGATGCTATTATCTCACTTGCGATGATTGCTAAATATATAGGTAAAGATGAAGCAACTGTAGAAGAGCTTGCTTCTTGGGCAGGTAATAAGTATTACATCAGAAATCAAGGAACTCAACCTACGATTATTACAGCTTTCGCTGAAAAATATAATCTTAAAGTTGAACGAATCGAGACTGATAAATTGGTAGAAAACTTAGAAAATGCCTTAAGAGATAATAAACCTATACTTGTTAGACTAAAATCTGGAGTATTTGGTGATAGGGTAACATATAAAGTTATTCGTGGTTTTGAAGACGATAAATTCTATATAAATGATCCGAATGATGATGATGTTAAACTTACAAGTTACAATGGTTTTACAGAAAATGATATAAAAAATAACCTTGCTCAAGCTTGGGTGTTTAGTAAATAGAAAAAAAGATTAACCTAGGAAAATCTAGGTTAATCTTTTTTCTTAAAATTATTAAATTATCTATTGACTATAAATATAAAATAAAATATAATAGTTAACGTGATTAACTAATTAGTTAACTTTATTAACTAATTTATAAAATAAAGGAGGTAGAAGATGAGTAAAAGTGAAATATCATATCATCAGGCAATAGATATGATGGAAGAATTTAGATTAATCATGAAGAGAATTCATAAAAAAAATAATGCGCCTATTAGAAAACCTGAATTTCAAGCGATGCTATTTTTATCTTGTAAAGAAAAAATTACAATGCAGGAGCTAGGGGAAGAACTTCATGTAACAAAACCTCGAGTTACAGCACTTGTTGGCGAGTTACTAGAAAAAGATTTTGTAGTCCAAAGTATCGATGAAAAAGATAAAAGAAAAAAATATCTTAGTTTATCTGAAAAAGGAATCGAATGCATAGAATTACATAGAAAAGCCTATGAAGAATGGTTTAAGTCTATGTGGGATAAATTCGATACTAAAGAAAAAGAAGCTTTTAATATATTATTAACAAAAACAAATCTAATATTAAGAGAAGAACTACAAGATAAGGAGGAAAATAATGAAACTAATTAAATATTTAAAAGGTTTCTTGGTACCTATGATATTTTTAGTTGCGATATTAGGAGTTCGTGTTGTTGCAGAGCTAGCACTTCCAACGTACACAAGTAATATAGTCGATAAAGGTATCCAACAAAGTGGGATCCAAGATGCTGTACCGGAAAAGATAAGTGAAAAATCATTTAGAGAATTACAACTATTTATGACAGATGATGAAATTAAAAAAGTCACAGCTAAATATACAAAAGATGGAGATGTCTATAAACTAGATAACATTAATGATCAAGAACGTAGTGAACTAAATGATATTTTTAAAAATGCTATGACTGTTGTATCTGGAGCAAAATCTGAAAACTTAGATTTAGATAAGGTTGCAGAAGGTGTCAAACTAGGACTAGTCAAGAAAGATAGTTTAATTGAACAAAAGAATAAATCAATTAGTGACTTAGGAAATTCAGCTGATATGATAACAAAACAAGCTGGAATTCGTTATGTTAAAGAAGAGTATAGAAATAATGTTGGTATTGATACTAACGAAATTAGAAAGAATTACCTAAAAGAAGTTGGAATCATGATGATAATCGTAACATTTATTTCAGGTATTGGAAGTGTTATTTCGAACTTTATTGCTAGTAGAATTTC
Source organism: Gemella parahaemolysans (assembly GCF_053758945.1). NCBI lineage: Bacteria > Bacillati > Bacillota > Bacilli > Caryophanales > Gemellaceae > Gemella > Gemella parahaemolysans. Next base: position 257,973 of record NZ_JBSMTP010000002.1, read on the forward strand.
TTCGAAAATAGCATATAACTTACGTGAAAAACTTTATAATAAAGTATTATCATTTTCTAAACAAGATATTGATAAATTTTCTACAGCTTCATTAATTACAAGAAGTACAAACGATATTCAACAAATACAAAATGCTTTAAATATGATGTTATTTATCGCAATTTATGCACCGATGATGGCAGTATACGGAGTTTACAAAGTTACTCAAACTGATACTGGAATGACTTGGATAATTGCATTAGGTGTAGGTATCTTAGGTTTAACATTAGGAATAATTTCATTCTTAGTAATGCCAAAATTTAAAATTATGCAAAAGTTAATAGATAGAGTAAACTTGGTTACTCGTGAAGCATTAACTGGTATTTCTGTAATTCGTGTTTTTGGGCGTGAAAAATATGAAGAAGAAAGATTCGATAAAGAAAATACAGTTTTAAAAAATGAACAACTTTTCATCAATAGAACTTTATCAGCGCTTATGCCAATGATTATGTTAATTATGAATGGTATAGCACTATTAATAATCTGGGTTGGTGGAAAAAATATAGATGCTGGTAGTATTCAAGTTGGTGATATGATGGCGTTTATAACATATACAATGCAGATAGTTATGTCATTCTTATTCTTCACATTCTTAATGATGCAACTACCGCGTGCTGAAGTTGCAGCTGGGCGTATAAATGAAGTATTAGCTACTGATGTAACTGTTGTAGATAGCGAAAACATTGATGACAGTAAACTACAAGATGTAAAAGGTACTCTTAAATTTGATAATGTTAGCTTTACGTTTGATGGAGCTGATAGCCCAGTGCTTAGTAATATTAGTTTTGAAGCGGAAGCAGGAAAAACTACTGCAATTATAGGAAGTACGGGTAGTGGTAAATCTACATTACTTCATTTAATTCCAAGATACTTCGATGCTAGTGAAGGTGAAATTTCAATTGATGGAGTTAATATTCGAGATATAAGCTTAAATAAATTAAGAGACATTTTAGGATTTGTTCCTCAAAAAGGAGTTTTATTCAGTGGTAATATTGAATCAAATATTAAATTTGCTGATGAAAATATTACTGATGAACAGATGAAAAAAGCTGCTGAAATTGCTCAAGCAATAGAGTTTATTAATGAAAAAGAAGATAAATTTAATAGTGAGATTTCACAAGGGGGAGCTAACGTTTCAGGAGGACAAAAACAACGTCTTTCTATTGCTCGTGTCTTGGTGAAAAATCCTAAGATACTTCTTTTCGATGATAGTTTTTCAGCATTAGACTATAAAACTGATGTTAAATTAAGAAAAACTTTAAGAAAAGAAATGGCGGGAGTAACTACTATTATAGTAGCTCAGCGTATTGCAACAATTCTAAATGCGGATAAGATAATCGTGATGAATGAAGGTAAGATAGTTGGGGTTGGAAAACACCAAGAACTTCTAGAAACTTGTCCTACATATTTAGAAATTGCTGAAAGTCAACTTAGTGAAGAAGAATTACAAAAAGGAGGTAAACATCATGGCTAGAGATCAAAAAATAGAAAAAGCTAATAATTTTTCTGGAACGTTAAAAAGAATTATCAAATTGATGTTTACACAGTATAAAATCTCAAGTATTTTGATAGTATTCTTTGCATTAGCTAGTACAGTATTCGGTATAGTGGGTCCTAAGATTATGGGGCAAGCAACAACTGAACTTTTTGAAGGATTAGTTGCTAAAATTAGTAATGAAGGTAGTATAAATTTTGAAAAAATAGCGGGGATTTTACTAACTGTATTAGGTTTATATATACTATCATCACTGTTTATGTTTATTCAAGGATGGTTAATGAGTAATATTTCTCAAAAAATGACATATGATATTCGTAAAGAAATAAGTAAAAAAATAAATACTTTACCTGTTGGATATTTTGAGCAACGTACAGTAGGTGAAACTTTATCACGTGTAACAAACGACGTTGATACTTTAGGACAATCACTAAACCAAAGTTTTACTCAGATAATTTCCAATACTGCAACGGTATTAGGGGTATTAGTAATGATGTTTACAATAAGTCCTCTAATGACGCTAATTGCGTTAGCTTTAATTCCTGTTTCAGGGATACTACTAGGTACTATAACAAAATGGAGTCAAAAATATTTCAAGAGTCAACAAGATATGCTTTCTGATGTAAATGGACAGGTTGAAGAGAGTTTTTCAGGTCAAAATATTATTGCAGCATTTAACTACAAAGAAAAAAGTGTTAAAGAATTCAATGATAAAAATGAACAATTATATACATCATCATGGAAAGCAAACTTCTTCTCAGGTTTAATGTTCCCTGTGATTAACTTTGTTGGTAACCTTGGTTATGTTGGTATTGTATTTTCAGGTGGATTATTAGTATCTAAAGGAACTATTGGAGTTGGGGATATTCAAGCCTTTATCCAATATATAAGAAACTTTACTCAACCGATCGGTCAAATAGCTCAGTCTATGTCAGAAATTCAAAAAATGGCAGCTGCAGGTGAAAGGGTATTTGAGTTCTTGGATGCTAAAGATGAAGAAGATGCAGAAGTTCTTGAAACAGTTACAAGTAAAGAAGGTAATGTGGTATTCGATAAAGTAAAATTTGGATATGTAGAAGATCAAATTATTATTAAAAACTTTACTAGTGATGTTAAAAAAGGAGAAATGGTCGCTATTGTTGGTCCTACAGGTGCAGGTAAGACAACAATGATTAAACTTCTTATGAGATTCTATGATATTAATGGAGGAAATATCTATATTGATGGAAAAGATATTTCAAAACTGGATAGATCTGAATTACGTTCTTACTTTACAATGGTACTACAAGACACATGGTTATTTAAAGGAACAATAATGGAGAATCTTCGTTATGGTCGTTTAGATGCTACAGATGAAGAAGTAATAGAAGCGGCAAAAGCAGCGCATATTCACCACTTTATTAAAACATTACCAGGTGGCTACAATATGGAATTAAATGAAGATGCTTCAAATATTTCCCAAGGACAAAAGCAACTGCTAACTATTGCTCGAGCGATTCTTGCTGATAAACCAATATTAATTCTTGATGAGGCGACTTCAAGTGTAGATACACGTACAGAAGCATTAATTCAAAAAGCAATGAATAAACTTATGGAAGGACGTACTACATTCGTTATTGCTCATCGTTTATCAACAATTAGAAATGCAGATAAAATATTAGTATTAAAAGATGGAGATATTATTGAACAAGGTAACCATGATGAACTATTGAAACAAAAAGGTTTCTATTCAGAATTATATCAAAGTCAATTTGCAGAATAAAACTAAAGACATTTAGAGATTTGTACCGACCCCAAAAAGTTAGACTAAAAAATCTAACTTTTTGGAGGTCGGTATTTTTATGACTAAATATAATTTTGAATTTAAAAAGAAAGTCGTACTAGAGTATATAAATGAAAACATAAGCATAAGATCGTTAGCGAAAAAGCATGCTA